>JAFZOJ010000065.1 GCA_017550685.1 Treponema sp. | reverse complement strand
TATTGGCGGCAAGCCCTTTTTCAAGTCCCCTCCTGCCGCCGCAAATTATTACAAAAGTATTACGTGTCGGGATTATAGAGCAAGAAAAAATGCCTGTCAATGCTTATTTTTCAACATTTTTTGGCATTTCCGTATCTTGTGCTTTCTTATTTTTTTGTATACAAAATGTGGTACCGGGACGAAAAAAATTTTTTTACGTTTTTCATCCGTCAGGTGGTTGGACATGTTTTATGGAAGAGCAAGTTATTTCATTCATAATGGCCTTTGCAGGCAGCTATGATGACTACATCATCCTGTCCTTTATAGACGATTCGATTTTCATCATCAATACGTCTACTCCACCAGCCCGACAGATTTCCTTTCAAGGGTTCGGGTTTTCCTATCCCATTGAAACAATCTCGCTGAATATCTTTTAACAATACATTGATACGCTTTAAAACCTTTTTATCTTGTTTCTGCCAATATAAATAATCTTCCCAGGCTCTGTCATCCCAAAGTAATTTCAAAATCAATCCTCTATCAAGTCGTGTTCTTTCAGTTTTGCTTTTCCAGATTCGATATCAGAAATCACCTTGGCTAGATATTTCATATTATCTTCTGAATAAAACGGATCAACCGATACGTCAAATGGAATCCTTTTTTCTCTCGTCATCTTTTTTGCAAAGATTGTAAAAGCCGTAGTCATATTCATGCCGAGTTCCTGACAAACATTCTCCATATCAGACTTCAATCTCTCATCCATTCTGAAATTAACCAATATCTGTGCCATTTTTTAATCCTCATTTTTTTACAATATAACAATATGTAAATACAATGTCAAGATAATATCTTTATATTTCTTTTCATTCGATACACATTAGCAAAATTAGTGCTCTTAGAACCTTTTGAGCCCGTGAGACGGAAAACCCCGGCCATGCGGAACTCAAAAAGAAAATGTGCATTATTAAAAACGTGAGCTACTAATAAAGATTAAATCAGACTATCCAAATGATACAGGATCACCGCGCAGCTGACTGCTGCGTTCAATGATTCCACTTTCCCTTTCATCGGGATGCAGATGCGTGCAGTCACAGAATTCAGCACGCTGGTCGAGATGCCCTTGCCTTCATTGCCGATCACGATCGCGCGAAGCGGCGGATAATCCACCTCGCGGAACGGCACAGCTCCTTCCAGCGCAGCACCGTAAATTGCAAAGCCATCCATCTTCAGATCCTCGATCACCGACACCAGTTCATCCACCACAAACGGAACACGGTAAATACTGCCCATCGTGGAGCGGATCGTTTTCGGATTAAAGATATCTGCGCAGCCGGGACTCATGATCACCCCGCCAACACCGGCCGCCTCTGCGGTCCGCAGGATCGTTCCCAAGTTGCCCGGATCCTGAATGTCATCCAGAAGCAGCAACGTGCAGCTGCCCTCTTTCTGAACGGCATCCTGCAGTCCCTTCAGCACGTACTCCGGTTTCCGCACGACCGCCAGGATCCCCTGCGGATGCAC
>JAFZOJ010000064.1 GCA_017550685.1 Treponema sp. | reverse complement strand
TTATCAATCATGTGCTCGGAATTATCATACGCATAAAGCTTCTGAGCCTTGTCGATGTAATTCCTTGTAACACGCCCGGTCCCAATTCCAAATTCGCCGACAACTTTATTTTCCCACTGGATATTGTCGCGCAGGAACTTATAAAGATTGTTATTATAATCTTCGTGATTTACCAGTTCGTCATATAAGTCTGAGTAATTTTGATAGACCTGAAACATGTTTGACATAGGGGCTCCTTTTTATAAATCGAGGAGGATGTATTACACAATACTAATTACGATGCTTAATTAACCAATCTTTTATTTCGTCTTTAGATATTTTTCCTGAGGCAATACCTAATCCAAAATCAATCAATTCTTTCTGTGTGTAATTCAGGTTTTCTTCGTTCAGTTTTAGAAATAATAAAGTAAGATGTATTCCAATTCTTTTATTACCGTCAGCAAAAGGATGATTTTCTATTAGTGAATAACATAATTGAGAAGCTTTATCATAAACATCAGGATAAAGATCCTTTCCACCAAATGTTTGGAACGGAGCTTTTAAAGCAGAATCTAAAAGATTTACATCGCGGATTCCTGGCATTCCTCCAGTCCTAGCTAAAAGAGAATTATGAATTTTTTCTACTTGTTCTAGATCGAAAAAAATCACTTAGCAAGTTCCTGATAGGCTTCTATATTCTGATCAATAAGAGAGTCTGACATAGCATAAAGTTTTTCATCAGGAAGAGTATCAAACTGCTTTTCATCTTCCAAAACAGTAATTATGACCTTTCGACCGTCGTATTTTTTAAGAGAACTGTCATTTGTAAGAACTGTATTTCCCTGGATAATTCCTGTCATAGCATACATGCCAAAACCTCCTTTTATTATATTATATCATAATTTCTTATTTATTGAAGATGATATTTCAATATAAAGTTTCTTACATTATATCATAACTCTTATAATTCTGTAGAATCATATTTGAATCAAATATCTGATAATCCAAACTTTTTTGAAACAAGTTCCAGCGTACCCTGAACTCCAAGTTTTTCATCGCGGAGAATTACATTGAAGCCGGAGTTTAAGAGGCGGTCGTAGTTTTCCTGAGAGTTGATTAGCTCCAGGCCTTTGCGGTAATTTTGCAGAGCGGCCTGGGGATCCGACTCTTCCATAATCAGCTGATACAAAAACTGTTTTTCTTTATCCGGGCGTTCAAAAAATCTTCGAACAGAAATATCAGGGTCTGCGAGCATAATCAGAACATGATCGTGCTTTGCAATTTTGTGCAATGTTTCTATTGAAATATTTGTATCAACGAAAATCTTTTTATTTTGAGCTTCAGGATTTTTAAGCATATCTTCCAGAATCCGAAGCTCAAGGATTTCGCACTCGCGGGCAGCCCCATCAATCCAGTCTTTATATTCCTGTGGTGAACGACGGATAAACTCATGCCAGTCCTGCAAATCGCGCGTATATGTAACGCAAGGAAATTCTTTTGCATCAAGCTCCGGCAGCAAAACATCATGATAGTTTTCCTCGCAGGCAATTCCATCAAACTTCTGTGCGAGCAGCTTTACCATCGTAGATTTTCCAGCATAAGCCGTACCGGTTATAAAATATACATTTTCAAAATTCATTTTTCTTCTCTTTAATTTATTATACCACACTTTATCAATTTCATCTTTCTAAACTCTTCACAGCCTTTCTAAAGCATGATAAAATGAATTATATTCAATCAGGAGGTCAGAAGATATGGAAGAAAATGAACTTGATTCTATGTGTGGAATTAGTGATGAAAAACTTGATAAGCTTTTTGTAGAAGCTGTTCGTATTGAAAATGAATCATCCATACTTAAGGGTGACCCGATTCAGAAATGGGATGATGAAAAACAACTTCCATATATCGAATATCCTGATGGACACCGCGAATATGCCTGATGCTATCCTCAAACCCGAAATTATAGTTTTTGCAGGTCCTAATGGTTCTGGGAAATCTACTATAACCAGATTCGCAAAAGTTATTCCTCCCTACATTAATGCTGATGAAATCAAACGATCTACCTTTTGTTCCGATTTAGAAGCAGCTCAAAAAGCTGAAGCACTCAGAGAAGATGCTTTGAAAAATCGACAAAGTTTTACCTTTGAAACTGTTCTTTCCACAAGACGAAATCTTGATCTTCTCAAACGTGCAAAAGAAAATGGATATTTTATCCGCTGCATTTATGTTATAACTTCTAATCCAAACACTAATATATTGCGTGTAAAGATTCGTCATTCGAAAGGTGGGCATGATGTTCCTGAAGAAAAAATTCGTACGCGATATGAACGCTGTCTTTTGTTAATTCCCGAATTAATTGAAACTTGTGATATTTTTCATCTTTATGATAATACTAAAGAACCTTTCCGCATCTTCAAAAAACGAAAAACCGAATACTTCTATTGGGAAAATGAATTCTGGACAAAAGCTCAGATAGAAGAACTCACAAAGATTCAGAACTTTATATCAAATTAAATCATAACTTTTATAATCCTGTTGAATTATGCTACAATATTCCCAAGGAAAAATTATGGGAAGCATTTTGATTAAGGATACAACGCGTGAGCAGCGCGAACAGATTGTCCGCGAATCTTTGGGTGATGAGTTTGATGTTGGCTGCGGGTATGAATCTACCGGGATTAATTATCAGCTTTATATTGATGGCATCAAGGAACTGCGCGAACTGAACATGGAAGCAAACTGCGGTTTTGAAGTTGCGCATCCGGAAGAACGACAGAGTGGATGTAATCTGGTGTAAAGCCAAACAGGATCAGAAATGTTAAATATTAAAAAAGCAAACTTTGAAGACATAGAAAAGGAATGGGCCTTTGTTCGCGATATGCCGGAAGATGAAAACGGGCTTACAAACGCCTGGCACGGAATTTCGCGGGAAGATTTTGAAGCAAAGGCTTTACTGGACATGCTCAGATTTGAGCGCGGAGAAAATCTTCCGGACTGGATGGTGCCTGAAACCTTTTTGTTTTTATGGGAAAACGACACGATTATCGGGCAGTTCAGAATCCGCCATTATTTGAATGATGCACTGAGAGATGGTGGCGGACATATCGGCCAGTTCATTGCAAAAGAATATCGTGGTAAAGGCTACGGTACAAAAGGTCTGGCGCTCACACTGGAAGTTGCACGCACAATTATTCCAGAAGAAGAAATCTATCTTCGTGTAAACCGCGACAACCCAGCCTCGCTAAAGGTCATGCAGAAAAATGGTGGCCGCATTGTAAACGAAGATGACGAGCACTACTTTGTGCGGATTAAGAAATAAAAAGTTTTAAGGAGATTTAAAGATGCCATTAGTTAAGATTAACATGCGCAAAGGAAAAACCAAAGAATATAAGAAAACCGTTTTTGACTGTGTTCACCAGGGGCTTATGGAAGGTCTCGGTATTTCTGATTGGGACAGGTTCCAGCGCATTGTTGAATTTGACCGTGCCGATTTTGAAGCTCCTGCAGAAAAGTCCGACAACTTTATGATTATTGAACTCACCCTCTTTCCCGGAAGAACTAAAGAACAAAAAAAGGCCGCCATTGAAATCATCACTGCAAAGCTTGTAGCGGCACTTTCAATTGCACCAGAGGATGTTTTTATAATTATCACTGAACCGCCGCTTGAAAACTGGGGCATGGCGGGAAAACAGAAGGGATAAATATCAGATCCTGTTCTGATTCATTTCTTATATCATCAAGAAAGTGCCCACGCCAATGAGAACGCAGCCAATCAGAGACTTAACCGTAAACTGCTCGTGAAGAAACACAAACGCAAGTACCAGCGTTATAATAACCGAAAGTTTATCAATCGGAACAACCTTGCTCGCCTCTCCCATCTGAAGAGCTTTATAATAACAGAGCCAAGAGACACCAGTTGCAAGCCCGGACAATATGAGAAAAAGCCAGCTCTTCTTGCTGATTTCAGTAAGCCCGTTTTGAGCATGAGTTAGAAACACCATTCCCCATGCCATCACAACAACCACAACGGTACGGATAGCCGTAGCCAGATTTGAGTTCACATTTTCAATGCCGATTTTTGCCAGAATCGAAGTAAGGGCCGCAAACACTGCTGAACCTATCGCAAATAAAAGCCACATAATTACAACATAATAAAAAGCATTGCAAATTACAAGAATCCATTTTTTGTCTACAAGGCAGGTTGGAAGGTAAACACGCTTTCTGTCACCACAAACGCAATCCTTGCAATCGTGCTGATTTTTGTAGGTCTCATCGGTTACCATGAAGCCATCAACTGGAGCAAAGTTCTGGGTATTGCAATCTGTCTTGTAGGGCTGTATTTTATAAATAAGAAATAAAGGGTGATTTTATGTTCAGACCAATGAGAAGATTCAAAAAGCAGATAAGTGATGCACAGTGCATCGAAATCCTCAAAAACGAAAAGCGCGGAGTTTTGTCGTTGCTCGGAGATGACGGCTATCCTTACGGACTCCCACTTTCGCACCTCTACAGCAAAGAAGACAACAAGATTTATTTTCACTGTGCAAAAGAAGGACACAAAATCGACGCCATCAAGAATTATGATAAGGCAAGTTTCTGCGTTTACGATTCAGGCTACCGCAAGGATGGCGAATGGGCGCTTAACATCAACAGTGTAATCGTCTTTGGAAAAATCCACCTCGTAACTGACCCAGCACTCACCCGCAAAATCTGTACAAAGCTGGTTCAGAAGTTTACAGATGATGAAGAATACCTCGAAAAAGAACTTACAAATGCCCTGCCCCGCGTTCAGTGCCTTGAACTGAAAATTGAGCACATGACTGGCAAACTTGTAAACGAATCATAAGGTATTTAGTAATGGAAAAACGTAAAACAAAGTTCGGCACCTCGAAGCATACGGCCTTACCGCAATCCAAATCGTAGCAATTCGCCTCACACTGGTTGCCGTGCTTTTTTCAATTATACTTCTTTTTATTGACCGCTCAGGCGCCGCTACTCACCTTACACAGTTACAACCTACACCTTTGTTTTTGCTGCTTTTGGTTCGTGGTTTGTATGCCATCCTGCCAATATGATTTCGAAATTTGCTGGTTCAGAAAATCTACCTCTGCTTCTTGGCTTTTGTGTTCTGGCCGCGGTTATTGTTTTGAATGTAAGAGGAAAAGCCTAAAAAATGACTAAATTGGAGTAAGACTCCAGAATAGTCGTTTTTTAGACGTATTCAATAGGCAAGGCAACTACATCATCACTTAAATATAAAGATTTATCACACTGACATATAATACATCCCTGCCCTACTGAAATACCGGCAATTTTCGATAGAACTGGAAAATGTTTTGCCATTTCAATTCCTGGTCGAGCTGATTTTTTTATCTCAATAGGGTAAAGAGTATTATCTTTTTCAATGACCAAATCTATTTCTCTTTTGTCTTTG
>JAFZOJ010000063.1 GCA_017550685.1 Treponema sp. | reverse complement strand
TCTCTGATGGTAAAATGTTTTTTCGATCTCCTCGAAGGAATACTTTATCGATTCCTCTTCTTCCTGTTTCTGCGGAAAATGGAAGCCCTGGTAACAGTCCCAGTAGACGTTATGCAGTGCTCTTTCATTATCAATATGTTCACTGTTTTCCAGATCAAATCTCCTGTCATTATGTTTCGGGTTATAAGTCCCGTGCTTTCCTGAGCGGCCATTGTGCCTGGTCAGTTTCATGTTGTCATCACCTCCTTTCTTCTAAAAAATAGGCAAACAAAAAACCTGCCTTTTCCATCTTTCTTCAAAACGAAAATGTGTCGGCAGGTAATACCCAGTACAAAGTGACGGTACCCGTCACTTCACTGGGCCAGCGTTTCACTCTGGACTGGACAAGGCGTTTCACCCTTGACCCGACGAAGGCTGCCGCCCCCGACCTGCGCAGGCGCTTTCGCCCTGCACCAGAACAAGGGGAATTGCTTCCCCTTGACCCCTTAAACCGACAAAACAAAAAACAACACAGTTTATTCAACCGTGTTGTTCCTTTTTTTGCCGGTTATGTTGAAATGCCTTTGTCTGATGTTTTTTACCTTTTTTTCTTTTTTACTATCAAAACAATAATTATTATTGCTATTATGGCCGCGACTGCAACTGCAACCCAGATAATCCAGGTGTTATTGTTTTCAGGCACTTGCGGTTGCACATCCGTCGTATCGGCCTCTTCTCTACTTTCGCTATAATAACTGTTTAAATCCACAGCATTCTGTATCGGCAGATCATCTGGGACTTGGGACAGACCATACGGCAGATCCCCATTTTCATCTCTCAGTTCTTCAGCCTGTTCTATCTGGAATTCGAGAATCGGTTTTAAATATGTCTCAACAATATCACTTGCTTTATAAACCGAATATGCCTGAATGCCTGCGTATCCGTCATAAAAAGGGATCAGGAATTCCACTCCGTTCTTTACGAAGAAAATACATTGTGAAAATTGAGGAATATTGGAAATGAACTTAAATACTTCTGTATCGTTTAATCCTATTTTCCCAAGGACATTTATCAGGTTGCCGTCTTCTGGATATTCCACAATTGATTCATCATCTCCCAGCAACCCTCCAGAAGCGAGAGGGATCCAGCCGTTTATATCTGCGGCTTCTGGCATGTTCTCCTTTTGCATGAACATAAAAGTATCAACGAATTCGTCGTTTTCGTTTACATACAAAACCAGCAGTGCGTAATCCTCGCTGATTGCATCCTGGAGTTTTCCTGTTTCGTCATATGTATCACATACTGACTTAAGAGGATATTCTGAGTTTTTCAGCCCATAGAGTTTGATGCAGTTATGAGCATGAACCCCCTCTACAGAAACATCCCTACCTTTTTGTAGGGCAGTAGTGCTGACCAAGTGTATAATTTCATCGTCATTTGCTACCTGATCAAAAAACTCTGCCTGTTTAGAATCTTCTAAAACAGTGTCACTTAGGTTGATCGATGGTTCAAAGCTTTCGTTATCCATGCCGAACACAGCAGATGAAGTTATGAATAAAAACAGGAAAAAGTATGCAAAAAACTTTGTAATAGTTTTCATGATAATTAACCTTTAATACCCTCTTTTTTACTGGTCTACCTTGATTACATAATCGCCTACTTGAATCCCGGATACTTCGCTCGTATCGACTAAATTGTTAAAAGAAAAATCGCATGTGATAATTGAACCTTGGGAACGGCCAGTCGAGCCAATGCGGCAATCAATTACTTGATTATTTTTATCAAGTAATTTGACCGATGGCACAGAAATACTGTTTGGCGGTGTAGTTAGTGCATCGGCAAGCTCTTCTGCCATTTCAGGGTGAAGGAGAGATATCTGTAGGTTTAGTTCTGTGAGTCTGAAATTTCCAACCACTTGATCATCTTGCATAATTGGTTGTTCAATAGCCAAGCGGTCTGATGATTCCGTAATATGAAATATAAAATTATCCGTAGTCACATGTTCTTGTATTCCATCGGCCTTTTCATAACCAATGTCCGTGACGACGAGAGTTATATCTCCAGTGAATGTGCTGGACGAAGACAATTTCACTGCTGATCCAACGACTGTTGTGATTTTTCCATCCGCGGGATCTCCCACATTGACCGATTTGCTCCCATAAAATAATTCCCCTGAATACTTAGCTGTTATTTCTTCTTTTGATAAACCGATCAATTCTTCGGCAGGCTGATTCCCCCTTATGAATAGACAGTCCGACACATACAATTTTTCCCCATGCATTGAATTTGGAAGAGAAACTGCCATAGAATCAAGTTCGAACGCAACATACATTACCTTGCCATTGTTCAATGTCTGAAGGAGTGTAACTGCACCTTCCGTCTGATTGATTTCATGGAGCATATCTGCAAATTGTGTTGCCGTTTTTGAATCTATGTGGAAAAGTTGTTTAAATGCTTTATTCCAGCCATCTTGATTATCGTATGCTGAAGAAGCGCTCTGTTCGGATGGCACTTGGTCATCGATGTTATTG
>JAFZOJ010000062.1 GCA_017550685.1 Treponema sp. | reverse complement strand
TATATCCACCGTATGACTGGCGGCGCCAACAAGGTCGGGGCGTTCGGAGATGGAAAGCTGGTATTGGCAGAAGGCCTGGAATTCTTCTTCGGACATTTCATTCAGCTCGCGACGCATGTAGTCAGCGGCTCCATCTGCAGAAATTATTTTCACCCGTTCAAGACCTGCAGCTTTATTCAAGCGGTCTATGTCTTCAAGCCGCACATAATCATACAATTCATTTTCATCGCACACGGTATGAAAGTCTTGGGTAAGTCCACCCTTGTCGCAAACTTCTTTCCAGTGATGGTCTTTAAAGCAATATTGAAGAACACTGTAATCATTCATAACATATGCAACAAGAATGTAGCCACCTTTTTTTGTGATGCGTTTGGCTTCTTTTAAGGCCTTTAGTTTTTCTTCGTCGCCGTGAAGATGATAAAGCGGGCCAAAGAGAAGAGTGATGTCAAAAGTTTCGTCCTCCAGAAAATGAAGGTCTCTTGCGTCGCCCTGCCAGGTTTTTATGTTTTCGTGTTTGCTGCGTAGGATTTCTAAGTTATGTGAGACTAACTCCACGGCTGTGACGTCGTAGCCGCGATGACATAATTCTACGCTGTAGCGGCCGGTGCCGGCACCGATGTCGGCGATTTTAAGGGGCCCTTCGAGAGCCTCAGGGACCCCAGTTCGCTCAGGGACCACAGACTGTTGCTCAGTGACCACGGATGCCTGGGGTCCCTGAGCCTGTCGAAGGGCCCCACTAGATGCGATGTTCTCTATGTAATGCATCGTGGTTAAAAATTCAACCTGGCCGTGTCTTGTTGTGAGGCGGTGTTCTTCGTGGAATTTGTTGTAGTATTTTTCTAAGATGGTCATGAGCGGGGTTTTAGGGGTGACAACCCCTAGGCGAAGGGGTAGCGACCAACGAAGTGGGCGCGCAGGGGGAGACTTCCCCCTCCTGGAACCTGGAACCTAAAACCTGGAACCTAAATCTTCCAGGCCTTATCAACTCTTGCGAGGGCGGCCTTCTTTTCACTATCGCTCATGAACGAAGAAATGTAGCTGTTTTTGATAAGCTGTTTGATTTCGTCCATTGAGAAGTTGAGTCTCTTTACACAGATCCAAAGTTCGTCCAGCATTGTTGTTTTGAAGAAAACAGGATCGTCGGTGTTGATACAAACCATAATGCCCTGATCGTAGTATTTGCGGACAGGGTGGTAGCGGGCCATTTTAACAACCTTCTTTGTAAAGGTGTTTGATGTAATACAGATTTCGATTGGAAGCTTTGTTTTGATAAGCTCGTCTACAAGTTTTTTATCCTGGTAGGCGGTTACACCATGACCAATGCGCTGTGCGTGAAGATAGTTGATGGAATCCCAGATAGATTCAGGTCCAACATCTTCTCCGGCGTGGGCAACAGCCTTGTAGCCTTCGGCAAGTGCGCGCTGGAAAACCGGTGCATATTCTTTGGCAGGTCCTTTTGCTTCGGCACCACCAAGTCCAATACCAATGATGTCTTCGCAAGGATACTGCTTTAAAAGCTCGTAATTCTTCATAGCATTTTCGCAACCGAAGGTTCTGGAAACGTCCATGAGCAGCTTGATTGTAATTCCGTCTTTTTCCTTGATGCGTACAATCTGCTTGTGGAAAATCTGAACCATCTTTTTGTAGCTGAATCCTTTTTTAAGGAAGGCAGTTGGCGCAAAGAATGCTTCGCAGTAATCAATTCCGTTTTTGATGAGGTATTTTTCCAGTTCTTTAAAGACAACGTTAAAATCTTTTTCGCTTACGAACATGTCCTGGATTTTGAGGAATGACTGAATGAATCCGTTTAAATCTTCATAGGAGAATAAAGCTACCTGTTCTTCTTTGGACATTTCTTTGCCAAAACGGTTCTTGTACAGCTTTTTAACGCCGGCAAGAGAAGTTACCGCTTCGATGTGAATGTGGAGTTCGGCTTTGGGTACACCCTTAATAAATGTTTTAAATTCCGATTTAGTCATCATCTTTCTCCTTTAATCACCTAACACGCCGCCTCCCACTGATGTTAAATGATTTAAATACACCTCTATCAAATATATTATCGGTTTAATTACCCCCGAACTTTAGATAATTTTATCAAGTTCATCTACTATTTTTTTAAAGGTGTCGCACGCTGCCTGCACAGGTTCTACACTTTCCATATCTACGCCGGCAACCTTGAGCGATTCAATCGGGTAACGCGAGCCGCCTGATTTAAGGAAGGCAAAATAATCGTTGCGTTCCTGGTCGCCGCCTGTGGTAACACGTTTGGCAAGGGCTAGAGCCGCAGAAATTCCTGTGGCGTATTTGTAAACATAAAAGGCACTGTAAAAATGCGGAATGCGTAAGCCTTCCATGTCGCTGTTGGACTCAAATTTCATTACCGGGCCAAAGTACAGCTCTAAAAGTTCACGGTAGATTTTGCGCAAAAGCTCCGGGGTTAGCGGTGTGTCGGACTCTACAAGCTCGTGGGCCTTAAGTTCAAACTCTGCAAACATGGTCTGGCGGAAAAGGGTAGCCAGAATGTCGTCGGCGCGCATTGCAAGAAGATATTTTTCCATATCCTTGTCGCCCCGTCCGGTAGCCTCGCGGAGCAAATATTCAAACACAAGCTCTTCATTAAAGGTAGACGCAACCTCGGCTTCAAAAATGGTATAGTCGTAGCACATAAACGGATTATTGTGAACCGAATACCAGCTGTGCATGCTGTGTCCGCCTTCGTGAGCCATTGTAAATACATCGCGGATATTTTCGTCGTTGTAGTTGAGCAGAATATAAGGGTTACCAACATAGCAGCCGGAACTGAAGGCACCGCTGCGCTTGCCAATGTTTTCGTAGCGGTCTGCCCAGCCGTTTAATAAGCCGTCGCAAAGGCGGTCTGTGTATTCTTTGCCAAGTGGAGCCAGTGCAGCCCTGCAGATTTCTACAGATTCTTCGTAAGTAGTTTTAGTCTGCACCGATTTTACAAGCGGAACATAAACATCCCAGTGGCGCAGTTCGTCAAGACCAAGCGCGCGCTTACGGATGGAATAATACTTATGCAGGCTGTCCAGATTTTTATGAATGCAGTCAATCAGATTGTGATAAACAGAAAGCGGAACCTTGTTGCCGTAAAGGGCAGCGTGTAGACTGGAATCGTATCCGCGGGCACGGGCTGTAAACACATCCTGGTTTACGCTTCCGGCATAAAGCGAGGCAATGGTATTCTGATGCTCTTCAAACTTGGCATAAAACTTTTTGTAGGCCTGCTCGCGCACAGCTCTGTCGTGGTTATGCATGAATACGCCCCAGGTGGTTTCGGTAAGCTGCTGTTCCTGGCCGTCTACAGGTACGGTTCCAAAGGTTTTATTCATATCAACATTTGTAAGTACGCTGAACGCTGTTTCTGCAGTCTGTGCCGGCTGACCCTGGAGAGAAAGAATGCGCTCTTCTTTTTCGCTCAAGGTATAGCGCTTAAAATGCAAAAGCTTTTGAAGGTATATTTTGTAATCTGCAAAGTCCTGGCGGTTGCTCCAGTCCTGCAATGTTGCTTCTTCAATGGCCATGAGCTCCGGGTCAATAAAGCTGAGATTTGCCGACTGCTGGGTATAGGCCATCATTGCACGGCCATAACGGTCGGTTGCGGTGGAGTCGTCTTCGTCGGCTTCGTGCTGCAAGGAAGCGTAGTGATAAACACATTCCATCTGGAGCAGGGCAGCCTTGTATTGATTAAGAGCGTTAAGCAAGGTGTCTGGTCCGGAACAAAGCTTGCCTTTAAAAGCCACAACCTTTTCATTTAATGAAGGAAGCTGTTTAAGTGCCTTTTCCCATTCATTGTCATTTTTAAAAATAGATGATAAATCCCATTTGACTTTTAATGGAACATCTTTTCTGGCGGGGATAGTTTTATTCATATCAAATCCTTTTGTCACCCTGAACTTGTTTCAGGGTCTATAGATGCTGAAACAAGTTCAGCATGACATTATTATTTTTTATGCTTTTCCTTTTTTTCTATATATAGCTTATCGTCTGCCTGAGAAAGCAGGTCTGTAAGCAGAACGTTATTATCATTATCAAGTTCAAATTCTACGGCGCCAAGACTCATGGAAAGTTTAAAAGGAAATTTTTTGTCCGTAGAAATCATTTTGCAAAGCGATTTAATTTTTTCACGCAGCTTTTTTTCGTGGCTAAGCTTCATGCCAACCGCAATGGCCGCAAATTCATCTCCACTCAAACGGCCCACAATATCGTTGGAGCGGAGCGACTGAGAAAGAACCTCTGCCGCTGCCTTGATTGCTTCGTCTCCCATATCGTGGCCGTAGGTGTCGTTTATTTTTTTGAGCCCGTCTAAGTCTGCAAAGTAGATAACGCCATGCTTGTGAGCTTCGGCAGCCAGATCCAGAGTTTTCTGTCCCAGCTCCATAAAGCCGCGCCTGTTTAGAATCTGGGTAAGTTCATCAGTCTTGTTCTGAATGTCCAGCGTAGAATTACTCTGCTGCAGGCTCATATTCATTTTGGAAAGCGACTTGCTCTTGGTAAGAGAGCGCGTATATTCATAGTTGGCCGCAATCGTATTCACAAGAATCTTAAGACTTACGCTGTGCATGGAATAATTTGCAGTTTTGAGCTTGCACACAATGTAGCCGTAATTTTTGCGTCCCGAAAAAAGCGGATGAATCATAAACGAGCCCGGGTTATCATCAAAATACTGCGGCGGAAAAGGAGTCTTGCTCGGATTAAATTCCAGCCCCGGTTCAAAATCATGAATCTTGCGCTCGGTATCAAGCAGCATAAAAACAGACGCGTTGTGAGGAAGATTAAATTCCTTGTCCTGTTCAAGCAGCACAGACTTTTTGTAAAAACAAACCATGCAAAGAGGCATGTTCAGCGCAGTAAGAATTTTTTCAAGCGTATCTGCAAAGTGATGCAGCGTTTCCGAAGTCTGCGCCAGATCCAAAAGCCGGTAAATACTTTCTATGGAAGAGAGCGTATTAAAATATTGCCCCTTGGTCTTTTTAATGCCGCTGGTAAAATCACTAGGATGAATAAGGTGGTCGGTAATATCACGGTAAACATCATCATTATTATTAATAGGAATACAACCGCATGACTGCTTGTACAAAGGCTCAACCGGAACAAAGGTAACATGAGGAATATCTTCGCCGTTCAGCTTTTTCCAGGCCAGCTCCGCACCAATTTTTCCCTGCAGGTAGATGTTCTGATTCATTGTAGAAAGGCGGGGGTGCGACTGAGAAGCATAGGTAGAATCATCAAAGCCAATAATTTTTACATCCTGAGGAACATTAACTCCAAGCTCCGTAAGATGCTGCAGGCACCCCAGCGCAGTAAGATCGTTTACACAAAGAATGCAGTCAAAATCAATATCAGCAGGCTTTTTATATTTTTTTGCTAGAACCGACTTGGCCTTGTGCAGCGAAAAATCAGCATCAAACACAAGCTTTGGATCAAAGGTCAGCCTGTTTTTCTTAAGCGCCTTTTTGTAAGCCTCAAACCTCTGCATAGATTCCTGCGACCCCGTTTTGTTGGCAGCAAAGTAGGCAATGCGCTTGCAGCCGTGCTTGTGCTTCATGTGATAAACGACATTGTCGTAGGCAGAATTACATTCAGTTACAAGATAGTAAGAGTCGGGCAGCTTAAGGTCTGCGCCAATAGAAATGATAGGCTTTTGCTTATAGGCCGAAAGAGTTTTTCCAAGCTGAGTTGTAGAAATGGTGGATGAATAAGACCCCGTAATTACAATGATAAGGTCCACATCGGTGGCAAAAAGCAGGCTTACGTTGTTCCAGCTCTGATATTCATAAATCCCCGATTCAGTATGAGGCTCCTTAGTCTGGGCAACAAAAAACTGAACATCATCCTTGTCTTCAAAAAACGCAAAGATTCCGTTCAAAACCTCCAGCGCATACTCCACCGTCAACGCATGCACCAGCACACCAATTTTTTTCATTCTTCCATTATATACTATGTTGGGGAAATTTGCCATATTTATGTGATGGGGGGGGCGGCCGGGGCCTTGAGCTTGCGCGGGGTCCCTGAGCTTGTGTGGGGTCCCTGAGCTTGTGTGGGGTCCCTGAGGCTCTCGAAGGGCCCCTGGTTGCTCCAAGTTCGTAACCATGTTAAAATAAGCCTATGGATTACTACTGCGCCATGGTCATAACCGGAGAAGAAAAATCATTCAAACAGTCCGCCTCTGCCGCACTTCCTCAAGGCCACTTTTACATTTTCGAACGCCGCCTCCACAACCGAAGCCGCGGCTGGTTCGATGTCCCCCTTTTCCCGGGCTACGTATTTTTCGGCGTAGACGAGTTGACCCCGGAATTTTTTGAACAGCTGCGCAGCATAAAAGGCTTTTGCCGCATCCTCTACGACAACCAGAACCCCGTAAAAATAACCGGCCAGTCCCTGGACGAACTCCAACTTTTCATCAAAAACGGCGAACACTGGGGCATTTCCAAAGTCTTATTCGTCCCCGGCCAGAAAATCAAAGCAATTTCGGGGCCTCTTGTGGGTCTTGAAGGTCAGATAGTAGCCGTAAACCGCAAACGCAAGCAGATTACCGTGCAGTCGTCGCTTACTCAAGATGGCAAAAAGTTTGATTTACTGTATGAGGATGTGGAGTAAAAAATTGACACACGGCTTGGAAATTGCTAACGCAATTTCTTCTATGTGAACTTTTTCATAAATTTTTCACTTTTTTTCAAATTTTTTCCTAAATTTTTGTAATAACTTCTATTTTTTTTCTATACTATATATGTATACAATACACCTTCTGAATTTTGCAGATGGCCTCCATTAATTTTTTAAGGACAGGATGCTTTTGCGCAGGGTGGTATGCCCTGGTCTGTTCAAAAAAAAATGGAGGCCTGGTATGGCAAAAGAATTAGAAGTTTTTGATAATGATTATTCGGCATGGGTTCAGGAACTTAAAGAAAGATATTTAATACAGCGACTTAAGGCACATTCCGCTGTTATGAATTACTGTCTTGAGTTTTATTGGTCTGTTGGAAAAGATATTGTTTCAAAACAAAGTGAAAATAAATATGGAAGCGGATTTTATAAAAAACTTAGCTTAGATTTAAAAAATGAATTACCTGGTGTAAAAGGACTTTCTCCTACCAATCTAAAATATATGAAGTATTATTACGAACTTTTTATGGAAGAAGTGGAAAATCGTCCACAACTTGTGGACGATTTAAAACGAATACCATGGGGACATTTGCGTTTTATTATTGATTTTTGCAAAGGTGATGCAAAGAAAGCCATATTCTTTATATCTAAAACTTTAGAGCATAACTGGAGCCGACCAGTTCTTTTAAATTTCCTTGCTACAGATTTATATGAAAGGCAAGGAAAATCCATAACAAACTTTACAAATACATTGCCGGTCCCTCAAGGAGAACTTGCTCAACAGATTACAAAAGATCCTTACACTTTTGATTTTCTTAAACTGCGGGAAAAATACGACGAAGATGATTTAAAAGAAGCATTAATCACAAATATTGAAAAATTCCTGCTTGAACTCGGCCGCGGTTTTGCATATATGGGAAGAGAATTTCGTCTGGAAATTGGTAATGAAGAAAAATTTATGGATATGCTTTTCTATAATACGAATCTTCACTGTTATGTTGTAGTAGAAGTAAAGATTTCAAAATTCAAAGCAGGAGATTTAGGACAGCTTGGCTTATATGTTTCTGCTGTAAATCATATTCTTAAAAAAGATGTAGATAACCCGACTATTGGACTTATAATTTGCAAAAGCAAAGACAACATTGTTGCTCAATACGCTTTGGAAAGTTCAGCACTACCAATCGGGATTTCCGAATATGAACTTTCAAAACTTTATCCATCAGATTTTAAGAGTAACATGCCTACAATCGAAGAAATTGAGAAATCTCTTAAGGAAAAATAATATAAGGAAATACAATTATGCTAAAATACGAAGAACAAACCTCAAAAATATTGAACGCCTGCATGGAAGTTCATAATGAACTAGGAAATGGTTTTCTTGAGCCAGTGTATCAGGAAGCATTGGAAGAAGAGTTAAAACTACAAGAAATACCATATGAACGCGAAAAACTTCTTCCAGTTATGTATAAAGGTAAAAAGCTCACAAAAGAATATTACGCTGATTTTGTCTGTTATGGAAATATTATTGTAGAGTTAAAATCTGTCGGAAAGCTGGCTAAACCACATAAGGCGCAAGTTTTGAATTATCTGAATGCCGCAAATTTAGAACTTGGATTACTTGTGAATTTTGGTGAAACTGCATTAAAATGGGAGAGGGTATCTCGATTTAGTGAAGAAGAATAGCCACACGGATTCGAAAAACCTAACGTTTTTCAAATCTAAAATATAAAAAAACAGGGGCTGTCCTAGAAGTAATTAACACTTCAACAAAGGACAGCCTTTTTTGACTTTAAATAGGATTTTGAGTTTTTTTGATGGTCGTTTTTTTCTTTTAGGCTTTTATAAGTCTTGCAAGTTGTTTAAGATCATATCCAAT
>JAFZOJ010000061.1 GCA_017550685.1 Treponema sp. | reverse complement strand
GTGTTAAGGACAATGCCGAACTGCAGCGACACCTCAAATTCCGCGACAAGCTTCGTTCATCGCCAGAGCTTGTAAATGAATATAATAAAATCAAAGAAGAGATTCTTGCCAAGGTTGGAGCCGACAACCGTGCCGGCTATGTTCAGATGAAAGAAACAGATTATAAATGGTTCTTTGATAAAGTGTTATCTTAGAATCATCAGGAGCCCCCATGGATCAGAGCCCAAAGAAATATAACAGAACCTTGCTTGCCTGCTATCTTGGATTTATAACTCAGGCAATTACCGCAAACTTTACTCCGCTTTTGTTTTTGATGTTCAACAAAAACTATGGTGTCTCTCTTGGAAAAATCGCGCTTATTCCGGCTGTGTTTTTTATGACTCAGCTTGTTGTTGATATAATTTGTGTGAGGGCCGTAGATAAAATCGGCTACAGAAAATGTATCGTAACTTCATGCTTGTGTTCTGCTGCGGGCCTTGTTCTTCTTGCATTTTTACCGGAGCTTTTTCCGGACCCATTTGTTGGAATCATCATAAGTGTTGTTGTTTACGCAATTGGAAGCGGCCTTGTAGAAGTTCTTGGTAGCCCGATTGTAGAGGCATGCCCGTTTGACCACAAGGAAGCAGTTATGAGCCTTTTGCATTCGTTTTACTGCTGGGGCTCTGTGGGTGTAATTGTTATTTCTACGCTTTTCTTTAAGTTCGTTGGAATTAACAACTGGAAAATCCTTGCCTGCATCTGGGCCGTAATTCCGCTTTACAATATCTACAATTTTGCAACCTGCCCGATAGAACAGCCTAATGGCGGCGAAAAAGGAATGGGCCTTGTTGCCCTGTTCAAGCTTCCGCTTTTCTGGGTTGCAATAATCCTTATGATTTGCGCAGGCGCTTCGGAGCTTTCAATGGCACAGTGGGCTTCGGCATTTGCAGAGTCTGCACTGGGACTTTCAAAAAATATAGGCGACCTTGCAGGCCCGTGTCTTTTTGCAGTTGCCATGGGAACAGTCCGCGCCATCTTTGGAAAGTTTGGTCACAAAATGAACCTCATGCGCTTTATGATTTTTTCAGGAGCCTTGTGCGTTGTAAGTTATCTGCTTGCATCTCTTTCTGCAAATCCAATGCTCGGACTTCTAGGCTGTATTCTCTGCGGCTGCTCGGTAGCAATCATGTGGCCGGGAACAATCAGTATCTGTTCGCCAAGAATCCCTAAAGGTGGCACCGCACTTTTTGCAATGCTAGCCATGTCCGGAGATTTAGGAGGTGCCGTAGGTCCAGCTATAGTTGGAAACATCTCTCAAGTTTTCAGCAACAACCTTAAGGCAGGCCTCCTTGCCGGAACAATTTTCCCTGTTGTTTTGATTATTATGATTCTGTTGATTCCGGTTATTACGAAGAATGAATCTCGCCGAGAGAATTAAAAAGATTTGGGCGTTCCCGCCTGCTTCGCAGTCGGTCGGGCTTTTCGGGGTTCCGCCTTTCGGCTCCATTCCTACGCGTTGCTCCGGAACAGCCCATTCGGGCTGCCCCTACAATCCCTAACGTTTTTAATTTCTTTATAAAAATAATTTTCAAAAAAATCACATCACGACACTTCTTGTCATACCCTCTTGTTTATAATGAATATATAAAACAATAGGAGGCGCTTATGCTTAAAAAATTACTTATAACAGGCGGAATAAGTCTTGTTGTCTATGTAATAAATTACATGAGGAAAGAATATGACAAGAATGTTGAAGACTACAATAATCTTGTAGACAAATGTAATGAAATGTCAGATTTCATCAATGATTGTGATTTTTATAGATATCATGATTCTGAAGATTCCGTTCAAAAAAATCTTGATGATTCTTATATTTTAACATTGATTGCTGAACCTCTAACAGGTAATGAAATAACACTTTTTGATATTTTTGAAGCTCTCGGTCATATTGATATTGCAGATCATTATCAGTCATTTGAAGAAAATATTAAAGAATTGATTAAAGAAGAATCCTATAATTAAATAGTTAAAAATTCCCTTGATTTTTTCTCCTAACCATCTTATATTATAGATGACCGAAGGGTCATTGGGCTGAGCAACATGCGCTCCTGGTCCACCGAAAGGCGGGGATATACCCCGCCAATTTTTTTGTCTGGGAGAATTATGGCTAACAAAATTTTGAGCGTTTTTATTGATGAATCAGGAGATTTCGGAAAGTATGATCCAAAATCTCCTTACTATTATGTTTCCATGGTTCTTCATGACCAGTCAGTCGATATTTCTTCCGAAATTGAAAATCTTGAACAGCGAGTTTCTAACTATGGGTTTCCACACCATGCTATCCATGTTGGTCCAATAATCCGACGTGAAAAAATCTACGAAAATGAATTAATGGAAAACCGAAAATCCTTATTCAATGCTTTATTTCATTTCACTCGTAGGGCAGGTATTTATTATCTTTGTGCAAAAATCAATAAAGCAGAATGTGAAGATAACGAGCTTTCTTATATTGCCAAAATATCTCGCGCTATTTCTGATGAACTAAAAGATCATATTGATTTCTTTAATTCCTATGATTTAATAATTAATTATTACGATTACGGTCAGAGCAATCTTACAAAAATCATTACCTCTGTTTTTACAGCTTTGTTTAACCACGTTGAATTAAGGAAAGTACAGCCGGCTGATTACAAACTTTTCCAGGTTGCAGATTTAATCTGTACAATGGAATTAACAAAAGATAAGGCAGATAAAAATGCATTATCAAATTCAGAAATTGAATTCTTCGGCTCTGCAAGAGACTTTAAGAAAAATATTTACAAGCAAATAGAAAAGAAAAAGTTGAATAAATAATACATTATTATTTCTTCAATGAATCTTTATAAGTTTTAAAACGCACACTCACAGAATATTCAAATTCTTCATTATCAATCATCTGCAGAATGGTTTCTTCTGAAGCCCATTTTGCGTCTATGGTTTCTCCTGGTTGAAGAACAATGTCCGAAATCTCAACATCTTTATTCAGCAAAAACAAATCTAGGAAATAATTCTTGTGCTGGTAAGTTGCAAAAAGCTGTAGCTCTGATTCCTGGCTCTGAATGCCTGTTTCTTCCTTCAGTTCTCTGACTGCAGATTGTGTTGTGGTTTCTCCTGCAAGCGTACCACCACCTGCAAATTCCCACAGATTTCCGGCTTTCTTATCTGGATGTCGCTTTGTAATCAAAAACTCACCTTTAGAATTCCTGACCCAAATTTCGCAACTCACATAATACTCACCTTCCGCAAATGCTTCCCCCCGAACATGAGTTCGATTCAGAGGCTTTCTGTCTTTATCATACAAATCCCAAAGTTCCATACTGTTTCCTTAATTAAATTAGTGATGATTGCACTTAGCTTCAAAATTAGGCTTGAGTTCACCTTTGGCAAAAAGCTCTGCTGCGTCGTCGGCGCTTCCGGTGATTCCCGGGACTTCTTTTAATCCGGCAGCTGCAATAGCATCAACAGCACCCTGACCGCGGTTTCCAAGAATCAGAGTTTCTACTCCAAGACTCTTAAGGTATGGAGGAAGAGCGTGGTGTCCGTTTCCGCCGTTGTCGATTACTTTTGAAGAAACTACTTTTCCGTCTTCAATCTGATAAAGCTTAAAATACTCAGTTTTTCCAAAATGCTGAAAAACATTTCCGGTTTCTTTTTCGTAAGTAACTGCAATTGTCATGGGTGCCTCCATATTGTTTATTTATATTATACACCATTCTGTAATTGTAAAAAAGGTTTTAAATGTGTTTTTCATATTGACAAACATCTATGTATTAACTATAGTTTTACACATAGATATCTATCAATGTGAGGTAGTGTATGAATGAATCAGAAATCGCAGTTATCTGCAAAGCTTTGGGAGATGAAAACCGTCTTCAGATTATAAAAATGCTGACAGGCGGCGAATTGTGTGCATGTAAAATCCTTGATGCGTTTAAGATTACTCAGCCGACACTTTCTCATCACATGAAAATTCTGAAAGAATGCAATCTTGTAAATTCCCGAAAGGAAGGAAAGTGGACTTATTATTCAATAAACAGCGAAACGTTTTCGACCTTTAAGAATGCAGTTTCTGAGTTTACAAGAAAAACTTCAGTGAATAAAAAGTCAGCTGGGAAGTGCAGCTGTAAGGATAAATAATAAAAAATCAAAATGGACAAAAATATGGATCACAAAGAAAAGGCAATAAATTATTTTTCTCAGCAATTGCATTGCTCTCAGTCGGTTCTTGCGGCTTTTGTAGATGAGTGTGGAATTACAGAAGAACAGGCACTTAAGCTTGGAAGCTGTTTTGGTGGTGGCATGCGCAAAGGTGAAGTATGCGGTGCAGTTACCGGAGCGTTGATGGCATTAGGATTATTGTACGGTCAGAAAAGTGCCGGCGACACAGAAGGACGCCTTTCTTCAAATAAAGTGAATGATTTAATGATGGACAGCTTCAAAGAAAAATGTGGTTCTTATATCTGCAATGATTTATTGGGTTGTGATATTATTTCAGAAGAAGGCCATCAATATTGTTTAGATAATAAACTGTTTACTGAGTTCTGTCCAAAAATGGTAGCTGCTGCGGTTGAAGTAGTTGAAGAAATTATAGCTTTAAAGGAATAAGAAAATGACAATAGAAGAAAAAGCTGCAAAGATTATAGAAGATGTCCGCGCCCAGACAGGCACAAATCCAATAAGGATGTTTAAGGCTCTTACAAAAAATGATTACATCAATATTCACGGACCTGAGCATCATATTCTAGACGGCGCCTGCTTGCTCATGGCATATTATAACGCTGGCGGTAAAATCGATATTGATGAAGCTTTGAAAAAGATTCTTTACGAAGGCCTACGAATGCCTGGTGCAATGTGCGGGCTTTGGGGAATCTGTGGTGCCATAACTTCAATTGGAGCGGCACTTGCTATTATTGATGGAACAGGCCCTCTTACTGCTGACGGCACTTGGGGAAACCACATGGCATTTACCTCAAGCGCAATCGGTGAGCTTGGAAAAATAAACGGCCCAAGATGCTGCAAGCGTGATGCAATGATTGCTTTTAAGCATGGAATAGAATATGTAAATCAGCATTACGGCGTTAAGCTTGAATATGAAAATCAGACCTGCGAGTTTTCGTCACAGAATCAGCAGTGCATTAAGGACAGGTGTCCGTTTTATAATATTTAAAATTTGGAAGGGATAATGCTCGATAGAACGATTCCGTTTTGTAATACAATCATGAAATGCTCTGCTTACACATACAAGGAGATAGAATTACCGGAAGGTTTTTCTATTGATTCATATCAGCCTGGGTATGAAAAAGGATGGGCAAAGCTTGAATACGCCATTGGTGATTTTGGTTCAGTAACCGAAGCAGAAAAGTATTTTGTTGAAACTTATCTGAAGAATTCCGACCTCTTCCAGAATATACTCTTTGTGTTGAATAAGGATAAAGATGTTGTCGGTTCATGCATTGCATGGCAAGATATGCAGGGAACAAACAGTGTCTCTTCTTTGCATTGGCTCGTCGTTGATGAACGGTATCAGAGAAATGGTCTGGGAAGGGCGCTCACCACTGCTGTTATGAATATTTATGCAGAGCACGGAGCTTTTCCTGTCTATATCCACACACAGCCATGGAGCTGGAAAGCAATACTTTTGTATAATTCAATGGGATTTAAGCTGCAGAAAACAGATACTTTTTCACATTATGAAAATGAATATGAAAAAGCTATGTTTGAACTCAAGAAAATTGTAACAAAAGAACAATATGAACAGCTGCAACTGTCATCAGAATAACGAAGGAGTAAACAAAAATGAACAATAAACCCGTTGCATTTTTCAGTGGATTCCCAGCTCGCAGATTTACACCTGAAATTGCTGTTCGTCTGAAAAAAGATTTGCCTGTGCGACATTGTATTGTATTTATTACTGCCTGCCCGGTGGACTTTCAGCGGAATGATGAGGATTCAGCCGGAATGCACGGGATGTTTGTAGAATACGAAATGGGCTTTGAAAAGTTCTGCGTAGTTGATACAAGAATGGATCCTGCCGATGCGCAAAAGTGGGCCCGTGAGGCTGACTGCATCTTTTTGATGGGCGGTGGTTCCTGCTCCGAACAGATGCAGCTGATGCGTGATAAAGGCATTTATGAAATTGTCCGCGACAGTCCTGCCATGGTTTTAGGTGTGAGCGCCGGATCTATGAACATGGGAAAAATCACGGTGGATGTTTTTGAATCTCTTGTTCCGTATGAAGGCCTGGGCTTTGCAGATATTACCATGATCGGCCATTTCAGCTATGATGATATAGAACGGCTGCGGCTGATGAAGCAGGTTTCCTTGGACCGTCCTGTCTGTGCCATGGAAGATGAAAGCGCCATTTTTATAAGCAACGGAAAGGTTGATATCATAGGTACGATTCATAAAATTGTGAAAGAAGAAATCGGGCCGTTTACAAAAGAAGATGTCAGGTTTTAAGCCAGGCTGATTTTATCCCAATGCAACATCCAGAATCATCATGAGAACAAAGCCCAGCATAAACATGATTGTGCCGAGGTTTGAATGTTTGCCTTCTGACATTTCAGGGACGAGTTCTTCTACTACAACGAAAATCATTGCTCCGGCTGCAAAACTTAGAAAGTAGGGGAGGATTGCACCAATCTGACTTGCAAGAAGAATTGTTAGGAAGCCGGCAACTGGTTCAACAATTCCTGAAAGAATGCCGTACCAGCAGGCCTTGCCTTTTGAAAGTCCTTTTGAATGAAGCGGCATAGAAATGATTGCGCCTTCCGGAAAGTTTTGGATTGCAATTCCAAGTGCGAGTGTGAGTGCGCCAGCCTCTGTAATTTGAGCCGAACCGCTTGCCCAGCCTGCATACAAAATACCAACAGCCATTCCTTCGGGAATATTGTGAAGTGTAACCGCAAGTACCATCATTGTAGTTTTCTGAAGATTGGTTTTTAGACCTTCCTCGCTTTCATCTAGGTGCATGTGTGGAACAAGCTTGTCCAAAGCCAGAAGAAAAAGCATGCCGACACAAAAGCCCACTGCTGCAGGAATAAATGCAAGGCGTCCTTTATCGCTCGCCATTTCCATAGAAGGAATCAAAAGACTCCAAACCGAAGCCGCAACCATAACACCCGCCGCAAAGCCCGAAAGCATATTCTGCAGCTTTGTGTCCAGCTCCTTTTTCATAAAGAAAACAAGGGCTGCTCCAAGTGAAGTTCCTAAAAATGGTATTAAAACTCCTTTTGCAATTATCCAGTTCATGATTATATTTTAGTCCATGAAAATATTCTTGTAAATGGATTGCCGCGCACTTCGTGCTCGCAATGACAAATCATAAACTGTCATTGCGAGCGAAGCGAAGCAATCCATTTTTTGTTCTGTCACATACTAAACTTTACATTTATGTAAATTGTGCTGTAGTCCTTGTAGGCTCCGTAAGTTCCGTCTTCGTCTGGGCCAGGAAGCAGAATGTAGGCACCTGTTTCAAGATTAATCTGATCCGAAAGACTATAGCTCAACGACGGATTTATTAAGCTGTCAAAAGCATTGAAGTTTACAACGCCTGCAAGACTCAAGTCCATTGTTTCATTCAAAAGAGATTTTGAAATACTTAAGGTTGCTCCGTGAGTGTAGGCCTTCTTTCGGTCAAGGTTGTTCAGGTTTCCAAATACGTAATCGCAGAAATACTGGGCGGTAAGTGTCCAACCGCTTGGCATCCAGTCAAGACCGATAAGGGCGTTCAACTGATTAAGTTCTTTTGTTGTTTCTGCTTTACCTGTCATGTTTTCTTTTACAATTGTTTGTGCATTTTTTTGAAAATGTCTTTTAGGGAAAAATGCTGCTTCGGAACGTAATACTGTTGGACCAATAGGAATTGCTGTATCAAGTCCAACCATTGCCATGTGTTTGTATTTAGCACTTGGAATTACAGTCGTTGGATTGCTCATGTTGATTTTATAATCCACAAACGGGGTATCTTCCCATCCATAAAACCCATAAAGCGAAAGATCAAACATTGAAAAATATCCCGAAAGCTTTAAACCGTATTCTCCGTTCCAGATTGCAAGCTCTGGTTTTTCTATTGGAAGTCCGGCAACTTGTTCTGCAGGCAATAAGGCAGGTGTAAAGAATGGAATCCAGAAGGCGTCTGCTGTAAATTGATTTCCAGAAAAAGAAAGTCTGATGGCATCAACAGGGAGCTTAGAATCATCACTTGTCATTGCGGCAATGCTGGACATGTCGCTTGGACAGACTACATTTGTAATATCAATTCCGTCTGCTTTTCCCCAGACAATCTTCTGACGGCCAATGCGGATTCCCCAGAAGGAAGAAGTATAATCGGCCCAGAGTTCTCCAAGAGAAAAGTTTACAGACTTTGTAAGGGCATCGTAGGAAATTACGCCTTTTGCAAATGCAGAACTGTTGCCGGAGTAGGCATCAATTGTCCCGGTAAAGTTTGTGTTGCCTGCTGTGAACTTTCCGGCAGATTTATCACTGTCTGTCCACGGTGCACAAACGCCCCATTTTGTTGCAATCTCTCCAGAAAAATTTATTGAATTTTGCGCGTAAAGATTTATTCCGAAATTCAGGAGAATTAATAATAGTAAAAAAGCTTTCTTCATAAATAACTCCATTCAAATAATTAGGTTCTAGGTGCCAGATGCCAGGTTCCAGGAGCAAAATCCCTAAAACCTGGAACCTAAAACCTGGTACCTAACGAATCCTTCCTTTTTCAAGGGCTGCAACTGTAAACAATGAATCGTCAATGTCTTCGTCGTTGTAAACAATGTTCTTTGATTCAATAAGAGACCAGGTACCTGTCTGTACATTTTCCATTTTCATAACCTGAGCTGTTGTAAAG
>JAFZOJ010000060.1 GCA_017550685.1 Treponema sp. | reverse complement strand
TGCATTTTAGTTATAGCTCCTTGCAAAACTTATATTGTACATTTTCTCCGCCAGCCTTTATTCTTAAACCATCAAACAGATCAAGGAGATTAAACACATGGAATACACAACATTACACAACGGAATCAAGATGCCTTTAGAGGGCTTTGGAGTTTTTCAGGTACCAGACCCGGCAGTCTGCAAGCAGGCAGTTTTGGACGCAATCAAAAGCGGCTACAGACTCATCGACACAGCGGCAATTTATATGAACGAAGAAGCTGTGGGCGCTGCAGTTCGCGAGGCAATTGAAACAGGTCTTGTAAAACGCGAGGAACTTTTCATCACTACAAAGCTCTGGGTAAGCGACTTTGGTGAAGCTGAAGCAAAACACGGCTTTGAACGCTGCTTTAAAAAGCTGGGATTGGACTACATCGACCTGCTTTTGCTCCACCAGCCATACGGCGATGTTTACGGTGCATGGCGCACAATGACCGAACTTTACAAGGCAGGAAAAATCCGCGCGATTGGCGTATCTAACTTCAATCCTGCAAAGTTCACTGAGTTTGCAACGCTTGTAGAAGTAAAGCCTATGGTAAATCAGATTGAACTCCATCCATTCTTTGCACAGGACGACGCGCTCAAAATTATGAAAGAATACGGCTGTGTTCCTCAGGCATGGGGCCCTCTCGCTGAAGGAAAGCACGGCATTTTTACACATCCTGTTTTGAGCGAAATTGGTTCACGTTACGGAAAGACTGCCGCACAGGTTGCCCTTAAATGGAATGCTCAGCGCGGAGTTTCTATTCTTCCAAAGTCGGTTCACAGGGAACGCATGGAGCAGAACTTCGATATCTGGGATTTCAAGCTCACCGACGCCGATATGGCAAAAATCAATTCGCTCGATCTGGGCCATTCAGAAATCATCGATCACAATAATCCGGAAGTAGTGAAATACATTTTGAGCGGAAAGCCGGAATAATAGATAGGAGGGGAAAGCCTTCCCCCGCGGCCGCACTTGCCTAATATCGCAGAACCGTTAAGAAAAATGCATTGCATTTTTTAGGTTCTACGAAAGAACGGCTCGCGAGATTAATCGAGCGCGTTGCGTCCTACCACTTCTGCGGGGGACACCCCCGCAACGACCCCAATTTAAGGAGATTTACAATGAAAAAACTTATTACACTTATCCTAACACTTACGCTTGCCTTGAGCGCAACATTTGCTCAGACAAAATCAAAAACCCTGGTCGTATATTTCTCATGGTCCGGAAACTTAGACAAAATGGCACATTGGGTTGCAGAAGAAACCGGCGGAGATTTAATCCGCGTTACTGCCAAAGAAGCTTACCCAGAAAACTACAACAAAACCGCAGAACGCGCAAAATCAGAAAAAGACAAAGGTGTGCGCCCTGCTATCAACGTAAACCTTACAAAAGAGCAGATGACACAGTACGACACCGTTTACTTTGGATTCCCGGTATGGTGGTACGACCTTCCGATGCCTATGTGGACCTTCTTAGAAAGCTACGATTTTTCAGGCAAGACAATCATTCCGTTCTTCTCACATCTGGGAAGCTCAAACGGAGCCTCAGCCCTCCCG
>JAFZOJ010000059.1 GCA_017550685.1 Treponema sp. | reverse complement strand
AGATTTTTGCCGGACGAGGTTTTTGAAACTGTTGAAGATGCAGCTGAAACAATTGATTTTTTGATGTCGCAGTATGAAGGAACTGTCGGGCCGTTTGTATATCCAGTCCTCTTAAAAGACAAAACAAATATCGGTTATGTGCAGGCAGTTCCAACTGAAAGCGGCATTTGGGAAGTCGGCTATCATATTGCAAAACAGTTTACAGGCAAGGGCTACGCAACAGAAGCTCTTAGCGCGTTTCTTCCGGTGATAATGGAACAGCTTAAGATTCAAAAAATATACGGAATCTGTGATGCCGAAAACCTTGCTTCATGCAGGGTTCTGGAAAAATGCGGGTTTAGTTTGGAGTACCAGGGAGCCGGCAAATATCAGGGTAAACAGACTCAGATTAAGAAATATGTTATGTATGTATGTCAAGAAAATTAATTTTACACAGATTGATATTTTTGTGTTACAATCACAGTGTCATGAAAAAACTTTTATTAAAAAATGATGATTATCTTGGTTATGTAAAACACCTGCGTCACGCGTGCCGTGGAATTGTGATTAATGATGGAAAGGTTCTTTTGAGTTATGAAGCGAATAACAATAAGTATCTGATCCCGGGTGGCGGTGTTGAAGAAGGCGAAACTTACGAACAGTGCTGCGAGCGTGAGCTGCTTGAAGAAACCGGCATGCAGGTTCGGGCAAAAGAAGAATATTTGGAAATAGAGGAACTCTTTTGTGACTGGCGGCATGTGAATCATTATTTTGTTTGCGAGCTTATAAAAGAAACAGGAAACATAAAGCTTACCGAAGCAGAAGAGCGCGCTGGTTGTACTTTTGTGTGGTTGCCGTTGGAAGAGGCACTGAAGATTTTTGGTAGGTACGAAGATTTTCATAAAACAGATATTGCTGATTTTGGCTTGTACAGGCGTGAGTTTTATTCATTGAAGGAATATTCCAAAAGCATAGGTAATTACGAACCATATTTTGATGATTTCCGCACGATTCATAAAAATGTTTTTGATACACTTTTGAAAAAAGTATAAATGACTTAATTTAAATAAGTTCAGGTAAAATTATGACAGACTTTGAAAAGGTAAAAAATTATTACAAACATTTCGATGAAAAAAACAGACTTCAGAATGACAACAGCGGAAAGCTTGAGTTTTTAATGACAATGGGGATTCTGGAGAAAAATCTTCCACAGGTGAATGATGAGACTGGAACTGTGCGGGGTATTGAATCTGCGGGCAGCGTTTCAATTCTGGACCTTGGTGGTGGCGCGGGTGCCTACTCTTTTCCGCTTGCAAAAAAAGGATATAAAGTAACGCTTGCAGATCTTTCGGAAACTTTATTGGCACAGGCGAAAAAGCAGAAAGAAGAAAATAAAGTTCAAAATCTTATTTCCTGCGACCAGGTAAACGCAACGGACTTGAGCTGCTATAAGGATAATTCATTTGATGTTGTACTGCTCTTTGGTCCGCTTTATCATCTGACAGAAAAGTCTGAACGCGAAAAATGTGTTGGCGAAATTAGACGAGTTCTTAAAACCGGCGGAAAAGTTTTTGCAAGCTTTATTCCTCATTTGTCCGGCAGCATTGCGCTCGTTGAAAGATTCTGCTGGAGTCCTGACCAGGTAGATATAAATACACTCGAAGAATGTTTTAATTCGGGCAGATTCAAAAATCTTTCTAACAACGGTTTTCAGGAAGGCTACTACCCTGCTTCAGAAGAAATTGAAAATCTCTTTACGGTGAACGGATTTGAAAAACAACTGCTCCGTTCTATCCGCGGTTTTGGTTACGAAAAAGAAGATGT
>JAFZOJ010000058.1 GCA_017550685.1 Treponema sp. | reverse complement strand
CAGCCACTGCTCACTCTGACTGTACGGTTTGAAAGTTATCTTATCACTTACGCCTCTGCTCATGCTTAAATTTTAGCACAGAAAATTTCTTTTGTCTTTAAAAATAATTAGGGCTGTCCTTTCTTTTTGGACAGCCCCTTTCTTTATCTTTAATTTTGCACTAAAAGATTACCAGTTATCTGACATATCATCTTCGTCGTGATTTTCCATGTCGTAAAGGTCTGTTACAGCACGGAGGTCATCAAGGTAAAGATAGTATGTACCGCGAGCCTGCATTGGGTTACAATCAACACGGAATCCAAGAATTCTGAATCCTGGTTTGTCACCATAGTAAACGCTGCTCTGAACAATACCATGTTCTCCATCCGGACTAGGTGGAACTACACAAGTAAGCTTTTTCCATCCGGAAAATCCAAGTGTACCCATGAACAATTCATAGTTTCTTCCAAAGTAATCCTGGAGAAGAAGATACATTTCGTGATCCTGGTTACGTCCACAAACCCACATAGAAACAGTCTTTACAGTTCCTTCTACAGGCATTGGGCGTCCTGCCATGATTGTAAATGAATCCAAACCACGGCGGAAGAAGTCAACTCTTACACCAAGTACAAGAGTATCGTCATCTTCTTTACCTTCGTCTTCCTTAAGAGGCTCCTTCATTGCAGGGCTACCTTCAAAAAGACGAGCAGCTATAGTTCCGTCATCCGGAGAAATATGTACATACCATGAACCTTCGCGTTCAAACTTATCTACAGAAACTTCACGGAGCGAAAGCATTGCAGAATCTGCACCTACAGTTTCAGGATTTGGATCTGTAAGGCTCTGACCAAACAGCATGCCTGCAACTGCAAAAATTAAACCTAAAGCAACTAATTTTTTCATTTTTCATCTCCTACAGATTTCACTCCGTCACCACCTTCGCTGTCGCCAAAGTCAACTTCGCGCAATTCATAACCATCGTAGATGTAAGAGAGAGAGTTAGATGTATATTTAATCTGATCAAAGAAAATTACATAGTTGTCAACATACTCTGCAGCATCAGAACGGATTCTAAAGCCTACAAAAGTCATGTTTTCAGGACCTGAGCGCAGGTGTGAGTGCTGGCTGATCCATCCAGGAATGTTTACAACAATGTTTCTCCAGCCATTGAATGCCAGAGTACCAGCCTGAAGTACATTTACACGACCATAAGCATCGCGAACCATGATTTCAAGATAGTAATTGTAGTTAGCACCCCAAATCCAGAAGTCCATCTGGCTTACAGTTCCAACAAAAGGAATTTCAAAAGGCTTTCCGTCTACAACAGGATAAACTTCAAACCAGTTATCTCCCTTGCGGTTGAATGCTGTTTTAACTCCAAATACCTTAGCACCCTCTTCTCCATCACGGCGAAGCTGCTTAAGAGAATTAGGAATACCGTCATAGTATCCTGTTTTTGGGTAACCTTCGGCTATAAAACGGCTTGAATTAATAGCCCAATCCCAGCTGTAGCTCTTGCTACCATAGGCATAATCCTGACCATTTGGATTGTCAAAATTATCCAGTACGAAAGTCTCAATGCTCTTTGAGCTTGGCTGTGCAATTACAGGCAAAGCCATCAGACAAAAGCATGCAAGACCAATAAAGACTTTAAGTCCCCTTTTCATGCAAAACTCCTTAAAAACTTTATCATTCCGATAAAAATATCAGTACATTATTATATCGGCATAATCAGTCAAATTTATTACTTCTTTCAATTATATTTCCTATATTATTCTTTGTCAAACGATTTCTGCGGTCCCTGAGCCTGTCGAAGGGTATAAAAAGATGCCTTTACCCATGAAACCCTGTATTCTTATTGAATAAAAGCCTGTTTTAAACTATTATATAGTACAAAGAACCGCTGGCGTCTAAACGACCGGCAAAAGGATGTTTTTATGGCTATTATTAGTTACAAAGATCTTGGCCTTGTAAACACACGCGATATGTTTGCAAAGGCTATTAAGGGTGGATATGCAATTCCTGCATATAACTTCAATAATATGGAACAGATGCAGGCTATTATTCAGGCTTGTGTTGAAACAAAGTCTCCTGTAATTCTGCAGGTTTCTAAGGGTGCTCGCGCTTATGCAGATAAGTACATTTTGCGCAACATGGCACGCGGAGCTGTTGAATATGCTCACGAACTTGGATGTGATATTCCAATCGTACTTCACCTTGACCACGGTCCAAACTTTGAAGTAGCAAAGGACTGTATCGATAACGGATTCTCTTCTGTTATGATCGATGGTTCTGCTCTTCCTTACGATGAAAACGTAGCACTTACAAAGCAGGTTGTAGACTATGCTCACCAGTACGATGTTACAGTAGAAGCTGAACTTGGTGTACTTGGTGGTGTAGAAGACGATGTTGCTGCTGAAGAATCTAAATATACAAAGCCGGAAGAAGTTGTAGACTTTACATCTAAGACTGGATGTGACTCTCTTGCAATTTCTATTGGTACATCACACGGACGCTGTAAGTTCACTCCAGCTCAGTGTACACGCACTGCTGACGGTGTTCTTATCCCTCCTCCACTGGCTTTCAACGTT
>JAFZOJ010000057.1 GCA_017550685.1 Treponema sp. | reverse complement strand
GGAATTGAGCGGCAACACAAAAAATCATATTTTACGCGCAGTCCTTACTCCATTAAAATGGGCATACAATAACGAGCTTATGCCCAGAGACCTTTCAAAAGGCTGGGTTATGTATAAGGCTGAATATCACAAGCGGGCAATACTTACAATGGAAATGGCTCGCAGTGTTTTCCGTGTAGAATGGACTAACGAATATTCACGCCTTGCATCCATGCTGGCAATGTGTACCGGTATGCGATGCGGCGAAATTTTAGCACTTACAAAGGATGATCTGGAAGATGACTGCATCCACGTGCGCCACTCCTGGAGCGAAAAAGACGGGCTTAAGTGTACCAAAAACACAGAAGAGCGCACTGTTTATGTCGCCTTTCCTTATATCATAGAAAAGCTGCGCGAGCTTGCACAGACTAATCCATATCCAAACGGAGCGGGTTATATTTTCTGGGGTTATAAACCTGACAGGCCTACAGACGGAAAACATTTTTTGATGTACTTCAGGCAGGCGCTTATAAAGGCCGGAATGGATAAGGAAACTGCAAAGAAGATGACTTTTCACGCCTGGAGACATTTCTATACTACATACATGGCCGATAAGGTGAACCAGAAGGCATTGCAAAGTCAGACGGGCCATAAATCACAGGTTATGCTTGAACACTATGCAGCGCATCAGACAATGGAAGAAGCAAAGCTTATAATGGGTGCACAGCAGCGTATTTTCGGGGCGGTTTTACATCCCGCTCCATGTGATGATTGTCAGACCTTCTAAGCGTTCTCTTTTTTTGCCTGAACATAATCGGCTTCCCATTTTTCTAAAAGGGTGCTGATTGTGTCCTTCTGCTCCAGTGTAAGGTGAGACCATTGTACAAGCAGCTTCTTTTCTTCCAATGAAATTTCCGGATTTTCATTTTTGACTTTTCCCGTAATAAGCCATTCAACAGAAACTCCGAGATAGTCTGCAATTTTGATGCAGATGTCTCCTGCCGGAATGGCTCCGTTCTTTTTCCAGTCTGATAAGGTAGGCCTTCTCAAACCCAGATCTTCAGCCAGTTTCTTTTGAGTAATTCCCTGGTAATCTAATTCCATTTCCACATTATCCATAAATGCCATATAAAAACCTCTTACTTTTAAATCGAGAAAAAAGTACGTTTTCTGTAATTTTTTTCTTGACAATGTACGCTTTTCGTAATATTCTATAATTACGAAGTACGGAATCCGTACAAATCGCTGTTAGTATACTAACAGATTCTTGTTAACTCTTGACGAGTTAACAAGAAATGACAAGCTTCGAGGTTTTAATCTGGTTATAACCGCAAATCCCCGACAGGACAAACGGTTTGACATAAAGCCTGTTAGATTGCATTTCTCGAAGCGTGCAGTTTGACGGGCTCTTTTTTTTAGGCCATTACGCATGCCGTGTAAATACGCTGGACGGCTTTGGATTGAGAGTTGGACGATTACCGTAAGTCTTTCTTTCCGAGAAGTATGGAGGTTATGACAGCGGGCCTGGCTCATCACCAAAAAGCTGTTATT
>JAFZOJ010000056.1 GCA_017550685.1 Treponema sp. | reverse complement strand
CAGCCACTGCTCACTCTGACTGTACGGTTTGAAAGTTATCTTATCACTTACGCCTCTGCTCATGCTTAAATTTTAGCACAGAAAATTTCTTTTGTCTTTAAAAATAATTAGGGCTGTCCTTTCTTTTTGGACAGCCCCTTTTTCATTATGTAATCAATCTTATTTATTTAATTACAGTTACTCACCTGCAAGCTTTTTGATTTCTTCAATGGATAAACCTGTGCTGTAAGCAATCTGATCATGCGTAAGAATATTCATTTCAAGGAGTTTCTTTACGGTTTGTTTAGCAGTTTGCTTTGAACCTTCAGACAAACCTTTTTTCATACCACGCTCTGTTCCTTCTCGAAGTGCTGCATTTCGCATAGTCTTTTCATCGGATACATGGAGCCAATATCTGGTTTCACGATACCAGTTAATTTCGTCCTGACTTATATTCTTTAGTACTCGAAAAGCCATCTGTATCCCCCTGTTATGTTTTGTTAGTTCAATAATAAAATCCTGTTTTTCAGGAACATTACCATATAAAAAGAATTTACCCCACATTTGTACTGCTGTCAAGGAATTAATATCATCCTCCAATTTTTTGATTTTTGGTATTTCCAGGAATATTACATTAATTACTTGTGAAACAGTGTGTCCATTATCGTTTTTTAATACATAATGGTTATAACTATTGACTTCGTCCTCATCAAAAACAAAATTTAATACCGAAATTTGATATACTTTGAGTACATTTTCCCAGGGAGTACCTTTTGGTGTATAGTGATTAAGTATATGTGCAACATGATACTCAGTTCTTTTACCATAATTATCACTAATATTACGGCCTTGCATTTCTATATTAACGATTTCTCCGTTTATCTTACAAGTAATATCAAATTCTGCCTGTTTATCTGTAGCTGTTTCGATAGACAGTTCATTCGGTTGTAGAACAACATCTGTCACTGTTTTTCCAACCATATCCGAAAGAAAACAGGTCAGAGCTTGATGGGATTCTTTGGAATTTGATGTAAATAATGCTTTAAAAATCGGGTCTACACATGGATCCAAAAGCGCTGTGGGAAAAGGTCTTAATGTTTGATTAATCACAAAAATCTCCTTATGTTTTTATTGAACAGCTGAGGATATAATGCCTCCCCTGGCACCTATACTGTTCATAAAAAATTAAGGAGATTTTCAAGAAAAATAGAAAATCTTATATATATAGTATAGCAAAAAAAATAGGGTTGTTACAAAAATTTACTGAAAAAAATAAAAAAATGCCTGCTCCCTAAGGAACAGGCATTCGTAATTGCTAATTAACTATAGCAGCTAATTACCATTCAACTGTGAAGTTTACAGGTACAGATACTGCAACACCGTTCTTAATAGCGAAGTTTACAGCTACTTCGTAACCACACTTTCCAACTGAACCTGTCATACCAGGTTTAATTGACATTTCGAATGGATCAGCGAGGAAGTTACCATCGTTGATGTCGAGATAGAACTGGTTGAATGTGAACTTAACGTTAGCACCAATTTCAGCTTTGCTTGTTCCAAGATTGAATACAAATGGAATCCATGCTGCCCATCCGAATGAGTCAACATTTCCCTTAGCAAAGATTTCTGCACGTACCTTGTCGAAACCAGCAGCGTTTACATAACCGAGTACGTTTACGAACATGAACAATCCGTCAAAGTTGTTGTTGTATCCAACTCCAAACTTAAGATCTTTGAATGAATTATTAGCAACCAAGATTGCAGCAACTGTTCCGAAATCAGCACCATACTGGAATTTAACAGCAGTTGTTGCAACAGCAGAACCTGCAAGCCAGTTGTTTCCCCAACCATTTCCAAGGAACAAATCAATTGAGAAACCGTCAGATCCGAAGTTTACTCCATATCCTTCGCTTTCGAAACCTGAATCTGAACGCCACCACTGGAGCTGTTCCTGATTAAGATTGAAGCTCTGGTTTCCGAAGATAAGCTTAAGGTTGTCAACTGGAGAGAACCAGATCTGGAATTTTCCAGAAGTTACAGCCATTCCGTCAGTTGTAATTTCACCTTTGTCATTCAAACCTGTGTTACCATCGTTAACAGTCCAAATCTTTCCACTTGCACCAGATTTGTCATCACCATAAGACCATGCGAGAAGTGGGTTATGAGCTTCGCCGGCATTGTGATTAATTTTAAGAGCAGATACTGTTCCATTATAATCGAACAATGAGCCGTCAAGTCTTACTTTTGCAGTAATATCTGCAGCGAAAACAGAAGTAGCGATCATTGCTACAGCTGCTATAATTCCTACGATTTTTTTCATTTAAAAAAATCCTCCGATTGTTTTAAAGGGGGATTTTTCGTCATTTACTTGTAAAAACTGTGTAACTCGATTATATTTAAATATATTTATATTATGAGGTGTATAAAATGAAAAATATATCAAAAATAGCAAAGGCATTTTTTGGGGCTTTGTTTATAGTTTCTTGTGCTTCGAATGGGGTTGCACAGACTGCTGAAAATGCTCCTGATACATACGAAATTGAAGATGAAGAAGAAACAAAAACTGCCACAACAAAGGAATCTAAGGCTAAGAAAGAAAAATCTTCCAGGACAGGAATTGCGGATTTATTTTCTTTTGGTAACAAGGGCGATTATGTTGAATATGAAGATGCGTCTTTGTTTTCAAAGGAAATAACCGGTCTTAAAGAACAGAAGGCTGTTGTTGTAATTCGTACAGATAATCATAACGCCGGTTTTGGTTCTTCGTTTAGCGGCGGTTACTATTATATTCAGTTTGATAATGATTCACGTCAAAAGCTTTTAAAGGCAATTGATTCTTATTTTGCCGATTTTGACAACCGTGTGCTTTCTCCTAAAGCAAAACATGCAGACAAGGCATACGGAAAAATTTCTTATCGGCTTGACTGGGGTTCAATCAAAAGTTCAACTCCAAACAATGGTTCTGGAACCGGTTACTGCGGATACGAGTTTATTAAAAAATCTCCATACTTCTGCATTTACAATTATCCGTTTGCCAATGACTACTACAAGGTTGCAGGCGAAGCTACAACACGTGAATCAAAAAAATATCAGGTTTATTTTACACGCGCACAGCTCAGACATCTTAAGGAAGTTCTTTCTGACGAAACTATTAATGGCGTGCTTTATGGTTCTCCTGTAGAAGAAACCGTACCTGTAGAAGCAGACGAATACTAATTGACCCACACCGTAAATCAACCTTCCGATAATTAATATATTTTAATTATCGCGAGGTACACATATGATTTACGGTTATATCCGTGTTAGCACAGACAAACAAACAGTAGAAAACCAGCGGTTTGAAATTACAAGATATGCCAGAAGGAATAAGCTTGTAATTGACTGCTGGATTGAAGAAACAATCAGCGGAACAATTGAACCCGAAAAACGCAATCTTGGCCGCCTGCTTAAACACATTGCAAGCGGTGATGTAATTATCTGTTCCGAACTATCCCGGCTTGGTCGTTCTATGTTCATGATCATGTCCATTCTTAATCATCTTATGCAGACAAATGTTGCGGTGTATACTGTAAAGGAAGGCTACAAGCTTGGTCAGGATTTACAGAGCAAGGTACTGGCTTTTGCATTCAGTATCAGTGCAGAAATTGAACGAAACCTTATTGCAGAACGAACCATGGAAGCACTAAAAAGACGCAAAGCAGAAGGGATAAAACTTGGCCGCCCCAAAGGAAGCAAAAACAAATCTTACAAGCTTTCAGGCAAGGCAGAAGAAATCCGGCGCCTTCTTGCTGCCGGTTATACAAAATCATATCTTATTGATTACTACCAGATAAGCTCTGCCACCCTGTATAATTTTTTTAGAAGGGAAGGAATTGAATACTAAAAAAAATGCCTGCTCCCTAAGGAACAGGCATTCGTAATTGCTAATTAACTATAGCAGCTAATTACCATTCAACAGTGAAGTTTACAGGTACAGATACTGCAACACTGCTTCCAATGTCGAAGTTTACAGCTACTTCGTAACCACACTTTCCAACTGAACCTGTCATACCAGGTTTAATTGACATAGCGAAGTCACCAAGGAAGTTACCATCGTTGATGTCGAGGTAGAACTGGTTGAATGTGAACTTAACGTTAGCACCGAGAGCAGCCTTGCTGTCAGCGATTGTGAAGTCAAATGGAATCCAAGCAGCCCATCCGAATGAGTCAACATTTCCCTTAGCAAAGATTTCAGCACGTACTTTGTTGAAACCATTGTTTACATAACCGAGTACGTTTACGAACATGAACAATCCGTCAAAGTTGTTGTTGTATCCAACTCCGAACTTAAGATCTTTGAATGAAGAGTTAGCAACCATGATTGCAGCAACTGTTCCGAAATCAGCACCATACTGAAGTTTTGCAGCTGTCAAACCAACAGCAGAACCATCAAGCCAAGCTTTTCCCCAGTCACCACCAAGGAACAAGTCAATAGAGAAACCGTCAGATCCGAAGTTTACACCGTATCCACCTGTTTCACCAAAACCTGAATCAGAGCGCCACCACTGGAGCTGTTCCTGATTAAGATTGAAGTTCTGATTTCCGAAAATCAACTTAAGGTTATCAACTGGAGTGAACCAGATCTGGAATTTTCCAGAAGCAAGGTCGAAGTTTGCAGCAGAATCACCCTTTGTCCAAATCTTTGCACTTGCACCAGATTTGTCATCGCCATAAGACCATGCGAGAAGTGGGTTGTGTGCTTCACCGGCATTGTGATCAATTGTAAGAGCTTTAACTCCTCCTGCATAATTGAACAATGAACCGTCAAGTCTTACTTTTGCAGTAATATCTGCAGCGAAAACAGAAGTAGCGATCATTGCTACAGCTGCTATAATTCCTACGATTTTTTTCATTTAAAAAAATCCTCCGATTGTTTTAAAGGGGGGAAATTGGGGGAGACGGAGGATGAAGAGGAAATATAACAAAATATTATATTTGCACGGGGCCATGGAAAAATCTTCATTTATTCATCAGGAATCTTCCATTGTAAACAAGAGGATTTTATAGTATAATTAATTCCAAATTTATAATATTTAAAAGGGGAAATTCTATGGACGAAATACTTGAGCTTTTGCGACAGAATGCCAGACTTTCGGCGGAAGATATTTCTGCTATGACTAAAAAATCTGTGGATGAGGTAAAGGCGGCCATCAAAAAGCTGGAAGATGATGGTGTTATTCTCAAGTATGCGGCCATCGTAAATCCGGAAAAGGATAAGGCGTCAAAAGAAAAGGTTGTGGCGGAGATTCAGATTCAGGTGCAGCCACAGCGCGAGCATGGGTTTGATGCTATTGCAGACCGTATCTACCGGTTCCCTCAGGTTAAATCACTTTATCTTATGAGCGGTGGTTATGACCTTAAGGTTTTGATTGAAGGCGACAACCTCAAGGATGTTGCTCTTTTTGTAAGCGAAAAGCTTTCTACCCTCGAAGGTGTGCGTTCTACAAAAACAAACTTTGTTCTTAAGACATATAAAGAGAATGATATTGTTTATGTTGCTGATGAACGTGATAGACGCGAGGGAGTTCAGGCATAGGAAATATTAATGAACACACGTAAAGATAAATTTTCCAGCAAGATGGAGTCTATTCCACCTTCTGGTATCCGTAAATTTTTTGAACTCTGTATTGGCCATGATGATATAATTTCGCTTGGTGTCGGTGAACCTGATTTTCCGACTCCATGGGTTATCCGCGAAGAAGCTTTTTATCATCTTGAAAAAGGTCACACTTCATATACTTCAAACTGGGGTCTTATTGAACTGCGCGAAGAGGTATGTAAATATCTTGAACGCTTTAATCTTTATTACGATCCTAAAACAGAAGTGCTGCCTACTGTAGGAGCCAGCGAAGGTCTGGACCTGGTTCTCCGCTCTATTTTAAATCCGGGCGATGAAATTATTGTCTGCGAACCTTGTTATGTAAACTATCAGCCGCTTTCGGCTCTTTGTGATGCAAAGGTAATTCATCTGGATACAAGTAAGACAGATCTTTATCCGACTGCTGCCGCAATTGAAGCAGTCTGTACTCCAAAAACCAAGGCCGTTATGTTCTGTTCTCCAAGTAATCCTACCGGTCGTGTAATTCCAGCCGAAGAGCTTGGTAAAATTGCAGAGGTTGTAAAAAAACATGAGCTTTGGTGTTTGAGTGATGAAATTTACTGCGAGCTTTTGTACGATGGACGTAAGCATGTTTCAATCGGCTCCTTCCCGGGCATGAAGGATTATGCAATCATCTTTAATGGTTTTTCAAAATCCTTTGCCATGACCGGCTGGCGTATCGGTTATATTGCCGCTCCTCACGATCTGCTTGTTCAGTGCTGTAAGCTTCATGGATACAATACTATTTGTCCGCCGATTTTCAGTCAGTATGCTGCTGCAGAAGGTTTGCGCAATGGCTGGAGTGAAGTTGAAAAGATGCGTGTAAGCTATCAGCAGAGACGTAACCTTATGCACAAGGCTTTTACCGATATGGGACTTCCTTGTTTTGAACCGGAGGGTGCTTTTTATATGTTCCCTGATATCCGTCCTACCGGCATGACCAGCGAAGAATTTGCCACCGAGCTTATTCAAAAGCATAATGTTGCGGTAGTTCCCGGAAGTTGTTTTGGCGATGCGGGTGAAGGTTTTATCCGCTGCTGTTATGCTACCGATATTAATAAAATAAAAATTGCCATGGAGCGCATTGCTTTGATGGTTCGTGAAAAAACAAACAAATAGAATAGACAGGAGTGTTTGCAGAATGTTAATTCCAGTTCTGATTGCTGTAACAGTTGCGGTTGTTCTCATTACCATTATTCTGATTATTAGTAGTTTAAAAACTAAACATTCTTCGACAAAGTCCGAAAGGGTAGCTTCTACCGTGCAGAAAAAAGGTGTAACTGCTGTTATTCGTGAATATGAAAAACGGCTTGCACATGATCCTCACAATGTAGAGGCTTTGAGCGGACTTGGTGATGTTTATTATAATGAACAGAACTGGGAAAAGGTTTTGAATGTTTACAAAACTCTTTATGATCTTTCTTCTGCGCATACAGAAATTAATATTGCTGATGTAACAAGACGCTGGGGTATTGGTGCGTTCTTCCTTAAAAAAATTGATGACGCAATCAATATCCTTATGCTTTCTGTAAAAAAGGTTCCTGACTCGTACGAAACAAACTACTACCTTGGTCTGGCTTTTCTTGAAAAACAGATTTATGACAAGGCAGCTTATTGTCTTAAAAAATGTAAGATTATTGCTCCTGAAAATACTGATGTAAACAAGCATCTTGGAATCTGTCTTTTTAAGAGCCAGAAGTACAGGGACAGCTTGCCTTACCTTAAAAAAGCTTTGGATGTTGAACCTGAAAACAAGGAGCTTTTGTATGATATGGCTGTTGCCATGTCCGAAGCAGGAATGGGCGACAAGGCGCTTAAGATTTTTACTCACCTGCGTCCTGATCCTGTTTTTGGTGCCCAGTCTTGTCTGGAAGCCGGAAAAATGCATGAGCGTACAAAGGATTTTCAGGCTGCAATTAATGATTACGAAATTGCTTCTAAACTGGAAAATGTTCCGGAGCAGATTGGGCTTCAGATTAAATACCGTTGTGCAAACTGTTATATTTCTTCAAATAATATTCCTAAGGGACTTGTGCTTCTTAAACAGATTCAGTCAATGCATCCGGGTTATAAAGACGTAGATAGTCTTGTTGCAAGATTCCAGGAATTAAATCAAAACCAGAACCTTCAGGTATATCTTATGTCTGGTACCAGTGATTTTGTAGCCCTGTGCCGTAAGTTTATTACTGTATTCTTTAAAAATGCGTTTGTAAAAATTGAAGATGTTTCGGTTGCTGCAGAAAGTATAGAAGTTATCTGTGATGTAGAAAGCAACAAATGGGAAGCCAAGAATATGTTCCGTTTTTATCGTACACAGACTGTTATTGGTGATATTTATGTGCGTGAGTTCCATGCAAAGATGCGTGATGCCAAGTGTGATAACGGTTACTGTGTAACAATGGGAAGCTTTTCTGAAAGTGCCCACAAGTATACCGAAGGTCGTCCTATTGATCTTATTGAAAAGGATGCTCTTTGCGCTGCCCTTAAAAAAATAAACATGCTTGGTTAATGCGGCGGAGAAAGTCGCGTTATGAATATCTGTCTTTTTGATAAAACCGAAATTGAATGTTCCAGTCCTTTTTTGTCTTATGATGATAAGAGAGGCGAGCATATTTTAAATATTCTGCATAAGGTGCAGGGCGACAGCTTTACGGCCGGCATTATTGATGGTGCATCCGGTCTGGCCCGCATTACACGTTTTGATGAAAAAGAACGCAGAATTTATTTTGAGTTTACTGCTACCGGAGACGGCAAGCCTTTAAATCCGCTGAATATGATTGTGGGATTTGTGCGTCCTATACAGCTGCGCAGACTTTTGCGTGATGTGGCCGCTCTTGGTGTGAATGAGCTTTATCTTACGGGAACAGAGCTTGGCGAAAAATCTTATATGCAAAGCGATCTGGCCCAGAGTGAAAAAGTGCGAGAGCTTTTGCTGGAAGGAACGGTGCAGGCAGGCAGTACACATGTGCCTAAGGTTTTTATTCATAAGAACTTGCAGGAATGTCTGGAGAATGTGAGCAAAAAGATGGCCCTTCGAGAGCCTCAGGGACCACAACTCAATCCTCAGGGACCACTAAGCCAAGCGGGGTCCCTGAGGCTCTCGAAGGGCCCCTACAAAGAACAGCTAATCTGCCTTGACAACATAAATCCGGAGTGTTCGCTGGGGGCCGCCCTTGCACAGGATGCTGCGGTTCCTGAGGCTCTCGAAGGACCGCAATTCACCGTTGCAATTGGCAGTGAACGAGGGTGGACGGACAGGGAGCGCGATCTTATGCAAAAGGCAGGCTTTATCCGCTGCGGAATGGGTGAGCGCATAATGAGGACAGAAACCGCGGTGACTGTAGCCGGAGCTATAATACTGAATTCAATGGGTAGATTGTCGGGTCAGGCCCGACAATGACACAGGAGTGGTAAAATGACTAACGAAAAAATAAAAGAAATGCTGCTTGATATTATGGCGTGCGAAATTGATTTTACTGTAATTCAGACCGGAAAGGAAAGCAAGCGTGTAAACGGTTTTTACAAGCCTGACACACACGAAATCTATCTTCATAACCTCAACTTTAAATCAGAAAACGAGCTGGTTTATACTGCCGTTCATGAATACACACATCACCTTGTTACAATCCAGAAGCAGGAAAACGACCCGTCTTATGGAACTGCCTGCAAGGTTCATACACAGGAGTTCTGGGCAAAGTTTGGTGATTTAATTGAAATTGCAGAAAAAAAAGGATATTATTCTATTGGCTGGGAAAGCAATGCAGAGCTCAAAGAGCTTACCGAGGATATTAAGACAAACTATCTGGCAAAGAATGGCGAACTGATGAAGGAGTTTGGTAAAAAGCTTGCAAGGGCGTGGGAACTTTGCAAAGAGGCAAATATCCGCTACGAAGATTATGTAGACCGTGTTCTTTGTTTGCCTAGAAATACTGCCAAGGATATCCGCAAGGTGGGAGCTTCCAGCGTAAACCCTGCAATTGGTTTTGAAAACATGAAGGTTGTTGCGGCTGTAAAAAAGCCGGATGACCGTGCTGCCGTAGAAAAAGAATTTATGAACGGTGGCAAATCTCCTGCAAGTGTCCGCGAGATGATGAAGCAGCAGGCTGCAAAGCAGAGGGGAGAAGATCCTAAAACCCGGCTTGAAAAAGAAAAGAACCGTCTGGAAAAAACAATTGCACAACTTACCCAGCGGCTTGAATATGTGGAGGAAAGCCTTGCTAACCTTTAGAAAGATTACCGCAATTTTTGTTATGGCTGTTTTGCTTGAAGGAACTGGACTGCTTTTTGCTCAGACAATTGAGTCTCCTTCTATGCCTTCTATAAGTATGCCGGAAATGCCTACAATTTCATCTCCGACAATGGATGGAAAATTTTACAGGCCGTCACTTCCTAAGCAGGAAAAAAAATCGGATAAAAAATCTGATTCAAATTCTTCTGAATCAAAAACTAACGAGGCAGTGCTTTCTGACGGTACAACAACCGATGATATTCTTATTTCTTTGCTTTCCAACGCAAATCTTCTTTCTGCTTCTGATATTTCAGACTTGTATGATACAGGTTCGTTTAATACACTTTCTTCACTTTCGGGAGTAAGCGGAATTTCGGGAAATACCGGTTCTTCTGCTTCGGACATTTCTACAAATATCCTTTTGCGCCAGATTCTGGAAAAGCTGAACGAGCTTAAGATTGAACAGAATACTGCTTCTGCCGCCCAGCAGGAAATTTATGCGGCAAAAAAACAGGATTCAGAAACCTTTAAGACACGCAATCCTTCGATCCTCCGCTTTAAGATAAACGGATACAATGTTAAGGATTCTTTGATTCAAACATTCTTTAGCGAACCTGAAGCAGACGGCTCGTTCCTTTTGACTGCAGACCGCAAATACTTTTTGAACAACAAGGCCTGCAACGAAACCTTCTACATGCTTTTTAAGGCTGTTAAGAGTAATGGAAGTACAACAACCTTTTCTGTAACTCCATCTATTGCCCAGACTGCCGAAAACAAAAACTCTTATGTTTACAGACTGTGCCAGTGCAAAAATATGATTGCCGAAAAAACCGGAAACCTTGTTGTAATTCATTTTATTGGCGAAGATATTTCCGCAGATTTGTTACTGGATATTGATAAATAGATTATCGGGTCAAGCCCGATAATGACAGTGGATAGACTTTGAATGTCATTGCCGGGCCTGCCCCGATAATGACAGTGGATAGACTTTGAATGTCATTGCCGGGCTTGACCCGGCAATCTTTACAGGTGATTACATGCTTAGTATTTTAACACAAGGAATAAAGCAGACAGTTCACGGGCTTGATGATAAAAGTGTTGAATCCCTTGTTTCTAAAATGGAGCAGTACATAAAGGAACTCATTCTTTTTAATTCTGCCTACAATCTTACAAATACATCTGACCACGACGAGCTTGTGGTACGCCACATTCTGGATTCACTTTCCGGTTATGATATTATAAAAAAATATGCAGGACAGATTGATGCTCCTGTTATAGGCGATATTGGTTCCGGCGGCGGGCTCCCGGGTATTCCGCTGTCTGCAGCAATGCCTGAATACCGGTTTAAGCTTGTTGAACGCATGGAAAAACGCTGTTCTTTTTTGGAAAACTGCAAGGGTTTGTTAGGCTTGTCTAACGTGCAGGTTTGTAACCTGCAGGCAGAACAGGTGGAGCCGGAGTCTTTTGATATAATTACATTCAGGGCCTTTCGTCCACTTGATGAAAAAATGACAAAGACCCTGCTCAAAATGGTTAAAAAAGGTGGTGTGCTTTGTGCATATAAGGCACGCCTTGAAAATATCCGCACCGAAATGGACGGAATAAAAAAACTGGTGAGTGAGTATGAGGTTGTTCCTCTTGCAGTCCCTGGTCTTGAAGATTCCGAAAGAAATATGGTGGTTATCCGCCGCGGTCCCTGAACATAAATGGTCACCTTAAGCATAAATGGGCACCTTAAGCATAAATGGGGGGTCCCTGAGGCTCTCGAAGGGCCCTTAAGCATAAATGGGGTCCCTGAGGTTCTCGAAGGGTCCCCAAGGAGAAAAAATGATTTTTGATAAATTGAAGAATAAAATAGAAGCTACCGGCGACAAGGAGCGTACACCGGCACAGGTTGTTGTACAGGATGTTGTTGCCGTAAAAAAAGGGGAACGTGTGCTTATTATTGCAAATCCGGCAACTAACGAAATTGCACAGGATCTGTTTATGGCAAGCGCTCAGGCCGGCGGTGTTCCAACCTTGGTATATCAGACTGATAAAACAAGCTTTGATAATGCCAATGCCGAAGTACTTGCAGCAATTGCAACTGAGCCTGAGGTATGTTTTTCAATTTCAAACATCAAGCTTGGAAAAGACCCGGCCGCAACTGCAAATCCATATAAAACAGAAGACGGACAGGAATTTACACATATTTTTGATTATCTTTTAGACGGTAAAAAAACAATGCGCGGAGTATGGACTCCCGGAATAACCGTAGACATGATGAACCGCACGGCTGCCATTGATTACAAGCAGCTTGGTGAACGCTGTAAAAAAATGAACGAGCTTTTTAACGGGGCGATTAATGTTTATGTAACTGCTCCGGGCGGTACAGATGTTAAGATTCCAGTAACCGGCCGCAAGCTTATGGCAGATGACGGAAACTTTACCACACCGGGCACAGGCGGCAATATTCCTGCAGGAGAAGTTTTTATAAGTCCTGTAGTAGGCACCAGCGAAGGTGTAATTGTTTATGACGGTTCCATGACTTTTGCAGACGGAGATTCAATTCTGGAAACTCCGATTACCTGCAAGCTTGAAAAAGGATTTGTTAAGGAAATAGAAGGCGGAGCCGAAGCCAAGCGTCTGCTCAAAACAATTACCGAAGCCGAACAGCGTGCTGTTCAGTATGAAAAAGAAAAAAAGCTTCCGCAAGGGCAGGGTGCAGTTTATAAAAAGAATGCCCGTAATATTGGAGAGCTTGGAATTGGTTTGAATCCGGCTGCACAGATTACCGGCAATATGCTGGAGGATGAAAAGGCCTTTCACACCTGCCACTTTGCCATTGGCGAAAATTATGACAACGATGCTCCAAGCCTGATTCATCTGGATGGTGTTGTCCGGGACCCGACAATTACAATTGAATATGGTGATGGCTCTAAAAAACAGATTCTGGTAAGGGGAGCGCTGCAAGAGTAGTCGTCATTGCGAGGTATATATGAAACGACAGATATTTTTAATCACAATTTTATTTTCAATGTGCTTTTCGGGCTGTGCCAAGTCCAAGGCGGCAGCTGCTCAAAAGACAGAGCCTGTAGAGGAAGCACAACCTGCCGCAATAGAAAGTGTAAAATATGACCCCAAGATTGAAAAGCTCAATCGTGTGCTTATGAGCATGACAGACCGCTGCAAGGAGGCAATTCCAAACGGAGATCCTGCAGAATTTCTTGCAGACCTGGAAAAGGTTCTGGAGGTAGAAAAGGCATTCCCGGCAGATGATTTGAGCCTTTATTTTTTGATTGATAAAACCCACAAGGTTGGTTCGGACTACGAGCCTAAACATTTACGAAAGCTTGTTGCAAACGATGACTATATTATCAACAAGACAACTCTTGCCCTGCGCGAAGATGCCGACGATGCTCTGCACGAAATGGCAAGGGCTGCTAAAAAAGACGGTGTTACTCTGGATGTAAGTTCGACTTATCGTTCTTACCAGACACAGGAGTGCACTTTTAATTACTGGGTTAGTGTAGACGGCCTTGAAGAAGCAGAACGCGAATCTGCAAGACCAGGAACAAGCCAGCATCAGTTAGGCGCTGCCGTAGATTTTGGAAATATTGAAGATTCGTATGCCTTGACTGACGGCTGCAAATGGCTTAATGCGCATGCAAACGAATACGGCTGGAGTTTGAGTTTTCCGCAGGGGTACGAAGATATAACCGGTTACCGCTGGGAGTGCTGGCACTTCAGATATATTGGCGTGGAAGCCTGCCGTTTTCAGAACAAATGGTTTGGCGGTATCCAGCAGTTTATGATGGAATTTATTGACGCCTGGAAAAATATGGAATGACGGGGTCCCTGAGCCTGTCGAAGGGTTACTTCCATAATTCCTGTTGTATATTAAGATCGCCTAATATTTGAGGGCGGTCTTTTTTTATAGTGTCCGTTCCGGATTTCTTTACTGCCCTGATTAAAATATTCTTTGGGGTGTGTTCTTCATCAATAAACTCTAGCATCTGGACGCGGTAGCCGTGCTGTTCGAGCCATTCACCGCGCAAGGCATCTGTCAAAAGTGAGCTGAATTTTTCGCGCAGCAATCCGTGCTTTAAAATCGGTTCAAGAGCGCTGTCTTCCTGTTTGATTTTTCCTTTTCTATTAGCCTGAATCTGGGTATTTATCTGGTGCTGGCAGCAGGGAACAGACAAAATTGCCCTGGCACCGCGGCTTACGGCATATTCAAGGGCAAAATCTGTGGCGGTATCGCAGGCATGTAGTGTCATCACAAGGTCCGGAGCCTGGCTGCCAGAGTAATCGCTTATGTTTCCTACGTTAAAATTAAGTCCCTTGAGCCCGAGACGCCTGGTAATATCATTACAATAGTCAATAACATCCTGCTTTAGGTCCAGGCCTTCTATCTGGCAGGGAATATGCTTTATTTCTGTCAAAAAATAGTGAACTGCAAAGGTAAGATATGATTTTCCGCAGCCAAAATCTGCAATGTGCACCGGAGTATTCTCAATCCACGGCAAAACATCATCAATAAACTCCAGAAAACGGTTTATCTGGCGGAATTTATCATAACGCGAAGCTATAACCTTGCCTTCTGCGGTCATTACGCCTAAAACTACAAGGAATGGAACAGGTTTTCCTTCTTTGATGATGTAGTTTTTGCCTTCGGAAACGGTATTTTCAGCACCGTCGCCCCCGGTTTGAGCCTTAATCTGCTTTACAAACTTAGTAATCTTTCCTTTTTTGTTTGCAAGTGTTGTAATTTCCTGGTCTTGGGTGCGCTGTACACAGTTTTTGAATGTGGTTCCTGCGTGTTCCTGGATAAAAGCTTCAAACTCCGCCTCGCTCATGTGTTCATGAAAAACCTGCTTGTCCGTAAACAGCTGGGCAAAATATGCAGTGTGGCCGTCCTTGTTTTCTACAGAGATTTTGATTTTTTTATATGGCCGCCCAAGCTTTGTCTCAACATCATTACCCGGCTTAGAAAAAGTTGCGCTTAATATCATATTTAAATAGTATACCTTTTTCCCAAAAATTGTTATACTGTTTTTTATGGGAAAGACAATCGTTTTTGTAAATCAGAAGGGTGGCGTCGGAAAGACTACTTCAGCAATCAATATTGGTGCGTACATTGCACTTGCAGGTAAAAAAGTCCTTCTTGTTGATTTTGACTCACAGGGAAACATGTCCAGCGGTGTTGGCATTTCTAAAGACAAGCCTACAATTTATGAGCTGCTTGCCGGTAACTGTACTCCACAGTCTGCCGTTAAAAAAACTTCAATTCCAAACCTTGATGCAATAAGCGCAAGTATAGATTTGTCAGGTGCTGCAGTTGAGCTTGTAGACCAGGATAACTGGGAATACTACCTTAAGAATGCGCTCGAACCGCTTCAGCCAAAATACGATTATATTCTTATAGACTGTCCTCCTTCCCTTGGTATTCTTACATTGAACGGACTTGCCGCTGCAGATTCAGTGCTTGTTCCTATGCAGTGTGAATATTTTGCCCTTGAAGGAATTACACTTCTTCTTCAGACAGTTCAAAAGGTTCAGAAAGAAATAAACCAGAAGCTTACAATCGGCGGAATCTTTTTTACAATGTATGATTCACGCACACGTCTTGCACAGGATGTTGTGCTTCAGGTTAAATCATATTTTAAGGATGTAGTTTTCAATACAATCATTCCGCGCAATGTACGTTTGTCTGAGGCTCCGTCTCACGGACTTCCAATCTGTAAATATGACCCTGAATGTGTGGGTGCAAAAAGTTATGAAAAATTGGCAGAAGAGGTAATTCAACGTGGCTAAAAAGGCATTGGGAAGAGGACTCGGAGCATTAATCAAAGAAAATCCGGAAGCAAATGAAGAATTTCTTATCTCTACAGGACTTGGACTTCACAGCGTTCAGGTTGCAAAGGGCGGTAGACCTGCAAATGTTCCCGCATGTATAGAAGTAGACAGCGATGGTGGACTTTGGTGCGATGTTAATATGCTCAAGCCAAATCCAAAACAGCCCCGCGTAGATTTTAACCAGAAGCAGCTGGAAGAACTGTGCGATTCAATCAAGCAGAACGGTATTCTTCAGCCAATAATTATTGAACCTGTTGAAGATAAAGAAAATGAATTTTATATCATTGCAGGAGAACGCCGTACCCGCGCTGCAAAAATGGCAGGGTTGGACAAGGTTCCTGTTCAGCTGCGTAAGTTTGATGAACAGCAGAAGCTTGAATATGCTTTGATTGAAAATATTCAGCGTGCCGATTTAAACCCTATTGAAGAAGCCACTGCTTACTATAATCTTATTCAGATGGGAGACTTGAGCCAGGATGAAGTTGCCAAGCGCGTAGGAAAGAACCGCTCTACTGTTGCAAACTCAATCCGTCTTCTTAAGCTGCCTGATGATATTAAAAAATCCCTTATTACAGGACAGATTTCAAGCGGACATGCCCGTGCACTTTTGATGGTAAAAAATGATGCAGATATGCGCATTCTTTACGGAAAGATTGTGGGCTCAGGACTTTCTGTTCGTGAATGCGAAGCTCTGGCCGATGCCTACAACAACGGTGGCCGCGCCGCTTCCAAAAAGACAGAAAAGAAAAAGGGCCGCAAGGACCCTGATGTTGCCCTGTTTGAGCAGGAGCTCCGTAATCTGTTTGGCGTAAAGGACGTAAACTTTAAAGGCGATACAACCAAGGGGTCGATTGAGATTAAGTTTACATCTAAAAAAGATTTTGATAGAATTTATGAAGTTTTGATTGGGGATAAATAATGCATTTTAAGGGGCCCTTCGAGAGCCTCAGGGACCCCGACGTTGTGGTCCCTGAGGCTCTCGAAGGGCCCCTTTTACCATCCTTTACATCCCCAAAAATGCCTTATAACCCTTAAAAATCTGCAGGATATCTTCCTTTGCGACAATTTCCCATGGGGCATGCATGCTCAAAACTGCAACGCCGGCATCAAGAACATTCATTCCATATTTTGCGGCATGGTAGGCAATGGTTCCGCCGCCGCCCTGATCTACTTTGCCAAGCTCTGCCATCTGGTAGCTTACTCCGGCCTTGTCCATGCAGGCACGAACGGCTGCAATAAATTCCGGGTTTGCATCGCTGGCGCCTGATTTTCCGCGGCTGCCTGTATACTTCTGGAACGCAATGCCTCCGCTCAAAACAGAAGCATTTTCCTTGTCAAAAAGTCCTGCGTTCATAGGGTCGTAAGCGGCATTTACATCGCTCGAAAGCATGTTTGAACCGGCCAGACAACGACGCAAAGTAAGCTCGCTGTAAGTTCCGGTGCGGGCAATAACTTCGGCAACCATATTTTCAAAAAGATTAGAGGCCATGCCGGTTGCACCAACGCTTCCAATTTCTTCTTTGTCTACACAAAGACAGCAGGCTGTGCGTTTAAGAGCCTTGCCGCCGGCACTAACATCAAGCATTGCAGCAACAGAAGTAAAGGCACACGAACGGTCATCCTGTCCGTAAGCAAGAATAAAGGAACGGTCCAGACCCATGTCGCGAGCACAACCTGCAGGTACAATTTCCAGCTCGGCAGATTCCAGATCGGCCTCTTCAATGTTATATTTTTCTTTAAGCAGCGTGAGCACAAGCTTTTTGCTGCGGTCTTTTTCCTTATCTTTTTTTACAGGTACGCACGAACCCATAATCAAGTCCAGATCTTCGCCCTTAATAAAATCGCTCGCCTTGTCCTTCATCTGGTCCTGAGCCAGGTGCGGCAGAATATCAGAAATGCAGAAAACAGGATCGTCGGCAGCTTCGCCAATTACAACGTTTACAGTAGTGCCGTCCTTTTTGCATACAACTCCATGAATTGCAAGTGGCAGTGTAGTCCACTGATATTTTTTAATTCCACCATAGTAGTGAGTGTTCAGGTATGTAATGTTGTCTTTTTCGTAAAGAGGGTTCTGCTTGGCATCCAGGCGCGGCGAGTCAATGTGTGCCCCCAGAATATTCATACCGCGTTCAAGCGGTTCGCTTCCAATCTGAAAAAGCGCAATAGCCTTGTTCATTTTTGTAATGTAAACCTTGTCGCCTGCAGCTAGTTTTTTGCACTTAGCAATATCCTTGTAGCCGGCCTTAGAAGCCATGGTAATAATCTGCGCCACACATTCGCGCTCTGTTTTTCCATTGTCTAAAAATGATTTGTATTGTGAAATAAGTTTGTCGTTTGCGTTCATAATTTTTTTCCTTTATAAAGGATTATATCAAAAAAAGAAATAATCGACAAACCCGTTAATTCAATGGTATAATATATTATAATATTTTAAACGGAGAAAGCATAATGAAAAACCGACTTGCCAGATTGATTTTGCCTGTAATTTGCGGGGGGGGGCGCTTCTTTTAATATTACTTACGGGTTGTGAAAACTTTTTAAAAGGCCCGCAAATTAAAAATGAGCTTGAAGAAAGAATTGCTTATGCAAATGCAAAATCCTATCTTATAGTTGTACAAGCCGACAAGGGTAGTGGAGATATCCGAAAACCAATTGGCGGCGAAGTTTCTAAAAAAGTAACAGATTCCTTTACAATTGCTTTTGACCCGGATGAGGATTACATTTTTAAGGGATGGTCGGTAAGTTCAACAGAATTACCAAAGGGCGCAGATATAAATGATTATATTTTTATAGAAGATCCTGCAAGCCTTGAAACTACAGTTACCTTTAAAAAGGCACTTGAGAAAATTGTTATAAAAGCAGTTTGTCCTCCTATACCTTATGCCCAGGTTTATATTGACGGTTCAAACGGAAAACTTTCTCCTTCAAAAGGTACATACACTTTCAGACAGAATCATCAGACATTTCTTTCTTTTGAACCTGATCCTGATTATGAATTTTTAACCTGGAAGGTTTATAACGGACAGACAGAACTGACAAATCAGGAATATGTTGTTTTTGATGATGCAACCAAAGAAACAACAAACTGTACACTTGCTGCTCCTGTACCCGAAGGTGTTAATCTTTGTATAAAACCTTATGTTGTAGTGCGTCCTCAGGTTTTATCGTATTGGCCTATGTATGATACAGCCAAAGGTTCTCTTAGTGATACAACGATAGAAGTAGTTTTTGATCATGATATTGACCCGGAATCTATTTTGTACAGTGAAGAAGATGACGATTATAAAGAATTAGTGGCACGTGGTATTACAGACTTTAAGGAATCAAAAATTTACAGAGGCCGTTATTATGGTTACCAGGATGGCGAAGAAGTATATCTTAAAAATATAGAGATTACAGATAAGCGTACAGGAAAAACTATTGCACAGTATTTTGGTGAGCCTATTTTTGAAGACCCGACAACGCTTTATATTCCGGTAGAAAATGCTACGGGGCTTACTACAGGAATGATTGTTATAGTTAATGTAAGTAAAGATTTTCATTATGAAGATACAATTACTAAAAAACCTGTAACTATGACCAAGTCAGAAAAATGGAGATACCTTTCTAACGGTACAACAGATAAAAAAGCACCGATTGTTAATGGCTGCCAACAAGATGCCACAGAGGTCACAACTGTTACATGTAACATGAGTGGAAAAAAGAATGGTCAGGACAAGTCTTATGAAGCCAAAGGTCGTACAAGTCTAGATCTTTCAAATGATTCAGACTGGGAATGGCTTAAAGATTACTATTTTACAGACAAAAGCGCTGTAACCTTTGCACCATGTGCCATTACTGTTACAGATGCTGATAGTTATCCGGCATCAATGTTCACACTTGAATACACAAAGATTTATGATGAAAACTATAATGAAATTGAACAGTCAGACAGGCAGAGTAAAACTCTTTCTATAAATTATGATTATGCACTTGGTACAACGGCAAAATACTCTGGTTCCCATTCACTTAAAAATCTTGATGATGGAGTCTATGCCGTAAGATATATTTTTAAAGACCGCAGTAATAACGAAAGATATGTTCCGTCTAAGACTAAATACTGGTGGTTTGCGGTGGACACTAAAACTCCGGTACCAACAGGTAACTTTGCTGAAGATGACAGCGACAGCGCACGTACTACAAGTTCAGTTACAATCAACCTTCCTGAACCAGCGGTGGATGTTGAGAGTTGTAGTATTGAATATAGGACTTATGATTCTATGTCTGGTGCAGGTTCTGCTGTAACAAAAACTATATCGCCAACAGATACTACGGTTGAATTAACAGGACTCACAGCTGGAACACGTTATCAAGTACGAGGTATCTGGACAGACAAAGCTGGAAATACATATACAACATCATATAATGATGTTAATGCTTATACCAAACCAAATAGACCAAGTATAAGTGCTTCGCAAACCGGTGTAGCCTTTATAACCGTTTCCTGGAGTCCGGTACAAAACGGTTGTGAGGAATATCATATTTATTATACATCGAAAGATGGCGCAATTAATAAATGTGAGACTTGTTTAGATACAATAACCAGTTATGTCCTTAATGTTCCTTGTATGAAAGAATATGAAATTTATGTAACTGCAGTTGCATATGGGGTTGAGAGTGATAAAAGTTATCCTAGGACCGTAACAATTCCACCTGCAAATGTTACAAACCTTACAGTTACAGGACAAAAAGAGACCGGTTATCCTACAAGAGCTGAGTTTACAATTACATGGACACATCCAACTAGAGGTGAATATGATAAATTGTATTTGTATTTTAGTAATGATTTAAATTTTAACAATAACCTATCAAATAGGACACTAATAATTGATATTTCAAATGAACGAACTGGTGAAATTGTGCTAGATCGTCGGAATATGAGCAATTATGACCCGGATGGTACATTTGGTAATCTTGTTACTGGACAAAGGTATTACGTAAAAGTTAAGTCTGTAGCAGAAATTGGAGATGAAACTGTTGAAGCTCCTGAAGTTTGTTCAACTCCGCCTTATTGTATTGTTGATTCAGGTTTTCATGGATACTAAAATTGTAAATCTATTTTAGATATGCTTCGATAACCCCTTTTATCATTTTTGATGAAAGGGGTTTGTTTTGTGTTTCCATGGTTATGATTAAGTTTTTACCCGGATAAAATCCGTTCTGGGCGTAAAGGTTGAGTTTTTCGGTGGCCTGAATAGCATAGTTTGCATCATCCATCATGCCAAAATGTTCCCAGACATATTCCTGGCGGGTGCGTATATTAAGGCAGTAAAAGTCGGGATGTAGTTTACAAAAGTCGTAATCCGGAAAATCTGGAGTAGCCGCATTTTTGTCCATAAGCAGTGGGAATTCATAACGGTAGGGGACTGCGGATGCTTTGAGTTCATTCGCAATTATTACTTCTGATTTGGAGCGTACCTGTTCATTGTTGTCGGTGAAAAGTGGAGATTTGTTTTCCGGGAATTTCTTGTGGCGATATTCAACCTTAAGCCATTGTTCGGCGTATTGAATATCATCCAGTGTAAGTGGTGTTACTATTTGCCGGCGCAGGGGATTGAGCTTTTTATAAACTAGATCGGTAGTTTTGTTTTTGTATATTTTTAGAAAAGCGCGCAGGTATTTGAGTTCTTCCTGAATTGCAGAAACAGCATCCTGTTCGTAGGAATTCTGAATGAGGGTGTGTGCAACTTTATCCTGGGAGCGAGGCATGTAGGTTCCCTGGATGTCTGCTTTGGATTCTCGCTTATAAAACTGCAGCTTACCTTTGTTCTGTATAATTCTGACTAGTCCAGAGGGACTGTGCTTTACTGAATGCTGCGTTATTTTGAGTGCCTGTTCCAATTGGGAAATGCGTTTTTCTACTTCGGGTATGAAATGTGCCGGCGGCAGAGTTTCCAGCTTTTTGATGGTGAACCTCCTTTGTATTTATTATAACTATAATTTAAGCATAAAACTGTCCGCCGGCAAGTGTTTTATTATGCGATTTTAGAGAAAAATACATATAAAACACGAAGAAAGTGTAAAAAATATGTAATATTTGGCAAAATTTGCTGTTTTTGGCGTAAAATTTAAGATTTTTGGGGTATTTTCTGGTGATTTTCCTTACAAAAATGTTTTTTTACGCCAAAAATACATATAAATACATCTAGTATGCTTAAAAATATGTAATATCATCGAAAAAATGAGTTTGGGGGGGCGTTGCGGGGGGGGGCTCCCCCGCCAGAGGGGGTAGCGGAAAACAGCGGCAGCTGGTTGGAGCGAGGGGCAGGCGCCCCTTTTTATGGAAATTCTGTCTCTTGATTTTTCTCATAAATCGTTTTAGTATGCGGATATATGATTACCTTAAAAGAAATCGACAGATGAATAAAATAATGCTACAATTACATATTAATTGTTCAACGGAGAAAGCTTTATGAAAAATCGATTTTTAAAATGGTTCCTTCCGGTTTTGTGGGAGGGGGCTCTTCTTTGTATAGTACTGACCGGTTGCGGTAATTATTTAAGAGGTCAGGAAATTAGAAATGAACTTGAAGAAAGAATTGCTTATGCAAACGCACCTTCTTATAATATCAAGATAGATTACCCTTTAAATACCGGTCTTATAAGATCTCCTGCCGGCGGAGAAATAAGTAAAAAAGTAACAGATACTTTTTCTCTTGCCTTTGAAGTTGCCGGCGACTATGAATTTTTGAGTTGGACAATAATAGATGCTGCCACAAACAAAGAGATAAGCAAAGATAAATATCTGATGCTTGAAGCCTACGACCAGGCCTCTACAAGCTGTACTTTTGTAAAAGAACCTGAGTCTGGAATGCAGCTATGCCTTCTGGCCAATGTTGCAAAACGTCCACGTATTATAGATGAAACTCCAAAAAATGATCCTGCCGGTACCTTCCGAGATGCCCGCATTGTAGTAATGTTTGACCAGACTATCGACCAGAATTCTATTTATTATACCGATAATGAAATTTCACAAATTAAGAAGGAAGAAAAAATTAAGGATACCGATTTTTTTCCGCGTTCCAGCACTTCCAAAAAATGTGGCTACGAAAAAGACGGTGAAAACTATTTTAAAAACATTCAGATAATTAATTATAATACCGGAGAATCACTTTTAAAATACTATGACTCTCCTTTTTTTGAAGATCCAAGAACTCTTGTAATTCCATCGAATATTGACAATCCTCCTCCTGGAGGAAGTCAGGTACTCGTTACCATTTCAAAGAATTTTTATTTTGAAAAGGATAAGAAAACTGTAAAACTCCGTGAAGATAAAGTCTGGACTTATTATACCAATTCCAGCAGAGATACTCTTGGACCTGATGTAGTAAATAAAAATATTATGGCTAAGAATCCGGCAAGTGATGCTTTGATGGATCTTTCTGGCAATAGTGGTACTCCAACTTCACTTTATCAGTCAAAATTATTTTTTAATATAAAGGTAACTGATCCTGGATCCGGTCCCTGCGGATATTTTTATTTGAATCTGGAATCAACAACGAATCCTGCTTTGTCCGGCTCATTAAAGATTCCATATACCGAGCTAGCATCTAAAGATGCCTATTATAATGCAAAAGAGGGGAACAATATTGTTCCGGCAGAATATAATCTTCCTTCTGTTTTTGCAGACGGTAAAGCTTTGTCTGATGGAAACTATAAACTTACAAGTTTTGTCTTTGAAGATAGAAACGCACGCAAAACTACCTCACAAATCGGAAAGTACATTAAAATAGATATGACTGCGCCGGTTATTTCATCATTTGGTATTAATACAATCTCAGATAGCCAGGATCTAAAACTTGACTTTGTTCTTAGCGGAGACCAGAATGATTTGTCCTATGCCCTTATAAAGATTAAGGAAAAAAACTCTGATCAAAACTGGGATTCAATTCCTGGTATTAAATATACCGCAAGTGATAGCACAAATAAAATAACTGAAGATTCTTCTACTGGAATAAAATCCTGCAGAATTAAAAATCTTGATTACGGAAAAACCTACGTTATAAGAACTGAATTTGCGGACATGGCAGGAAATATAACATCAAAAGAAAAAGAAGTTAAGACTAGACCTGCAACTCCTGAAAATTTTAGAAAGGATGGGGATATTGGTTATAGTTCTGCCGGAAAGAAAGCAAAGGTTACATTAAAATGGGATTCTCCATCCGGAAATTACGATGGATATGAACTTACAGTTACAAAAATGAATCCTGATGCTACTGGTGTTTCATCTCAGGTCTTTGAATTGGGAAAAACCGGAACAACTTATACATTTAATGATTTGGATTTAATTAAGACTTATCAGTTTAAAATCCGTAGTTATAACCGTATTAACAGCAATAAAAAAGATTATTCAGATTATTCTTCTTTAGAAATAAAAACACCTCCAGAACAGGCAGTAATCTCTAAATGTGAATTGAATGCAAATTATTCATCCGTATGTATAGCTTGGTCTTTACCAGGTTCGGTTCCATATATTGATGATAATTCAAGTACAAAAGATGCCAAAATATATCTTTACTATGGTTTAACTGAAGAGGCTGTAAAAGCTGAACCTGCAGGACAAAAAGTTATACTTAGTTTTACAAAACATACATCTGGATTTTATTCGGTATACTTTACACCTGATAATGTTATCATTGATGTAGCAAATCTGAATATTGGAAAATATTATTATTTTGCTATTAAAACAATTATTCCTGATAGTAGTGATAATGACTATTCTTCTTCCTGGTCTGAAGTTAAAAGTTTATTTATTCCTGCAAAGTATGCAGCTCCTAAATTTACAAACCTTGGAGAGCCTAGACAAAATAAATATGTAACAGATACAAGTGCAAGGTTAATCTGGACTGCTCCTTCGGGAGTGACCGGAAGTTATCAGATTAATATTTATTGTAATGGCCAGTTCAAGACTTCTGTTCAAAGTACAGCCAGTCCAAATAACGAATGTACTATCAGCAATCTGGCGCCGGATACCGAGTATACTTTTACTGCCAGAACCCAATGCGGAGAATTGGAATCTGTTCTGTCGTCTTCTTTAACCATGAAGACAGATAAGGCGGCTTATGAGGGGTTAAATCTTCATACAGAATCGAATGACAATGGTAAACTTGTCCTTAAATGGAATAGTCTCACTGATGTAACCATAGGTGGAAAGACCATAAAACGTATTGATATAAGATATATACTTGTGGATGATAATGCTGCAAGCTGGAGACATGTTAATAATGGAGGTTTGTCTGATAATGGTCCAACTTATAACAATCAAAGCTGGGATGGTGGTTGGCCTGTAACTAAAACTTCATACACTCCGCCAACTGGTAAAAGAATTATCAAGATAGATCTATATGGAATAGACAACAACAGAGAATTATTGCTCTCTACCAACACCATCCAGGAAACTTTTCCATAAACATCACATCAAGCTGCCGGTATAATCTGCTGGCAGCATACATCTTGAAATTTCTCATAAATCGATTTACTATTCGGGTATATGATTACCTTAAAAGAAATCGCGGCTAAATGTAATGTTTCTATTGCAACTGTTTCTAATATTCTCAACGGCAAGTCCAATGTTTCGGAAAAAACTAAGGAGCGTGTGCTCAAGGTTGTAAAGGAAACGGGGTACAAGCCTAATTATATGGCAAGGACTCTGCGCGCCCGCAAAACTAATACTGTGGGGCTTATTATTGACGATATCGGTGCTTTTAGTTCGCCGCTGCTTATAGAGGGGGTTCTGGAAACTCTGGAACAGAAGGGCTACAAGGCAATTATCGAAACGCTGCGGCTCTACACTAAATGGGGTAACAAGCCGGATTCTGCAGAATACAAGAATGCGGTAAATGCTTCGGTGGAAGAAATGCTTTCCATAAAAGTGGACGGAATTGTTTTTATTGCCGCCCATGCCCACAACATTGAATATTTTTCGGACAATCTGGATGTGCCTACGGTTATTGCCTACGCCTACCAGAGCGCCAATACGTTGCCAACTATAAAAATTGACGACTTTGAGTCTGCATACCAGATGACTAACTATCTTATTGAGCATGGTCACAAAAAGATTGCGGTTATTCAGGGTGGTGCAACTGGTACTCATGAACAGGATCGTTTTGCGGGGTTTGAAAAGGCTCTTAAGGAAGCGGGGCTTGCTGCGGACAAAAAGCTTGTGCAGATGGGGTACTGGAGCCGCCAGGGTGGTAAGGCTGCCTGTCAGAAGCTTTTTGAAAAGGGCGGCGACTTTACTGCAATTTTCTGTTTTAATGATTTGATGGCTGCCGGGGTTTACGATTATCTTTACGAAAATCAAAAGCAGCCGGGAAAAGATTATGCGGTTGTTGGTTTTGATAACCGCGAGATGAGTGATTATCTGTCGCCGTCGCTTACTACTATGGATATTCCGCTTGAAGAAATTGGGCGGCAGTCTGCAAAGGTGCTGCTCAAAAAAATAGACGGCACGCAGATCCTGGATAATGATATCAAGATTCCGTGCCGCCTTATTGAAAGAAAGTCGGTGTAGTTGTCAAGGTCGTGGTCCCTGAGACGATTTCTGATGCGGTCCCTGAGGCTCTCGAAGGGCCATCCCCCTGTGTCATTGTCGGGCTTGACCCGGCAATCTTTACTCCATCGGGTTTTCTATTCCTTCCTTAAACAAGATAAAATCCTTGAGCTTTAAGAAGTAGGTTGAGTCAATTTCCTTGCGGGAAGTGCCTTCGCTTATAACTGGAACTTCTATATTATAAATTGTGCCTGTATAGCCCGGTGCTGAGATTTCGAAGGTAAAGGCAAAGCGCTTGTTTTCTCCTTCTTTGTCTGCGGTAATTGATTTGGCCCAGAAAGAGAAGGTTCCGCGGGTGCTGCGGCAGGTTGTGTATGGATTGCTCCAGGTTTTGTCTATCATTTCTACAATCTGGCCGTCCATCTTCATGGTAACTGATGCGTCTGTAATTGGTTCAAAGGTTGAGCCGTCCAGAATTGTACCGGTAAATGTAGGGAAGTTGAATGAAGGTGTGTTGTCGGCAATAACTTCGTTTTCTTTGCGGTCATTGCTGTGGAATGGTCGTTTTGTAGAGCTTACTGTGCGCATTCCTTCCAATATAAGTGCATTTACATCTGCCATAAACTGCTTGTTGTTCAATGTCTCGGTGGCATGTGTTACACCGCGGCCGGAAACAATATATTTAGGCGGAATACGGTTGAGAACATAACTTACTGTATCCAGGCGGCAGTTTTCGCAGTCGCACGAAAGCCAGGAGGCCTTTGCTTCCTTTACCTGCTCGTACATTTCGTTTACATTCTGAATAACAAGATCTTCCATTAAATTGTGTACATTCATAGCGCTTCCTCTAAAATGATATACTTATATTATAAATGGAAAATGCCGTATTCGCAATGAAAAAAGGTCCGGGTGAAAATGCATTTTTTTGTTGCCGAATTGCCGTTTTTTCAATATCTTTATTAGTAAGAACTTAATCAAATATAGAGATTGTCGGGTCACGCCCGGCAATGACACTTTTGTCATTGCCGAATAATGACACTTTTGTCATTGCCGGACTTG
>JAFZOJ010000055.1 GCA_017550685.1 Treponema sp. | reverse complement strand
CTGGCGGAGGTTGATGCATGTCTGTAGAAAACAAAACCTGGGAACCAAAAATTGTTGCATTCTGCTGTAACTGGTGTTCCTATGCAGGAGCAGACCTGGCTGGTAACAACCGCCTTGAATATCCTGCTAACGTAAAAATTATCCGTATTCCTTGTAGCTGCCGCTTGAATCCGCTTTTTATTCTGCGTGCATTCCAGCGTGGAGCAGACGGAGTTATTCTTTGTGGATGTCACCCTGGCGACTGTCACTATTCAACAGGTAACTACTTTGCCCGCCGCCGTATGACTCTGCTTTTTAGTATGCTCGACTTTTTAGGTATCGAAAGAGGCCGTACAAGAGTTGAATGGTGTTCTGCTGCCGAAGGCGTTCGCTTTGCAGGAATCATGAATGATTTTGTAAAGCAGATAACAGAACTTGGTGAATGCAAGAAACTGGAGGATGTACGATGCAAGAACAATTAATTAAACGTGCAAAAGAACTGCTTGCAGACGGAACTGTCCAGAAGGTAGTCGGATGGCAGAAGGGTCTTTTTGATGAAGACGTTACTCCTGCTGTTTTTGCAAGCGCCGAAGAGCTTGATAATGGCTTTGTATTCAACAAATACTGTGCAGCAAATCTTTCTAAATATCTTGTAAAAATCACACGCGAGATTGAAATTAAGAAATCAACTACACGTATGAACAATACAATGGCTAAGCAGCGTGATCCTAATGCTGCCGAAGCTCCAATCCCACAGGAAAAGGTGCTTGTTTTCTTAAAGCCAAATGATACTTATTCATTCACAGAGCTTCTTAAAGAAAACCGCATTACCCGTGATGATGTTTATGCAATCGGAGTTCCTTGCCAGGATACTTTGGACGGCGGTGAAGTTTGTCTGAACTGTCTGAACAAAAAGCCTGTTTCATGCGACGAACTCATTGGAGTAGATGCTGAAGTTGCAGAGGTTGAATCTAGCCGCCTTGAAGAAGTTGCTAAGATTGAAGCAATGACTGCAGAAGAACGCTATAACTACTGGCAGGAGCAGTTCAGCCGCTGTATCCGCTGTAATGCCTGCCGCAACGTTTGTCCTGCATGTACCTGCGAAAAGTGTGTATTCGACAACAACGCTCTTTACACCTCTCAGAAGGTTGCAGAAACTTCTTTTGAAGAAAGCCTCTTTCACATTGTAAGAGCATGGCACGTAGCCGGCCGGTGTACAGACTGTGGTGAATGTTCAAGAGTTTGTCCTCAGAATATTCCACTCCACCTGCTCAACCGCAAGTTCATTAAAGATATTAATGAAATCTACGGACCATATCAGGCTGGTAGTGATCTGGAAACTCGTCCTCCAATGCTTACATTCAAGGAAGAGGATCCGGAAGCAACTATAATCAGCGACCGCGAGGAAGGAGGTAATGAATAATGTTATCCATTTCTTCTGATAAAATAAACGGATTTTTTAAGGCTGTTGCCTCTAAGTTTGACCTTTACATTCCTGCCGACACCATTGAAGGAAAGGCTGATTTTAAGAAATGGTCTGAAGATGTCAAATTAAGTGCACAGTTAAAGACTGTCCGCTCTGCAAAAGACTTCTTTTTCCCAAAAACTGAGCACATGGTCAGCTACAAGTTTGTTGGTAAAGAGGTTTCTGTAGAAGACCCAAGAAAAGAACTTGAAGACTTTGTTGTATTTGGTGTTCGCGCCTGTGATGCAAAATCCTTCAAGGTACTTGATAATGTTTATCTTAACATGAATCCGGTTGATTCTTACTACAAGAACCGCCGTGAACATGGAATTATAATTACACTTGCCTGTAACGAACCTGCACGCGAATGCTTCTGCAGCGCTTACGGAATTGATGCCGCAGAGCCTGAGGGAGACATTTCATGCTGGAATGCCGACGGAAGCTATTTCTTTAAGGCAAACACAGACAAGGGTAAAGCTGTATTAGACGCAGCAAAAGCAGAGCTTTCTGACGGTGCAGACAAATCAGTTGAAGAATGCAAAAAGCAGATTAAGGCAAAGATTGATGCCCTTCCATTTGCAAAGCTTGACCTTTCAAAGCTCGGTGCTGTTAAGCCTGAACAGATGCTCAAGATTTTCAATTCAAAAATCTG
>JAFZOJ010000054.1 GCA_017550685.1 Treponema sp. | reverse complement strand
GTTTACTTTGGATTCCCGGTATGGTGGTACGACCTTCCGATGCCTATGTGGACCTTCTTAGAAAGCTACGATTTTTCAGGCAAGACAATCATTCCGTTCTTCTCACATCTGGGAAGCTCAAACGGAGCCTCAGCCCTCCCGACAATCGAAAAGCTTGCAAAAGGCGCGACAGTAAAATCAAAGAACGCACTTTCCATCAGCGGAAACAAGGTTGCCTCATCTGAAAAAGATGTAAAGGCTTGGGTAAAGAAGCAGTAATCACAGGAGAAGACGCCTATGAAATCACTTGTAGTTTATTTTTCAGCCTACGGAACAACAAAAGCTTTTGCAGAAGAAATCGCAAAGCAGACAGGATCCGACATCGCAGAAATCCTTCCTGTAATTCCATACGACTGCGACAAAGAACATTACAACGCGCTTGCTGACTACGCAAAAAAAGAACACGACCAGAACATGCGCCCAAAAATCAAAAATCCGATTAATATAAGCGCTTATGACACCGTGTTCGTCGGCTACCCGATGTGGTGGTATACAATGCCAATGATTTTGTACACCTTCTTTGAAAACCAGAACTGGAACGGCAAACGCGTCATTCCGTTCAACATGCACATGGGAAGTCGCGACGGCGGCACATACAAAACCGTCCGAGAACTTGCAAAAGGCGCAGAAGTTTTAGAAGGGCTCCCTCTTTCCATGCAGACAGTAGAAAGCGGCGCTTTTTCAGACCAGGTAAAAAACTGGATTAACGGACTTGGTCTTTAAATATGGTAAAGCTAAAAATTGCTGCATCGCAATTTTTCTTAACGCTTTGCTATAGAACACCGCCCGCTCTGACCGGCGGGCTTACACAAGGATATTCTAATGGAAAACATCAAAAACAAAGTAATCATAATCACTGGTGCATCAAGCGGAATTGGAGAAGAAACAGCCCGCGTTTTTTCAGCAAACGGAGCAAAAGTAGTTTTGTGTGCACGCCGCGAAGACAAGCTCAAAGCACTTGCCGCAGAACTTGGAGATGCCGCAGCCTACATCAAAGCCGATGTTTCAAGCCTTTCTGACATGGAAGCTGCAATCCGTCTTGCAAAAGAAAAGTTTGGCACCGTGGATGTACTTTTTGCAAACGCGGGAATCATGCCGGCCTCAAATGTTGCAGAATGTAAAACCGACGACTGGAATGCAATGATAGACATCAACATCCGCGGAGTTCTGAACGCCATTGCTGCCGTTATGCCAGAGTTCAAAGCTAAAAAACAGGGACACGTTGTTGTTACTTCAAGTATGGCAGGCCAGCGCTCTGTTCCGGGAAATGCAGTTTATTGCGGCACCAAGCATTTTGTCCGCGCTTTTATGGATTCCTTCCGCTCCGAGTCAATTCAGGACGGCACAAATATCAAGACCACAGTAATTTACCCGGGCGCAATCAAAACTGAACTTTTGAACACCGTCGCCCCTTCTGAAACAAAAAAGATGGTCGAACAGTTCTACGAAAAAGTGGGAATCGAACCGGATGCAATTGCAAACGCAGTACTCTACGCAGTCTCACAGCCTGCAAACGTTGATGTATCGGATATTATTGTGCGGCCTCGTGGGGAAGCGTAAAAGCAGGAGGCGGCTATGAAAAGGATTTTAATATCTATGGCAATATTTGCTTTTACACTAGCCGCTTGTTCGGCTCAAAATACACTCACTGAACAGACAGGCCTTACCACCGCTGTCCCTTCACTCTACTCCCGCCCTGCAAAAAATCAGGGAAAAGTAGAACGACTAGATTACGCATCAAAAGATTACGCACGCGACAGTAAAGCCATCACAAAAACAGCCTACGTTTATCTTCCCTATGGCTACGACCCGAACGGCACAACCCGCTACAACATCATCTATCTTATGCACGGCTGGGGAGGAACGGCAGGGGAATATTTTACTGTAAACGGTGGAGCTATCAAAAACCTTCTCGACAACATGATTGACCGCGGCGACATTGAACCTGTAATTGCAGTCTCTCCAACTTTTTACAACAAAAACTCTGGCAGCGATTTTTCAAGCTCAGAACGGGAACTTCGCGCCTTTCACAACGATTTTGAAAATCATCTTATGAAAGCAGTCGAAAGCAAATACCGCACTTACGCAAAAACCACCAGCGACGCAGACCTCAAAGCTTCCCGCGACCATCGTGCATTCGGCGGATTTTCTCTTGGTTCGGTTACAACCTGGATGCAGTTCTGCTACGACACCGACTATATCCGCTGGTTCCTTCCAATGAGCGGTTCCTCGTGGTATTACGGCACCTACGGAGATTTTCAGTTTAAGAAAAATGTGGATTTTATAGAAAATCTTGTAAAAACACAAAAGCTCGACGAACGCGGATATTTTATCTATCACGCTGTTGG
>JAFZOJ010000053.1 GCA_017550685.1 Treponema sp. | reverse complement strand
TTGTCTGTAATTTCTGCACACTTCATCCATGGGCGCTGTTCAAATGGAACTACGTCAGATGGAACTTCAATATAATCTTCGAGTTTTTCGTCAAACTTGCCCTGCTTGTTTCCGTTGAAGAAGTATGTTACGTGTCCGTACTTCTGTGTTTCAGAAATTGCAAGAAGCTTTACGCCTGTCTGTGTAAGATATTCACCCATTGTGCGGTCAATGCTTGGTGGGTTTACAAGGTACTGTGCAGGAACATGAGCGTCTCCGTCGTATTCCATCATACCTGCATATTCAACTGCAGGAACGCGAACACGGTCAAATGGAAGATCTCCACCCTTTGGTGTTTCGAATGCGCGTGTCATTTCCAAAGCACGGTCACCGCGGAAGTTGAAGTAGATAACGCTGTCGCCGTCTTCGATTGTTCCAACCGGCTTTCCATCCTTTTCGATTACGAATTCATGCATATCCTGGTCAAGAACTCCTGGGATTTCTGCACGGTATGTTTCAATTGCTTTTGTTGCAGATTCAAACTTGCGGCCTTCACCAAGAACGTGAGCTTTCCATCCGCGTTCAACCATAGACCAGTCTGCATTGTAGCGGTCCATAGTCATATACATACGTCCACCACCAGAAGCAATCTGATAATCAACGCCTGCAAAACCTGCAAGGAATTCTTCGAGTGGAGTAATATAGTTCAAGGCAGAAGTAGGATCTACGTCACGACCGTCCAAGAGAGCGTGAACGCGGAGCTTTTTAACTCCATCCTTGCTTGCCTGTGTAATCATTGCCTTAAGGTGGTCAATGTGTGAGTGAACGTTTCCGTCAGAAACAAGACCAATAAAGTGGAGGGTAGAGCCCTTGTCGTTTACATTTTTTACAAGCTTTTTCCAGGTGTCTGCAGCAAACATAGAACCGTTTGCAATTGACTCACCTACAAGCTTAGCACCCTGAGCAAATACGCGTCCACAACCCATAGCATTGTGTCCTACTTCAGAGTTACCCATATCATCATCGCTTGGAAGACCTACAGCAGTTCCGTGAGCCTTAAGCTTTGTATGAGGGCAGTTTGCAGTAAACCAGTCAAGATACTTCATGCGGCTGGCCTTTACAGCATCACCTTCTTCGTATTTTCCATATCCAACGCCGTCCATAATTACAAGAACGACAGGACCACGACGACCCTTCCAGTTAGGGTTCTTTTCCAATGCGTGCATTGTTTCTGACATAATATATCTCCTCGTGTCTAATTCACTTAAGTTAGTTATACCTAACATTTAAATCTTTTTCAAGAATACTTAAAATATATCGAAAATCTTGTTTTTTTACAATGAGTCCCACAAATCACAAAGCCAAGCAATCCACTATATTAATATCCCCATTTTGATTATACTTAATTCTATGCAAAAAACTCGTGCCGGAATGAACAGAACTATTGTACTCTCACAGGATGAAAAAACAGAGCTTAAAAAGCAGCTGGTTTTTCCAGACGGCACAAAGCAGCTTCCTGTTCAGAATGCAGCCATCTGCGCCGACATAATGCAGGCACTTCCAAAGCTTCCCGATGCTTTTGCAGACCTTATAATAATTGACCCGCCGTACAATCTGAACAAGGATTTTAATGGAACAAAGTTTGCTGCCCGCACCGATTCTGCCTACGAAGAATATCTTGAAACCTGGTTCGGTCAGGTCTGCGCCAAGCTAAAACCAACGGGCTCTCTTTATATGTGCGGCGACTGGAAATGTACTGCAGCCCTTCAACGTGCAATAGAAAAACATCTTACCATAATGAACCGTATAACCTGGCAGCGCGAAAAGGGCAGGGGAGCCAAATCCAACTGGAAAAACGGCATGGAAGACATATGGTTTGCAGTGCGCGACCCAAAAAACTACTATTTTGATGTAGAAGCCGTAAAACAAAAGCGCCGCGTGCTTGCCCCTTACCGAAAGGATGGAGAACCCAAAGACTGGCAGGAAACTGACGACGGCAACTACCGCCTGACCTATCCTTCAAACTTCTGGGATGACATAACCGTACCGTTCTGGTCCATGCCAGAAAATACAGACCACCCGACCCAAAAGCCCGAAAAATTATACGCCAAGCTCATACTTGCTTCCAGCCGCCCGTGTGATATTGTTTTTGATCCATTTGCCGGTAGCGGAACCACTGCCGTTGTAGCAAAAAAACTTGGCCGCCGGTATTGCACCGTGGAACTAAACGAAGAATATGCCCTGCTTACCGCAAAACGCCTGCAGAATGCAGAAACGGATAAATCAATTCAGGGTTATTCTGACGGAGTTTTCTGGGAACGCAACACCCTGGCCCAGCAGAAAAAGAACTGATGATAAAAGAACCTTCCCTAGACAAAATATATCTTATGATGAACAAACCCTGCGGCTATGTCTGCTCTGCCGTTTCCGACTCGCACAAAACTGTATACGAGCTTTTACCAGAAGAACTGCAGTCACTTGTAAAAAACGCAAAACGGGGAGAGCGGCTGCATACCGTAGGAAGACTCGACTGCAACACAAGCGGCCTCCTGTTGCTTACAACCGACGGAGCTTTTTCAAATTATCTTACCCGTCCTGAAAATCGCATTTCCAAAACCTACGAAGCCCAGCTCAGTTCTCCGGTAGACCCAGCATCCCAGTCCGAGTACATAACCCGTGCCTCCGCCGGCCTGATTTTACCACCCGAAAAAAAAGCCCCCGAACAAAAAAGCACCGGCGCCCTCCTGCAGTTCCTGACTCCAACTCTCTGCCGCCTAACCATCACCGAAGGCAAATTTCACGAGGTCCGCAGGCTGTTTCGTGCACTTGGAAATGAAGTAGCAGAACTAAAACGAATCTCATTTGGAAATTACAAACTTCCTGAAGATTTAAAACCAGGAGAGTTTAAGTCAATTTAATTTACTGCGGGAAACACAAAATTATTTCTTGAATAAAAAAATTTACAACTATAATATTCCATATTATAATTATAATAATGAAAAAAAAGTTTTTGCTGCTATCATTAATTCTTTCCATTAATGTGTTCAATCTTTCGGCACAAGCAATAGGTGTTTATTTCTGTAATTCTTATCCAGCAGGGAACTGGGCTGAATATATAAAAACTTCGATTGGCGGAGGCATAAATGTAGAATATAAACTCCCACTTAATTTAGATAAAGCAGATTTAAATCTAAATCTTCGTGTTGAATCTACAGCTCTTATTTCAAAAGACACAGGCGTAATTAAAACAAGTTGTGATAGCAGTATAATGCCTGGGATTTTTATTAATATTCCTTTTTCAATTGAAAGTTTAAGTTTTTCCTTCGTTATGGAATTATCGTATGGGTTTGTTGCTCATCTAATTAAATCGGATGAAGTATCTGGAATTTATATAGATCAGCAGCTGTGTATTTCACCGGGAATTAGATTTTATACTCCAAATTATGAAAAAATTGTGTTTGAATTGGCACCTTTTTCTTCTTTTGCATTTGAGCAATCTGGTGTCATTATGCAGGCTGGTTTTCGGACGGGAATTATCTGGCATTTTGTCGAATAGCAATTTAGTGAGTTTTATAGGAATAAAGAAATATAATACATAGGAATGATTATGAAAACAAAACACTTAATTACAAAAACATCTGCAATCGTTATAATTCTTGCAACTTTTGTTTCTTGCAGCGATTTACTTATTCAACTTGACAATTCAGGAATAAGTTATGTGGTAAAGCATTTTCAACAAAACATAAATGATGATAAATATACCGAAGTAACTGCTGATTCACAAATTCTTAAAGGTAGAGTAGGTGCTGATACAGCAGCAGTAGCAAAAAATTATAAAGGCTTTACGGCAAAAACCATCAAACAATCCAAAATAGCTTCCGATGGAAGTACAGTTGTCAATATTTATTATGATCGTAATCTATATACAGTATCATTTGACACTAACGGTGGAAGTAATGTGGAAAGTGTAATTGTGCGTTATGGTGAAACAATTGTAAAACCCCAAGATCCACAAAAAGAAAGATATAGTTTTGTGAACTGGTATAAAAATAGGGATTTTTCTGATGTGTATGATTTTGTTACTCCTGTGACAGATAGTACCGTATTGTATGTAAAATGGCGTGAAGAAGCAGGAGCAACTGCACGTGCCGCGATAGTAATAAATGGAATTACATATGATAAGACCGAAGAGATTTATGTAATACCCCCTTATAAATGTGCGCTAATTGAAGAAGAAAAGGATCTGGATTATGTTGCTAATGCACTGCATGAATATGACAAAGGAGTATTTCGTGCCGGTAGAAAAGTAAAATTAAGCCCTTATATAATGAGTAAGTATGAAGTAACACAGGAATTATACAAAACTGTAATGATGAACAGAACAGAAGAAGGGCAGATTCTTTCTGATAATCCTTCTTGCTGTCAGGAAACAGGGGATTATCCTCTTGTAAATGGGGAAATTCAAAAATACAGACCTGTAGATATGGTAACCTGGTATGATGCAGTATACTTTTGTAATGTACTTACAGAACTGGCAGGTGGCGGGCTTACAAAAGCCTATGATATATCAATGTTAACTGTTAATAGTCAAGGTCATATAACTACCGCTACTGTTACTATCATTCCTGATGCAACTGGTTACAGGCTTCCTACAGAAGCAGAATGGGAATTTGCTGCAAGGGGAGGAGATCCAGCTGCACAAGAATGGAAGTATTATTTTAGCGGACATCCAGCTGATGATAGACTTTCTTATAATACATCACGAACTACAGAGATTGATAGTGTAGGCTGGTATATGTATAACACCAGTAACGGAGGTCTTACAGGAAATTCTACCCCAAAAAAAGGTACACAAGGTTATGGTGCACATCAAGTAGGCTTAAAAGCTCCAAATTCCCTTGATCTTTATGATATGTCTGGTAATGCATTTGAATGGTGTTACGATTGGATTAATAATAACGAATCCATTAATGATTCTGCCTATACCATAGATGGTGTTGTTGTTAATCCGAAAGGTCCTACGAGTAGTACTATTGATAATATGCATATTCTTCGTGGAGGGTGTTGGAATAATACAGCCTATCTTTGCTCAGTCTTATTCAGACGTTATATGAAAGAAACTAATTCTGATTATTACCCTGGTATCCGTCTTGTCCGTTCCTGCCCTGAAGAATAAATTCTGACTTGTCCCCCCGGCAAGTTCAGACAATTGGACAAAGATACTGCCTTGTGTTATCATTAATCATATCGTGTAAATAATCAGGAGGAATCCATGCCGACAGCAACAACTGCATTAACAAAAAAGGAAAAGCTGGCCTTAGAGGCAAGAAAATTTATAGCCCGTGTTTACGGATGGATGGCTCTGGCCCTTATCATAAGCGGAATAAGCGCTTTTTTTGCGGCTGCAAGTCCTGCGGCTTATAATTTAATCTGGGGCGGAAAACATATCGGCTTTTATGTACTGGCTGGTCTTGAAATTCTTTTAGTAATCATTATTTCTGCTTCAATTGCAAAAATTCCGGTAGGAGCTGCCGGCTTCCTGTTCATAATTTATTCAATTATAAACGGACTTACGCTTTCGGCAATCTTTCTTGTATTTGAAATTCACAGTATTGGAATTGTATTCTTTATAAGTGCCGCAATGTTTTTTGCTATGTCGCTTTATGGCCGGTTTACTAAACAGGATCTTAATTCTGCAGGCCGTTACCTGATGATGGCATTGTTCGGTCTCATAATTGCCGCTGTTGTAAACTTTTTCTTAAAATCTGATATTTTACAGTGGATTATTTCGCTTGTAACTCTGGTTGTGTTCATAGGTCTTACCGCCTACGATACAAACAAGATTGTAAGAGCTTCGGAGCTTGCCGACGGTTCAGATACTTTTAAAAAGGCCGCAATTTTTGGTGCCCTTGAGCTTTACCTTGATTTTATCAACATCTTCCTTTCCCTCTTAAATCTGTTCGGAAAGAAGCGATAACCCTGGCCCCTAAAACCTGGCACCTAAAAACTATTCCCTATCGCAAAATTATTCGCTATAATGTTTGTACTTAAAACCGCAGGAGTCATATAATGAAAACAGAAGAAACATTCGATTTTTCTATTGAAAATCTTGGACCATGTACAATCCCTTCACCTATTAAGCTTTCAAACGTATTGGGTGATTACACTGCAAACTATGTTCGCGACGATACATATGTTATTGCAAATATCAACGTGTTTGATGCAAAGAAACCTATTGTAATGGATTCTACAAACCTTATGGAAAAAGCCGGTCCTCGTGAAAAGATTTTCTTTGACCCAAGTCATGCCAAGGCCGGAATTTGTACCTGCGGTGGTTTGTGCCCTGGTTTGAACGATGTTATCCGTGCAATTGTACGCTGTTTGAATACACGTTACGGCGTAAAAACCATAAAAGGATATCAGTATGGATTCCGCGGATTTTTTGCAGAAAGCGGCTACGAACCAATTGAACTTGACCGCTATCTTATTGACGAAATCCACAAGATTGGAGGAACCTACCTTGGAACAAGCCGTGGAGGCGGACAGCGCGTAGGAGAAATTGTTGACTGCATCGAACGTGATGGAATTAACATGCTGTTCATTCTTGGCGGTGACGGAACCCAGCGTGGTGCTTATGACATTGCCTGCGAAGTAGAAAAACGCGGACTTAAGTGTGCCGTTGTAGGTGTACCAAAAACTGTAGATAACGACCTTATGTTTATGGATCGTTCATTCGGTTTTGAAACAGCCGTTCAGCGCGCAAAGGAAACTGTTGCAGCCGTTCATATGGAAGCCGCAAGCCAGATTAATGGTATTGGTCTTGTAAAGCTCATGGGCCGCGAAGCAGGATTCATTGCCGCAGCAGCCGCTCTTTCGAGCCACGAAACAAACTTCTGTCTTATTCCTGAAGTTCCTTTTGAAATGGAAGGAGAAAACGGATTCCTTGCATGCCTTGAACGCCGTCTTGCAAAACGTGGTCATGCTGTAATTGTAGTTTCAGAAGGTGCAGGTCAGGATCTGCTCCAGTCTACAGGTGCAACAGATGCCAGCGGAAACAAAAAGCTTTCTGATATCGGACTCTTCCTTAAGTCAGAAATTGAAAAATACTTTAAATCAAAACAGATTGAAATTAACCTTAAGTATATAGACCCTTCTTATCAGGTTCGTGCGAGCGTTACAACAGCAAGCGACTCTATCTACTGTGAGCGTCTTGGAAATAACGCCGTTCACGCCGCCATGGCCGGAAAGACAAAGTGTGTAATTGGTCTGGTACATGACAAGTTTGTTCATCTGCCAATCAGTGCAGTAACTGCTCACCGCAATGCAGTAGATCCTGAAGGTTCTCTGTGGCGTGATACACTGGATGCAACAGGACAGCCTATTCTTATGGTAAATGACCTGGAAAAGGCCCATGCTAAGATGGCTGCTGCAGTTGCTGGTGCAAAGAGCAAGCCAAGCGAGCAGAAAAAGGGAAAATAACCTTTAAATCAATCTTTTCTTATTCGGCTTTCTTCTGGTAGTTAGCCTTAATTGACTCTATGAACAGCTTGTTCTGGTCGCTTCTTTCCGGTACAGAGAACAATGGTTTTCCATCGGCCGGAGAGATGCGGTAAATGTGCATAGGGTCTGTAGAGTAGGCAGGGCTGCCAGGATTGTTAATCCACCAGTCAAGTACAGAAATAAAGCACAGTGTATATTTAAGAAGGTTTGCATTGTTTGCATTGGTGTTTGCAGTTTTATTCTGTGCACCAAGCAGAACATCAAGTCTCTTTGAAACTTCATTCTGAATACCAAACTTGTAATGCTCCCACGGATTTTCAATCAGCTGAACAGGGCCTCGTGAACCTGCCTGCTTGTCGCATTCATTGATTACAAGAGTAAGGAACTTGCGGGCATAGTCTGTTCTGTGGAAGAGAGGACGGTATTTGCTTTCGTCACTCGGATGTTCAAGAATGAGCTTGTCAAACTTAAAGTCCGGCATAAAGTGGTAGGTTGTCTGCCACAGCAGAGAAGTAATTGTTCTTTTACCGATGTGTGATTTATCAAAGTCCGGCTGAGAATAAATTGAATTTACAAGATCAATAAGCGGTTCGCAGTAAAGGCGTTCAAAGTTGTCTTCGCGGTAAGCAGACCAGTCGTCCATAACGGCAGTGATTGTGTCGGCTCCCTGCTTAACACCATCCTGGCTTGCAAACTTAATGTTGCGGCAGCCCTGGAAGCAGTCTTCAATAATTCTCTGCAGAACCATAATAACCTGAACAGGATTTTCAGGAGACAGCATGTTAAATCCGTCTGCAAATTTATACAACGGCTGGAAGTAAGGGAACATATCCGGGTGTTCGTCCAGGTTGGCAAAGCCTGCCTGAGGGAACAGCTGATCCAGAAGCTTAAGTCCTGTAATTACAGTCTGATCCTTTACGCCCTTCTTAGGAGGTTCGCTCTTAGGTTTTGGAGCTTCCTTTTGTTCTTCCTTTGGTTTTTCCGGCAGCAGGAGATCAAACTTGTGCAGTCCTGTAAACTTTAAAACCTCTGCAACCTTTACCGAGAAAAAGTTAGGGTAGGTTTCAAAGGTGTCGGAACACATGCGCATAAGCAGCGGGTACATCTTTTTGATAATTTCTGTATCAATGTAAAGCCACTGAGTAATTGCCTGCTTGGCCATGGTAGAAAGCTTGTCCTTTGGAGAATCAGGATAAGCTACCTGGTCGTTGTATATTTCCTTAATAAGCTTTGGAATCTTGTTGTTGCCGTAGTAGTAAACGGTGATGATAGGCTTGTAGATAGCCTTGGTATATTGAATAAGATCGCAGGCAAGGATTGGACCCGGAGCATTTTCCAGTGTTGCATATTCTGCCTTGATGCCAGCCATACCCCAAGAAGCAATCATGCGCAGAAACTTAAACTTTACGTCTCCTGCATTCACAATTTTTGATTTGTAGGTTGCCGGTGCAATTTGAATAAGAGTCTTTATAACGGTGATAAAGGTTTCCATGTGCTCAATGTCTTTTTTGAGCTTGTACTGATAGAATTCCGGAAGAATTTTTTCGGTTCCGTTTTTCTGAAGTGTCCTGATAAAGTTGAAAATACCATAGTTAGGCTTGATTTTATATTCAGGAGACATCATGAGCTTGTCTATCATGTTGTTTACTTTTTTTGGAATTGGAGGCAGTTCTTCGCGGATATGGCGTCTTGGAGCCTGATAGGTTGTGTTAGGTTTGGAGCCGCCTGAACCACCGGAGCCCGAGCCTGTATTTCTTACAATGCGGCCCTGTCCGTGAGTTGCGTTAGATGATGAATTGGCGGAGCTGGAGGTAGTCTTTTCGTACAGAACCTGACCGCCGAGCTTTTTAGCCATAACTGCAGCTTCTTTTTCGTCAATCTGCCCGATATTCTTGCGGGTTTTATCCAGAGTTCCCGGTTCCCAGTCTGCGGTTTTGTTAATTTCATCAGCCATTTATGTTCCTCCGTCAAAATAATATTATACTACAAAATATCTGTGATTGCGAGCATAATCCACATTTCTACATTCTCATGTAACTTCTCGTAATCATTCCCGGAAAATCCTTAAGGATGATTTTGTTTCCGTCCTTGTCCAGCAAAACTCCTTCAAAGCTTCCGTAGATATGTGAATATGATGAACGCAGTGCTATAAGGTTAAGCGCCCGTCTGTATACCGAAGAAGGTGTAAAGGTCAAATCTATCATGCTTTCTGTGTCCTGAATAATCCATTTTTTATTCAGTCCGAACGGATGAGTAGCCACAACCGAAGGCAGTGCAGTAGGTTGGCCGTCTACCACAAGAACGTTGCCGTTGTATTTATCACTGTCTGCCGCATCGTAAGAAGTTACTTCCATATAAAAGATTATGTTTTTTCCGTCCACGTTTCCAAGTGCGCATAAGCGTGAAGATCTGCTCAAGGTTTTGGTATAAAAGCGGTTCATTACCATGGCGGCAAGACCTGATGAATTGTCAGGCTCTTCGCCCTTTACTGCAAGATGTCCGTTTACCTTCATTGAAGAAAACCACAGTGCCGAACAGCGCGAAGCAGAAGGGGCAGGGTTTACAAAGCTAAGGTCGGTTTTCATGTTGTCGTCGTGAATTGAATGAAACCAGCCTTCTGAATCGTTCCAGCCGGAATTATTTTTTACATGAAAGCGCATAGCTTTTGCATTGTGTTCTTTTTCCCACGAAATTTTTATATAGCGTGATTTTTTGTAGCTTGTGCAGATTCCGCGTTCTGTATTTTTAGGAATAAAGCGTCGTCTGGCCGGCATGATTGCATGATAAACATTCTTTTTGCCGTTTTCCTTGTTCCAGAAGCACAGCTCTACCAGTCCCAGGAACTTAAAGTCAAAAAACTCTACCAGCCCTACATATTTATCTATAGAAAAATAATAATTTAATCTGCTTTTAATTCTGATGTTAGAAATAATCGAAGGCAGCGGAATGCCCGCGTACGGAGCTCTCATCCCTTTAATGTCAAATCGTGGAGAAACCTTGCTGAATGTCCCAAAATGAGCCTTCCCATTTTCAATAATATGCACCGGCGGCTCATCAAACCTTCGTAAATACATTTTTTTACATTATAAACGACAACCACGTAAAAGTGAATAGATATTGTTTTATGCATTATAAAAAAAATATGTCAACAATAAGGTTGGCTCCCGGTCACAAAACGGGGTTCAAAAGCGCGCGATATCGCGCTTGACGCTGTTTGTTGTAGTGGAACTATTTAGTACGTGGTTATTTGCAAATAATGGGGGCTCAGCGCCGCCCCCCCCAGCCCCCCGCTTATAGGTTGAAGCCGCACTGCGGCTTCGGATTAGAAAAATTTTGCCCCCCGTTTTGCTCCCTCGCGCCAAACCTTATGTTTGAAGTTTTTTTATGATACACAAAAACTTTTTTATAGATATTTTGTGGAAAATCAAAATGACTCTTGTATTATTATGAATTTATGAAAGCATATAAAAGATCCAGGTATAAAAAACTGGCGCGAGGGAGAGGGCGTATTTCAAAAACACTCTGAAGTGCGGCCGCAAGGCGGCCAAGTATATAATTACAAGGCACTTCAGCGTGTAGCGGGCGAGCCCGCGGTTTTGAAATGCGCACTCGACCGGAAGCCAGTTTTTTATCTTTTGGCGACATTTTTGTTTGTAAAATCACAAATTCAGGGTTAAAATATGTATATAAAGATTACCGGGTCACCCTTCGAGAGCCTCAGGGACCGCGGTAGGGAGTGTGTATGAGCATAAAGGCATTTTCTTTGGGCGCTGCTGCAGAGGTTACTGGGTCAAAGCATGTTTTTGAGATAAACGGACGCTATTATATGGTGGACTGTGGTTCTTTTCAGGGAAAGCGAAAGGAATCGGACGAAAAAAACCGTAATTTTGATTTTAATGTTGATGAACTTGAAGCAGTTATGCTTACCCATGGCCATCTGGATCACTGCGGACTTTTACCTCTGCTTACACAAAAGGGGTACAAAGGAAATATCTACGCAACTCCTGCAACCCGCGACATTGCAAACCTTGTAATGATGGATAGTGCCCGCATTCAGGCTCACGATGCCGAATTCCTTGCAAAACAGGCACGCAAAAAGGGTGAAAAATTCAGCTGGAAGCCGCTTTATGACGAAAACGACTGTGTAGCTGCTGCAAATCAGATTGTTTCACTTTCATATAACCGTAAAATGTATATTTCTCCGGATGTTCAGCTGGAATTTTACGATGCAGGACACATCCTTGGCTCTGCCTTTGCCTATATGACAGTAAATCCTAACCCGCGCGAACCTGAAAAAGAAACCCGCATCCTTTGTACAGGAGATATAGGCCGCAAATGTAAGCCAATCATCCGTAATCCTGCTATAGATATGCCTGCTCCGGACTATATTTATCTTGAATCAACCTACGGAAACAAGCTTCACGATAATCACGACCTTGCAATGAAAGAGCTTATCCGCATTGTCCGCGATGCAAGTGCCAAAAAAGGTAAGATTATCATTCCGTCTTTTGCAATTGAACGTGCCCAGGAGCTTGTTTTCTATTTACATCTTCTTACAGACCAGAAAAAAATTCCTGTTGTTCCTATTTATGTAGATTCACCGATGGCAAGCAACGCAACCAGCGTTTTCCGTGTACATCCGGAATGCTACGACGAAAGCGTAAACGAAGCCTTCTTAAAGCATCACAAAAATCCGTTCGGATTTAATTCGCTCACATTTACAACCAGTGTAGAAGATTCCAAGGCCCTGAACGAAAAAGAAGGTCCTATGATTATCATTTCTGCTGATGGTATGTGCGAAGCCGGACGTGTTCTTTATCACCTGGCAAACGGTATTTCTAATCCTAAGAATACAATCATGATTGTAGGCTACATGGCAGAAGACACTCTTGGTCGCCGCATTTTTGAAGGTCAGAAGGAAGTTAAGATTCTGGGAGACCTTTACAAGGTAGAAGCCAAGGTTGAAAAGTGCAACGGCTTTAGTGCCCACGCCGACTACAGCGAAATGATTGAATGGCTTAAGGAAATTGACACCAGCCGCCTTAAGAAAATCTTCCTTATACATGGTGAACCGGACCAGCAGGAAGGCTTTAAGCAGCACCTTGCCGAGGCAGGCTTTAACAACGTAGAAATTGTTGTGCCGGAAAAAGAGTATACTTTATAAAATGAACCAGAACCGCAATACTTGATAGTGTTTTCCTACTTTGTTATAATTTAGCGATAAACGAGGAGGAGAACGTGTTCAAACGGTTTATTTCCAATGCAGCAATTCTTATTACAGCTGTTTTATTATCTTTCAGTTTTATTTCCTGTGGATCTAAATTAGATACCGGCGAAGTTGTATTCAATTTTTCTTCTGTCTTTGCTCAAAGCTCGGCAAGAAATGCTTCCGAAGATCAGAAAGCAGATGCCGATGATGTTTACAGCGCAAAAGTAATTCTTTATGCTGATGAAATTCCTCAGGAACAATCTTTAGAATGGACAAAAGATTCTCATCAGGACACAATGTCTTTTACTAATATTCCGGTTGGCTCAATTGTTTACGCAAAAGCCTGGGTTTACAAAAACTCCGATTTGCAGTATTCAGGCCAGACCAATACCATTGTAATGAAAGCAGGAAAAAATACCCTTGTTCTTGAATTAAAGAAGGGCGATGGCACCGAAGATGAAGAAGGTGTAAAGTTTCCGATTATTTTGTGGAATTCCAGAACGACTGAAAATTCTATTGATTTTAATGAATCTGGACAACTAGATACATTTGAACTTAGTAAATCCTATACTCAAGGAGCTCAGATTTTTAAAGAGATAAAATCTGGTATGAAAATAACAAAGCCTTTGTTTGATTCTCCTGTTTATTGTTTTGGAAATGACTGTATTTATGCAGTTGTAAATTCCGGAGATATAATTATTGAAAAATATATTCCTGCCAGATCAGGTTATGTAAAAGATGAAAAATTTAGTGTAAATGTAAGTCAGCTTTCTCTTGATAGCGATGATATAAATTCTATGAATGAATTACAGACTATTACTTCTATTGCTTGTACTGATGAATATTTATATCTTGGACTCGGATTTAGTGATGGTAAAAACGATGGGTTATCAAGTGTATTAGTAGCAATTTCAATTAATAATCCAGAAAAAATAATTGTATATTACAATGGAGGATTTGCTCCAAACACAATAATAGATGCCATGGCCGCTGGTAAAATAGACGGTATTCCTGTTCTTTGTTATGTAAGAAATGGTAGATTACTAAAGGGAAATCCGGTTATCACAGCAGAAGAAGGTGAACCAGAAAGACTTGATTTAACTAATATTGATGATGGTTATATAGCTGAGTATTTTGACGGTATTTCTCCACGCCCTCAGGTTGGAGATATACAGATAAGTGGGAATTATTTGTACTTAGCATTATATGCTTATACAAATCCAATGAATGGACCTTCACGTGTTTATTTAGAACAAAATGGTACAGTTGTTAAAAGCAATGTAATCAGTAATGGTGGTATTGCAAAATTCAGTTTAGTTTCTTCAACATTTGAACCCGAAACCTGGAAAAATGGAGAATTGATTTTTGGCTGGTACAGAGGTAATTACTGGACAAAAGATATTTATAATAATTGGACTGAACATGAAAATCAGACTATGGCACCTCCAGAGGAATTGTCAGACAGATATTTTTACGGTTTAAGAAAATTTGTAGCCAAAAAGCCAGATGAACTTGTAATTGTAGATGATGGAGCTTACGTCGATATAGAAAATGATAATAAAGTAAATAAGGCTTTGAATAAAAACCGAATTGTTACATTTAATTTAAAAGAAGAATCCGTTTCTGTTGTTGATGTAGATGTAGCCTTTGATGTTACAATTTATAATGGTACCGGCTTCGGAGTTACAGAATTCATGGAACCATAATGTCATTCCATATTTCTGTCTGCATACCGGTCTTTAATTCAGAAGGTACTCTCTTAAGAGCTCTGGACTCTGTTGCAGCACAGGAATATGATTCTTTTGAAGTTATTATTGTAAATGACGGCAGCAAGGGAAAAGACCCGGACGGCCGCAATTGCAGTAAAATTGTCAAACAATTCCTAAAAACTCATAAAAATCTTAAAAAGCAGATTGTTTACCGCGAACATCGCACAAACCTTGGACTTTTGGAAGCCCGGCGTACTGCAGTTATGGCTGCTACCGGGGATTTTATCCTTTTGCTGGACAGCGATGACCTTTTGCTTCCGGGTTGTCTTGATGTTCTGTATAAAACCGCAGTTTCTACCGGTGCAGATATAGTGCAGGGCAGTGTAAAAGTTACAAGCTCAGACGAACAGAATGCACAGGCAGATCCTCTTGTTCAAAAACGAGTTGCCTCTATGGAAAAGAATGCAAACAGTGTATTTTCCAGCGAGCTTACGGGTAAACAGGTTTTTGACGGCTTTTTAGTCAAAAAGAACCACTGTGGTTTTTTGTGGGCCAAGCTTATAAGGCGTTCGGTTTATGAAAAAGCCCTTTCTGTAATTCCTTTTTCGCGTTGTGTGTTTGCAGAAGACTTTTTGCAGTATTTTTTTATTACGTATTTTGCCCAAAAGTATGCCGGTATTTCACAGAGTGTATATAATTATACTGTGGACACAGGCATTTCTTCCTTTAAACAAATTGACAGTATTGACCGCTGGGAACAGGTCTGCGTTACGGCAAATGTTTTTACCATTATTTTTTCTATTATAAAAGAGTTTCCTGAAAATGAATTTTCTACTGAACAGCTGGAGGCACTGCGCTATTTCAGCCGTTCCTACCTTGCAAACAACATCAAGCAGCTTAATGAAAGCGTAATCCCTAAGCTTAAAGACCAGGCCTACGACCTGTTATGTGAGTACTGGGGCAAAGAATATGTAGAATTTATTTCTTCAAAAATGTAAAAAAAATTATTGACATATTACACAATTGGTATTATTATAAAGTTGTAATAAGTACAAAAAAAATATATGTACTGGGTTTTAGGGGCGGAGCCCCTAGGCGAGAGGGTAGCGGAAAACCGAAAGGTTTGAAGCGAGGGGGAGACTTCCCCCTCCTGGAACCTAAAACCTGGCACCTGGGACCTAAATTTCCCTTGAAGAAACACGATTTTTGTACTATTATATGAATTCCGATGCGGAAAGTTTTTCCATGCTACATCGGTTCAATTAATTGTCCAAGGGAACTCACACTTCCTGCGGAAAAGAGGTGCTTTTATGGCTTTAAGACCAGAATGGGAAGGATTTAATCCTGACGGTTTATGGACTAGCGAAGTAAACGTTCGCGACTTTATTCAGGCTAACTATACAGAGTATGATGGAGATCAGTCT
>JAFZOJ010000052.1 GCA_017550685.1 Treponema sp. | reverse complement strand
TACTTTCGTAAAAAAGAATTATTTCTATAAGAGAAACTAAAAATGCCGCAAGATAAATTGCAGGTACTACCACAGTATTACAATTATAAACCATAATTTGCTATTTGTTTAGATTTTTTTTATATGGGGCAAAAAAAAACGTCATTGCATATGCAATGACGTTTTATAGATCCCGAAACAAGTTCGGGATGACGGTTTTACTCTTTTACACCACCAATAGTCATACCTACTCTAATCAATTGCGCGAAAGCGCAATTTCCACTTAGCAGGGGGTAACGGGGGCGGCGATTAGCCCCCGTTGAATTAAAGATTACTCTTTAACTCCACCAATTGTCATACCTACTACAAAGTATCTCTGTACGAACGGATATACTACGAGGATTGGCAAGGTTGCAACTACTGTAATAGAAGAACGGATACTGATTGGTGTAGACATTGCTGTTGCAGCACCAGAAGAAGCAGCTACGGCCATTGAGTTAGCATCGGCAGCAGAAGCACTCTGGTTCTGACTAGCCTGCAGGTAAGACATAAGTACATACTGCAGAGAATGCAGATTAGTCTTATTAGAACAGTAAAGGTATGTATCAAACCAGCTGTTCCATGCACCTACGGCTACGAACAAAGAAATCATAGCAATAGAAGGTACGATGAGCGGCATAATGATGCTCAAGAAAATCTTGAATTCATTAGCACCATCAATACGTGCAGATTCAACAAAGCTGTCTGGAAGACCATTAATATAAGTTCTTACAAGAATAAAGTTGAATACATCTACGAGACAAGGAATGATATAAACTGAAAACTTACCGATAAGATGAAGATTCTTAATGAGCATGTATCCAGGAATCAAACCTGCGTTGATATACATAGAAATAACGATAACAGATGTAAGAGGTCTGCGGATTACAAATTCCTTACGGCTAAGAGCATAAGCAAGCATAGAAGTACAGAATACGCTCAAAATAGTCTGAAGAATTGTACGAACTACAGAAATAATTCCAGCATGGAAAATTTCATCTGTTGTAAAAAGATTAGCATAGTTTTGCCAGGTAAATTTACGAGGCCAAAGCTTAATACCACCCTTCAAAGCATCAAGACCATCGTTGAACGAAATGGCAACTGTGTTCCAGAAAGGATAAACTGTTGCTATAACAACAAAAGCCAGTGTTATAAAGATTATGGTATCAAATATAATATTACTAATCTGTGTCTGCCTTTTAGCAGCGTAATACTGATTAAGTTTGTTTTCGTCTGTCATATTAAACGCTCCTCGCCGGCTCTCTTAGCAAGCCAGTTGGCTAAAAGCAAGAGAAGAATATTAACGGCATTCTTAAAGATACCTGCAGCGGTTGCAAGAGAGAAGTTAAACAACTTGAAACCAAACTTCAATACATAAAGGTCAATTGTATTTGCGTAGTCAATGATAAGTCCATTCTGCAAGAAGAACGGCATTTCAAAGTTAGCATCAAGGATATGACCTGCAGACATAATCATCATAATAATGATTGTTGGTTTAATACCTGGCAAAGTAATGTGCCAGATCTTGCGGAGACGTCCACAACCATCAATCTGTGCAGCTTCGTACAGACATGGGTCAATAGCAGTCATTGCACCAAGGTATACGATTGTGTTCCAACCTACTTCCTTCCATACATAAGTCCAACCGATGATATGCCAGAAGTATTTTGGAGTTGCAAGCCATTGTATAGGCTCTTTTACCAGATGAAGTCCCAACAATATGTTATTTAAAATTCCGTCAGAAACGGAAAGAACATTCGCAACTAATCCCGTTACAATAACCCAAGAAAGGAAGTGCGGGAGATAAGATACAGTTTGAACAAATCTCTTTATACCTATAACACGAACTTCGTTCAAAAAGACTGCAAGAATAATTGCAGTAATATAACCAAGAGCTGTACTTATAAGGCTCATGCAGACTGTATTTCTTAAAGAAAGAAGGAATTCCTCACTCTTAAAAAGTTCTGCAAACCAATGGAAACCAACCCATTCCTGCTCACTAAAGGCCAACTGAGGCTTATATCTTTGGAAACCCATTGTCCATCCCCAAAGAGGGATATATCGGAACAAAATAATATAAAGAACAAAAGGCACAGACATAAGCATAAGCATTTTCTGCTTGCCCAAAAGCTTCCATTTGCTCTTTTTATTTGTAAGCGCAGTTTCTGTTGTTGCAACAGCAGCTGCTTCAGTTTTTTTATTTTTCATAAAAAACACCCATCAAAAACGAATTGTTTGCCGAAGAAATCGGCAGTACTTTTTTTATAAAGTATGCAAAAAAAGTCCACAGAAAAACTCCGTGGACTTTTTTGACGGAAGAATCATAGACTCTTCCGTCTTTGTGTAGACTATTTTAACACATTAAGTGTCAAAATCTAACTAGTCCTGGAAACCACCGAAGATTTCTACACGGTTGTCAAGCTGCTGCTGCATGAACTTGTTGTATGTAGCTGTAAGAGGCTTGAGCAACTTGCAGTATTCATCCCATGTCTTGTCGAAATCAGCTGGTTTACCCATGATCATCATAGGGAGATACTTTCTCTGAACTGTTTCGAATCCAGTCATAGCTACTGCAGCTTCTTCTTCGAATCCACCCTTTTCAGCAGATGGGTTACACTGCCACATTGGGTACCATCCAGCATTCTGTGGAGGGTTAGAATCTACGAATTCAGCATAAGAACCTACACCGTAAGCCTTCCAGAGTTCGATATCAACTGCTTTCTGTGAAAGTTCATATTCCCATGGAAGTTCATCCATAGAACGTGTATATCCAGACTTCATAGTACCTTCAAGCTTTGGAGCTTCTTCGCGCCAGAGCATAGCGTACTGTTTTTCCTGATAGTTAGGATCCTTCTGCTGATCGCGCATCTTCTGTGTACGATAAGCGGCACCCTTTGTACCAGTCTTAGATCCGTCTGTATCGATGAGATAGTCAGTTCCTTCAAATCCCCAGTAGAGAACTTTCTGGTTTTCTTCTTTGATCATTTCATCCATGAACTTCAAGATCTTGATAGCCTTGTCTTCTTTAACCTTCTTTGTGATACCATAACCTCTCTGGAGGTTTGGAAGAGAGCGGTCACGATAGTGAGGCTTAATTGATTCGTCGAATGTTACAGGAAGTGGAGCATATGTTCTTTCATCTTTTCCAGCTGTCCAAAGTGTCAATTCTGGTTCGCCCATGAACTGCCATCCCTGAATGAACATACCAAGTACACGACCCTGAGCAATCTTAGCATAGTACTGGTCACGGTTGTCTGTGAATGATTCTGGATCGATCAAACCGCGCTGGAAATATCCGTTAGCGAGCTTGAACCATCTCTTAGCATTTGCATCTGTGAAGTTGTCAGTATAGATATACTTACCATTTTCGAGAGTTACGTGTCCGTTACCATCGTTTGGATATCCAGCCAAGAAGTTTGGTGGGTTCCAGAGGTCAAATGCTTCCCAGTCAGCTGTAATGATATTGAAAGGAATTGTTGGCATTCCATCAATTGTTGGATACTTCTTGTAGTATTTTTCGATAAGGTCGAAATACTGATCAATTGTCTTGATTACAGGATATCCGTATTCCTTAAGAACAGCTTTCTGAATCCACCAACCATTCTGGTTGTAGTATGTGTCAGATGGAGTTCCATCATATACACCATAGTTAGGAAGAGAATAGATGTGTTCCTTTGTGATCTTGCCGTTAGCATCTTTTTCTGAGTCCTGGTCGATCATTTTCTTCCAAGCTGAAGAATAGTGCTTGAGCAAGTTAGGGCAGTACTTCTCGATGTAAGGCTTGAGGTCATAAAGACATCCAGCACCCTGGAACTTCTCTGAATCTACTTCTACGAGGTCAGGAAGGTCACCAGAAGCGATAAGCAAACCAATCTTCTGATCCTTGTCACCTACCAAGATATCCCAAGTGAATTCAACACCAAAGTTGTCTTTGATCCACTTGTAAGTCTTGTTGTTCTTAGGTGGCTGTTTGCGCTGCTGAATTGTGAATACAGAAATCTTAAGTTTTTCTGGCTTCTTTGCAGCAAACATTGATGTTGCCAAAGCACATGCCATAAGCAACACTGCAACTGTTTTTTTCATAAAAGTCCTCCTTATTGACTTTTTTTTGAAAATATATTTTTTAATTCTGCGCGAATTAAATTCTTGCAAAATTATAAAAACCAATTAAAAGTTTACATCACTTTACAGTGATTTAGCAAGTAAAAACGATATACCTGCACACAAAAAAGCTGCAGAATCTTCCCCTTCTACACATAAGGCAGAAGCAGTTGATTCTGAGCTCCGTTTTACTCTGGTAAGATGTCGGGTAGCCGAAAAAGCACCGAACCAGCTTATCAAATCCAGACGCTCATAACCTCCGATTCTGACAGTCTGCATACCCGGCATTTAATGCACAGATTGCAAGGCGACTGCCTGAATTACATCGACGGCTTGAACACCTGTCAGGAGTAACTGATTAAAGATTCGATTTCACCCTTGGTAGAAAGATTTTCCACCATCATCCCCCACTCGGACCCATATCTACGCGTGCCTAAGGTAAAAAAGCACAATGCCGGACATATTTACTCCAACATTTTGTAGATATATATAGTTTAGATGTGATTTTTATAAAAAATACATCTATACTATCATATTTTTTATAATATAGTCTCATTTTCTGAAAGATTGTCGGGTCTAGCCCGACAATGACACCAGGTTTTGTCAAACAAAGCTAACTATTTTACCGGCTGGGCGTCGGTATTGAAAATCATCTTGTTTGTATCGCCTGTTGTATAAGGTTTCCATTCCGGAAGCGGGCTGTCATCACAGTCTTTTCCGTTTGGATTTCCGGCCTTTACAAAATTGCACAGGTAATTGCACATCTTGCGTGAAACATCATACTGCATGCCTTTGAACGGTCTCCAGCACTTTGCAAGAGTTTCAAACCAGAACCAGAGGTCTACAGAATGGAAGGTTCCCGGATTATCCCAGCCAGGAATAGGCACGTCAAATTCGTAATACCAGTTGTCAGCCTTTTTACCGGTCTGCTCCAGGAATTCTTCATACTTCTGAACGGCAACTTCAAGCGGCTTAAACTTAGGGCCTTCCGGTTTTGCAGGATCTATAGGGAACAGGAATTCATCTGTAGTATGACCAAGGATAAGAGGAACAGGTTCAATCTTTCCTTGCTGCAAAAGCTCAAAGAAATCTCCGCACACAAATTTATCATCACATATAGGAGTCCAGGTTGCAATTGATTTTGCATGTCCGCCGTATTCATCCCACTTTTTGCGCAGGGTCGGAGTATCAATTGCACGGGCTTCGGCAAGATTTTTAACACCCATAAAATTGAAGAAATCTACACCGCACTGCTCTGCTTCCTTAAGGTTCTTCTGTTTGAAGAATGGTATTCCGGGAGCATAGAACATTCCGCTGTGAACTACGGCTCTCTTAAAGATGCCCTGTGTTCCATAGGCAATCTGATTAAGAACGCTGCCGCCACCTGCAGACTGTCCTCCTATTGTAATATTGTCCGGATCCCCTCCAAATGCGCTGATGTTGTCTTTAACCCACTGCATGGCACATCTTTGATCAAGCAGACCAAAGTTGGCCGGCTGCTCAGGATTTTCTGCTGTAATTTCGGGGTGACATAAAAAGCCAAGAACATTAAGACGATAGTTTACGGTAACAACAACAATACCGCGTCGGGCAATGCGTTCTCCGTCAAATTCCATTTCGGCAGTAAAGCCTGTCTGCCATCCTCCGCCATAAATCCAGAAATATACAGGAAGCTTTTCGTCTGCGGCATTGGCAGGAGTCCATATATTTACGGTAAGACAGTCTTCTCCCATTGGAATGTCTTTGTCTACAGACCATTCACGGCAATAGATGTCGTTAGGGTCATAATAAGGGGTTGGCTGTACCGGGATTGGTGAAAACTTATAGGCCTGCATTGTGCCTTCCCATTTTTCGTCCCAAGGAACAGGGGCGTGCCATCTTAAATTGCCAACCGGCTGCTTTGCAAAAGGAATGCCTTTAAAAGAAGTGATCCGGGGATCTGCGGCAGGCAAACCTTCAATCTTTCCAAATTTGGTTTGTGCGATTCTTAACATTGTGTTTTTTTCTCCTGTGTGTGTAAGGCCGCTGGCGGCCGGTGTTCAATAGCAAACCGTTAAAAAAATTGCGAAAGCAATTTTTAGGTTTACTTATCTTGAACAAAATAATTATCATTCTCCTTCAAAGATAAAAATACAATCAAACTTGCACATTTTTTACAATTTATTCTCATTTTATAAAAAAGTATGATATAATTTATTTATGGCCTATACCAACGAATTTCCTATAGGAATCTTTTCGCAGAATGCATATCTGGAGCAGGCGCATCACCAGATAGAATACGAAATTTTTTATCTGGATGAAGGTTCTGTGGAATTCGGACTGGAAGATTCTGTCATGACCGTAAAGGCAGGCGACGTTATCTTTATGCACCCGGGCACAAATCACTACGTAAAAAAAATTGAAGGAATAAAATATCACTATTACGCAATGGTTTTTGACAGCTCCGTTCTGGGAAATCAGGGTGAACCTATAAGGAATACGCTGGACAGCATAAGGGTTTCCAGATACATAAAGCTGCCCGATGCCGTTTTGATGAAGCTGCGGGATGCCTCAACCTTTTCCAAGGAAAAAACCTTTGGTCACGAGCTTTTTGTAAAATCAGTTCTGTTTGATATTATTTCGTGTGTGCTGCTTACAAATCAGTATGTAGAAATTTCTGAAAGCATAAGAACAGAAAAGGGCCACACCGTAAATGCAATAGATGTTACGATTAGTTATATACGCGACCATTACAGGGAAAATATTTCGCTGGATGATGTTTTAAAAATCACCTCGTACAGCAAGAGTCACTTTATCCGTCTGTTTAAAAAAAATATGGGCATGAACCTTACCGACTATATCAATAAATATAGAATAGAAAAGTCATGCCTCGATTTAATTTATACTTCCAAGAACGTAACCGAAATTGCCACCGAAAACGGCTTTAACACGGTTCAGTATTTTTCCAAGACCTTTAAGTCCTACATGAAGTGCACCCCCAAGCAATACCAGAGGAACGGTAAAAATATTATTATTCCGAGTAATTAGGTTCCAGGTGCCAGGGGACCTATGAAAACTTAATCGATTTTAACTGGGCGCTGCCGCCGCCGACCCAGGTCAGATAAAGGGCGTGGTTTCCGTCCGGGAAGTCTATGTCTATGGTATCGGGCTCCCAGAAGTTTGCAGATTCACATTTGAGAGTACCAAGAACAGGACCGTCCCATTTGTTACGGATTTCGAATGCACCATACATATAACCGCGCACAACCAGTGACAGCTTGTGAACATCCTTAAAATCAAAATACTTAAAGCCGATTGTTGTCTTGTCGGTTATGTCTACGATGTAGCCCGGTTCTTCGTCGCCGTCGCGGCCATCCTGAGTTATTCTTGGCTGACCCGGTCCAACATAAGGGCCCGGCTTGTCCGGATTAAAAATGTGGCAGGCAATGTATGCACCATATTCCCCTTGTGCCTTGAGCGGGCCACCATTCAAACCGCAGGAAGTTATTTCTACCTGAGGAATTGAACCGTCGGCATTTACAGTCATTTTTTCGGCGCAGCCCTGGCGGCTGTACCAGTTGGCATTGGTGTGACGGTGGTAGAACATGTAGTACTGGCCGTTTATAAGCTCAAAACCTCCGTGATTGTTTGCACCGTAGGCCACAGGCATATCGGCAGGTTTATAGGTGTCTATATGCATATCAACATTACTTACGATAACGCCGCCATATACAAAGTTGTCGCGCGGAGATTTACTGGTTGCATAACAAAGCTCGTGCATAACTTCACTTGAATAAACAAAGTAGTAGGTGTCGCCTATTTTGCGGATGCTTGGTGCTTCAAAGAAGGCATGATTTTTATAACCGGCCCAGTTTTCAATTGATTTGAGCGGGTAAGGACAGCCTGTCGTTACTTCAGAAGGCGACTTAAGATCTACATACATGTCACCCGGAATAATTACAACAGGTTCTTCTTCGATTGTAATCATATCAGGTCCAAGAGTTGTTGCCATTGCACCAATGCGGTCAATCATATGGCGTCCGCTAAAGCCTGTATACAGGTAGGTTTTATCTCCTTCGCGGATAACGCCCGGGTCAAACTGCGGCATATCTCCCTTGCGGTCTCCAAGCCGGGTTCCATCCTTGTAGTGAACATAACCGTAAAATTCATATTTACCGGCCGGCTTGTCGCACACTGCTACAGAAACAAAGCCAACCTTGTCCATTACATAATAAAGATAGTAGCGTCCGTCCGGGCCCACAGCAACATCCGGAGCATACAAAACCATGCGTCCGTCCTGGGCCGGGTCCTGATCTTTTCTATATATAACACCTTCGTAACGCCAGTCGGTTAAATCTGTAACCGGAGCCGAATAGCAGATGTAGTCGCCAAGACAAAAAACTGCTCCGTTGAACTCGTCATGCGAACCGTAAACATAAACACGGTCTCCAAAAACATGCGGCTCCCCGTCCGGCACATATTCCCACGACGGCATATATGGGTTAAAAACTTGTTTTTTCATAATAAGAATATCTCCTTTGGTTAATCGTTTTACAGTATATCACAAGTATTGCCATCCGACAATTTTAATTGTTTATTTATCGCTTTTCTGATAAAAATATCTGTATGAAAAGACTATTATTAATTATCACAGCCGCAGGACTGCTTATGTTTTCCTGCAATCACAGTAAGAAAAACGAAAGTAACAACCCGCAGTCTGTTTTTAAGGCACAGTTTAGTACGATACAGGGGTCGGGGGCTGCGGCAGAAAAAAGTATTGTTCCGCAGAAATGGACGGAAGTGCCGGCGCTTAAGGATGCGTACAAGGATTATTTTGATTACTTTGGGTTTGCGGTGCCGGAGATGCAGTTGAACAATGCTGACATTATGAAAGGGGTGAGCTACCAGGCAAGCTGCTTTACCTGCGAAAATGAATGTAAACCGGATTTTATTTTTAACTGGGCTATACCTGAACAGCTTGTAGATTTTACTGCCGAGGATGGAAAGGTTTACAAGGTGCCTGCTTCGCTGGAAGGCTTTGGACGGCTTGATAAGATTCTTGGAATTGCAAAAAAATATAAAATGATTATGCGCGGCCATGTTCTGGTTTGGCATAATCAGACTCCGGACTGGTTCTTTAAAGAAGGTTACCGCTCCAACGGAGGCTTTGTAGACAAGGCCACAATGAATGCCCGCCTTGAATGGTACATCAAATCTGTTCTGGAACATGTAAAGTCCTGGGAAGACAAACACAATGGTGGCAAACGCATAATCATTACCTGGGATGTTGTAAACGAAGCCTGTACAGATTCTGCGTGGACAGATAATCCGCTAAGAACAGAAAGCCCATGGTTTAATATTTACGGCAACGACACATTTATTGTAAATGCATTCCGCTATGCAAACCGTTATGCACCTGCGGACGTAAAGCTTGCTTACAACGATTACAACTGTTATCTCCCGACAAAAACAAAGGCAATCTGTAAAATTGTTCAGGACATTAGAGCCAGCAAGGATGCAAGAATTGATGTTATAGGAATGCAGTCTCACATAAGCATGATCTATCCGAGCACCTATGCCTACGAAGCTGCAGTAAAAACATTCCTTGAGCTTGGGCTTGATGTTCAGGTAACCGAAATGGAAATTGCTTTTGGTGGAAAGTTAGCTACTCAGGATGAGCTTGCAAAGCTTTATGCAGATTACTTTACGCTTTTTCTTAAATATAGAAAGCTTGCCGATAACAACGGAATTTGTGGTGTAACTTTATGGGGTACAAGGGACGAGGTTTCGTGGATCCGCAACAACTCAGATGCTATGAACAAGGTGCAGCGTCCGCTTTTGTTTGAAAAAGATTATCAGTGCAAGCCTGCGTTCTTTAGCGTCCTGAACCTGCAAAAGCCGTAACCGATTTTTCGGGCGACATGATAAGCGTGTCCATAAGGCTCAGTCCAATTCTGGAGCATGGCAAAAGCCTAAAGAAAATCTTTTGTGTTTCGAGTGCCAGGTCTCCGTAACCGGGGCTGAACCTTGGACGGCAGCTCAGGCCCTGAGCCTTAATTTCATCCTCTATTTTTTCATTAAGCAAATCAACAAATTTTTCGGCAAACATTGCACCTGCAGACTGCAACACTGCAGCCTTGGCCGGGTCCTTTATCTGTGTACGTCTGATGAGGGAGTCTACCATGGGACCTATTGTTGCGGCAAAAATTGTAACCTGGGAACACTGCCTCAAGTTGCGGGCAAGGTCCACAGACTGAATGGTCTCTTGTGCAAACTGTACAATTCCTTTACCGGCCGCTTCATCATATTCAACCTGAACGGGAAAGGTTTCGTAAACTCCCTGCGGCTTTATGCATTCATAAAGCTCGGGCACTGCAGCATCCAAAAGCTCCTGCACAGACTGCTCAGGAACATCAACCTTGTGATATCCAAGATAACGGAGAGTTTCTGAATAATCGGATTTTTGAGGCTGTAACAGTTCTTTACCCGGTATGAATATTTGTGCCATAAAGACTCCTGTTTATAATTGTACATACTTTTAATATATTTTATAATACCCTAAGGAGTCTTTATGGAACAGTATAAAAAAGAATTTATTGACTTTATGGTTCAGAGTCAGGTTCTCAAATTCGGTTCTTTCACACTCAAAAGCGGCAGACAGTCTCCGTTTTTTATGAATGCAGGAGCCTACATCACCGGAAGCCAGCTTAAAAAGCTTGGTGAATATTATGCAAAAGCAGTTCACGATAATTTTGGCGACGACATTGATGTATTTTTTGGTCCGGCTTACAAGGGCATTCCGCTTGCCGTAACCACTGCCATTGCTTTTTCTGAACTCTACGGAAAGGATATAAAATACTGCTGCGACCGCAAGGAAGAAAAAGACCACGGTGCAGATAAAGGTTCTATTCTTGGATATAAAATTCAGGATGGCGACAAGGTTGTTATTATCGAAGACGTAACTACCTCGGGTAAATCTATTGAAGAAGTTTATCCTAAGATTAAGGCTCTGGAAACTACCCCGGGCGGAATTAAAATTGTGGGCGAAATTGTAAGTTTGAACCGCGAAGAACATGCACCGGATTCTGACCGTTCTGCACTTGAAGTTATTTCGCAGACTTACGGATTTCCGACAGCGGCAATTGTTACCATGTCTGATGTAATCGAAGCACTTTATACTAGCGGTGACAAAACTATAATTACTGAAGAAATTAAAACTCAGCTTGATGCTTACTTTGCACAATGGGGCTGCAAGAAATAACATAGGAGTTATAAAATGAAAAAGAATCTGAAAAAAGTTTTTATCGTTCTTATGGCTTTTGCACTGGCATTCAGTGTATCTGCTAAACCAAAAAAGACTGTCGTTAAAAAGATTAAAAAGAGCCTTATGAATACTGAGGCTTCTAAAGATATTCCAACCTCTATTGTTGCACTCTCGCCTTCTGCGGCAGAAATTCTTTTTGCAATTGGAGCAGGAGACCAGGTTGCAGCTGTTTCTGAATTTACAGATTATCCTGAAGAAGCAAAGGAAAAACCTGTAGCTGGCGGCTTTGACGGAAAGGCACTTAGCATAGAAACAATCCTTTCTTTTAAGCCTGATTTGGTTTACCTTACACAGGGCATGCATGACTTTCTGGTTCAGCCGCTTGATGAATACGGAATAAGCTGGTTCATGGCAAAAGGCACTTCTATTGAAGATATTAAACAGGAAATTATTGAGATTGGTAAAATTACCGGACACGCAAAAGGTGCTGTTGATGTTATAACTGACATGGAAAAAAAGCTTAAAAAGGCAAGTGACGCACTTTTGCAGGAAGAGGCTGCGGCAGAACCTGTTACCATTTATTATGAAGTATGGAATTCTCCTTACATGTCAATTGGTTCTTCTTCGTTTTTGAATGACGTAATTATGGCAGCCGGCGGTAAAAATATTTTTGATGACATTACAGAAGCTTATCCTATGATAAGTGAAGAAAGCCTGATTGCAAGAAACCCTCAGGTAATACTGCTGCCTGCCGGAAACGGAATAACTGTAGAAGATGTACAGGCCCGCGCCGGCTGGGAAAACATTGATGCCGTTGTAAACGGAAAGATTTATATTATTGATGACAATCTTTATTCACGCCCGGGACCACGCTGTGCCGACGTTGTACTGGATCTTTCCCAACTGCTTAAATGAAAAAAATCCTGTCTGTAATCCTGCTGATTGCTGCATTCTTTCTTTCGCTTGCACTTGGTGCAGAAAAGCTGAGTCTTGCAGCATTAATCGGTCAGGGCAACAAATTTGAAAACATTATCTTATGGAAGCTCCGTCTGCCAAGAAGTACACTTGTTCTTTTGACAGGCATTCTACTTGGCGGTAGTGGTGCAGTATTCCAGCTGTTTTTCCGTAACCCGCTTGCAGAACCCGCAATTATGGGCATTTCTTCCGGAGCAACGCTTGGTGCAGTTATTGCAACAATAATCCTTTCGGCACTGCCTGAGCTTCCTCCGTTTTTAACTCAGACTGTATTTAAATTTATTTCTCCCATAAACTTTTGTGCTTTTGCGGGTGCACTTGCGGCGGGACTTTTTGTTACGGCTCTTGCATTCAGCAGGGCCGGAAAATCTTCTTCCATAATGCTGCTTTTGTGTGGTACTGCTCTTGGTACACTTTATTCTGCAATCTCTTCTGCAATTCTTTTAACAAGCAACAAAGAGCTTCATTCTATCTATACATGGATTTTGGGAAGCTTTAACGGACGCGGCTGGAAGGAGCTTATTTTTATACTCATTCCTTCGGCTGTGTCTCTTATAATAATGCTTTGCATAGCACGGCCTTTGGATTTGCTTTCGTGCGGAGAAAAAACTGCCGCCTCTTTGGGAGTGGAAGTTGACCGCCTGCGCATTCTTGTCCTTGTGAGCGGAGCGCTTGCAGTGAGTGCGGGTGTCTGTGCCGGAGGTACCATAGGCTTTGTCGGATTGATTGCGCCTCATGTTGTACGTAAGCTGCACGGACCTAAGAGCCGGTCTCTTATTCCTATGAGTATGATTTTTGGTGCTGTGCTTTTGCTTTTGAGCGACACAATTGCACGCATAGTAATTATCCCCGGAGAGCTTCCTGCGGGAATCATTACTTCAATTCTTGGCGTGCCGTTTTTTATTTCGCTTTGTCTTACAAAAAAGAATAGTTAAAATCTGAAAAGTCTGCCTTGCCGCCGGTCTGCTGTGTGGAATAGGCAAACAATGCAAAACGAACTCCCACAAACTGATCCAGAGTATAGCGCAGTTGAACAGGCTGACCTAGAGGAACAAAGTCTACGGCGCCCTGCAATTTATAAAACATCTTTGCCTGCTGGACCGGTCTTGTAAGGTCAAATTCTATTTTGAGAAGGAGTGTAGTATCGTTTACGGGGAGCTCGGCTTTTATGTCAGGCGGATCGGTATCAAAAACTCCCATGGCCCACGGACTGTTTTTAGATTTGTGCTCAGCCTGAATAAGATAAAATTTTCCCTGCTGTTTTTTTACTGCAATAAAACCGTATTCGCCTTCTAAAGCGGCAAGCCCCGCAATGTCTCCGTCCTTAAGGTCTGTGGTATTTATTGTTACAACACCGGCACATTTTTCGCTAAGGGTTCTCTGGGTAAGTGTGTTGCAGGCCTGGGTTATGTTTGTAACAGTCTTGCCTGTCTGGATTGTGTATTTATCTGCGGTTCTGGTGCAAAGAGTTTTATCGGGAATATGATTCCACTGCCAGGCGGGGTCTGTAAAATCGTTGCTCCAAAGAGGCTTGTATTTGTAGTCAGGCTTGTTGTCCAATACGCTCACGGTTTGTGGCGCAATCTGATTTTTGTCTGGAGCTGTTTCTCCAAAAACAGGAAAGCCGTCCGGACCAAAGCTTACCGGGACAAGAACAGGAATGCGGCCCAAGGCTCCGTGATCCTGGAAAAGTATGCCGTACCATTTTCCCTGTTTATTCTGCACTATTCCGCCCTGGGCAACTCCACTGTTCCAGCCGCCAAGGTCTGAGCAAAGTACGTCGCCTCCTGTATAAGGCCCCTCTATTTTATCTGCAGTAAAACAAGCCTCGGTGCGCATCTTTCCTTTTGGAATGTGAATCATAAAATTATAGTAGCGCCCGTTGATTTTATACAGATGGCTTCCTTCATAACCAAGCACGCTTTTTTCCGGATCATCACGGATTATCACGCGGTCCACCCCACCCTTTTTTGGTCCGCTCAAATCTGCTTCAAGCTCTATAAGATGAATCTCGGTATTTCCGCACACTGCATACACGCGTCCGTCATCATCCCAGAAAAGTGACATGTCATGATAAAAGCCCTGAATGTTTGATCTGGTCCAGGGCCCCTCAATAGAATCTGCGGTAAAAAGATAGGTCTTGTGTGTATCGTTGGCAACAAAGCAGACATAAAATTTATTGTCGTGATATTTGAGCGAGGCCGCCCACATTCCCTTGCCGTACACACCGCGGTTATCGCTTAAGGTCTGACCGGGAGTTGGTTCAAGTTCATCAAAAACATAAGAAGCAAACTCCCAGTCGCTAAGATTATATGAACGAAGTATTACACAGCCCGGCATAAAATGCATGGTCGTACTAACCATGTAGTAAACATCATCAACACGAATTACATCAGGATCCGGATAATCGCTTACGATGATATTTGAAGAAACTGTTTTATACCCGCTCATATAAATCTCCGCTTACTGTTTAATTTCTATTCCGCCGACATCGGTCTTAACCTTAAGATGTTTGTCGGTTGTACCATGTTGTGAATAGCTGCGTTTAGCCGAAGCACCTGTTACCGAAATTCCGCCAATGTCAGATCTTACATCAAGAGTATATTCGCTGATAGGGCTTGCAAGATTTACAGAAACTCCGCCGACATCAGAAGTAATCTTAAAGGTTTCAAACTCTACGTTGTCCAGGTCAATGCCGCCTACATCTGTAGAAATAACGCCGTCTTCAATCTGCAGGTCATCAATAGTTACACCACCAACATCAACATTGATATGAAGAGAATCAAGCTTTATCCCCTGTGGAATTGTAATGGATACCTTGCAGTTTCCGTTGGCAACTCTTTTTCTTCTGAAGCCCGGCTGAGAAATTTTAAGAACTCCATCGCTTACCTTGTGAGCCGGCTTCATCCAATCGTGAATATATTTGGTGTTGATGGAATAGGTAGAACCATATTTAATTTCGATGCCCATAACGTTTCCATCAATTTTGATTGAATCAAACTTTTCAAGGTTATCAGAATCGTTATAGCTCCATTCTGCATCATCATCAAGATCATCAAAAAAATCGTCTGCAAAGGATGTAGCATTATGGATAGATCTTCCGATTGACGAACCGAATTTCTTTGACGGCTTGTCAGAAATATGAAGATGTCTGAACGCTCCCAAAAGGATGCACAAAACCGTAATGGCGGTAATTATTATCAAGAAAACTGTCTTTTTCATATTTTACTCCTGTACACAAGCCTTATTAATTGCCGGATGAATAAATATTGTCCAGCATCTTTTTGATTATACCTGCAATAGGCCAGATAATCCATGTAATGCCCCAGCTAAAGGTTAAGAAGCTTACACAAAGATAGATACAGGTAATTGACTGCCAGTACACCGACATGATTACACGGATTGTGTTGTTTGAATAAATCGGTTCCTTGTCCTTTGAACCTGTATAAGTTCCACCGATTGTATCTTCGGAATTAAGGGCCAGAAGCTGCTTGTACATCTTATATCTTCCGCTTGTATAACGGATAAGGCCAACTCCAACACCAACCATAATGAACAGAAGTGCTCCACCCCAGTCGTTGTTGTCTGGAATATCATCCAGAACAATTGCAGGAATTACACAGCATACACACAAAGCCATACCGATGCACAGCATAACTGTATAGTACGGTTCAAACTTACGCTTTTCTGCAGAAACAAAATCTGTTGTTGCAGGACTTATTGAACAAGGTTCAGACTTAAGAAAGTGCCACTGATCTACGCGGTTTTTGCCTGTAATCATAAAGGCAATTCCCAGTGCAACGAACACAAACAAAAGGACAGCTCCGGCCCAGTCTCTGCGTGCAAACAGGTCTGAAAGAATTGGCGGAACAGGACAGGTGATAAAGAAGAAAAGTCCTATTGCCTTAAGCAGGAATGAACTTGAGCGGTCGCGCATATAATCTGTAATTTCTTCCAGGCTTACATTGCGGCGTGTGCGTTCTTTTCTTTCGCCGATTACTTCCTTAATTCCAAGGCTAGAAGCTATTTCATCAAGGTTACCAAATTCTGCAATTACCTTGGCAACTGCTTCGTTTTCTGACTTGCCTTCGCGGATAAGCTCCGTGTACTTGTCTTCCATCATCTGAAGAAGCTCGCTCTTTGCGCGGAGAACCTCTTCTGTGTTTGGAAGATTCCTGAACATTGATTCCAGATAATTTTTAATTGTTTCCATTTTCTGCCTCCTGGTTTCTGGATATAAATTTTTCTACAACTTCTTTTGTAAGTTTCCATTCATCGCATTTTTCTTCGTAATACGATTTGCCTTTTTCGGTTATACGATAATAGGTTCTTCGCTTGCCGTTTTCTGCTTCCTGCGAATATGATTCCACGTAACCGTTTTCTTCCATGCGCGTAAAAGCCGAATACAACGTCGTTTCTTTTATAATGTATTTTTCCGACGTCATAGCCTTTATGTTTTTGGATATTTCATATCCGTAGGAGGGCGCAGATCTTAGCAGGAAAAGAATCATCGTGTCGTTATAACCACGAATGACATCACTGCTGATCGAAATCATCACTCTGCCTCCTCTATATTTACAAACAACTTACTACGTCAAACGTTACTACGTCTGTCGTACTATATTTATCATACTACGTCTGTCATAGTATGTCAAGCAAAAAGAATATGCGTTATAATCTTTTGTATGGCAAAACTGTATGTTTCGAATATCTGTGCAGGCTACGGCGATAAGCTGGTTTTAAAGAATGTCTCGGTTGCAGTTGAATCGGGAAAGCTTACCTGTCTGTGCGGACCAAACGGCTGTGGAAAATCTACTCTTATTTCCGTGCTTGCGGGTGCGGTTGAGCCGGGGCTTAAGATACTTGGCGGTGTAAATAAGAGTGCAGATTCTGCGGACTCAGATCAGATAGACGCACTTGAGCTTGCAAAGCTCCCGCGCATTAAGGCGGCACAGCTTGTTTCTTACATGCAGCAGTCAGAATTTTCTACCTGGAATTTTACCGTAAAGGAGCTAGTGCTTCAGGGACGGTTCTGTCATTCCAAAAACGGATCCTACACTGCCGGAGACGAAAAAATTGCCCTGCAGGCCATGGAAGAAATGGGAATTGCAGATCTTGCAGACCGGCCTGTTCATTCACTTTCGGGCGGAGAATTTCAAAAGACAAGGATTGCCCGCGCCATTTGCCAGAGCCCGCGCTTTATCCTGCTGGACGAACCTTCTGCCAACCTGGATTTTGTTTACGAACCCCTGCTCTTAAAAAAGCTTGCTTCACTTGCGCATTCAACCGATACCGGAATTTTAGTTTCCATTCATGATATAAATGCTGCCCGTACCTGTGCCGACGACCTTATTCTTCTTCCATTGTTGCAAAAACCAATATGTGGTACAATGGAACAAACCCTTACGTTGGAAAATCTTGAGAAAACATACGGTATGGAGTTTAAATGTCAAAAAGTAAACTGTTTTCAATCATCACTATAGCCTGCTTTGTTTCTATTCTCTGCATTCCTATTGGAATAGTTTTAATGCTTTATTACACAAATTGGAAGAAAAAGTTGAAGGTCATTCTTTCGCTTGCTCTTACAGCTTTTTATGCAGGCCTTATTGTCCTGGTTTTCTTTGTAAAGCCGTCCATTAATACCGGCGGAATAGGACTTCCTTTTGGAGCAAACGGAGGCTACACAGCCTTTGATGCAGGCTCCGGCGGAAGCGGTTCCGGTGGCAAAGGAAGGGGCAGCAAAAAACCAGGCGAGCTTCTTCCTCAGCAAAGTGAACAGACCAAGGCAAAGGGAAAAGGCAATGGTGCGGCCATTTACCCTATCCTGTTTTTCCTGTTCATGCTTTTTCTTATTCTGTGGCAGAATCTCCGTTCAAAGGGAAAATCAAATTACGAAAATCCTTATGTAGATACGAATAAATACAAGCTGCCGCTGGGGCCCGACTCCAAAATGCCAATGGTCCACTTTCTGCACATAGAGCTTGGAAGCGATGAAAAAATAAATTTTGCAACAGAAACAAACCAGAAGGACAACGAAGGAAACCTTGTAATAACCAATCAGCGTGTAATTATCCTGAACAAAACAGAAATTATTGAATTGCCGGTTGCTTCGGTTAAATCGGTTTCTTCGGCAACCAGCACGGTTTTAGTAATTGCCGCCGACGACAAAAAATACTATGTCTTTATGCCGGAAAATCAAATGAAATATGCTACGGCAGTTCTTAAATGGACTACCGGAAAAACACAAATATAGGAAGGACATCCAGATGAAAAATTTTCACAGCTTTTTTAAAAAACTTGCTCTGCCGGTTTTTATTACTTCAATCCTCGTTTTTGCAGCAGTAACTACAGGCTGTAAAAAGAATGAAAAATCAACGGCTAGCTTTCAAAGTACTTTTCCTAATTTAAAGAAAAACTCCCAGAGGGTTGCTGTTGACATGTCCATAACAGACGACCGCGTTTCTTACAATTCCATGATTTCTTTCTTTAAGCCGGACTACACAGCCGAAACTCCGGACCAGAAGGAAGAACTGGCAGAAGGAGAAAAAGGCGGCCAGTCTAAAAAAGCAAAAAAGCAGAAGGAATCTACTTCATTTATTCCTGCTGTAAGAAAGCTGAGCGAATACGTTACAAGCTACAGCTCAGAACGAAAAAAGATTAACCCATACAATGCCCAGAACCTGGACAATAAAAAATCAAAGAAGGATGAAGATTATTCGGACAGACCTTTTGAAGTAGAAGACTGGGGTCCTCAGGGAACCGTTGTTTCAGAACTGGAAAAGCCTTCGTTCTATGTAATATTTTCTCAGCCGGTAAAAGCACTTGCAGCCCTGCCCGCACCTTCTTCTACCTCTGAGGTTGTTTCCATTGAACCGGCCCTTAAGGGTACCTTCCACTGGTATGGAACACAAAACATCACCTTTGAAGCAGACGAAGCCGCAGATCCTTCGGTAAATTATACAATCACAGTTAAGCCTGGTTTAAAATCAATTTACGGTGACAAGATTACCGGAGACACAGTATTTACAACTCAGGCCGAAGCCGTAAAAATCAAGAACCTTAACGGCGGTTACATAAAAGAACGCGACTGCGCCTACGACACAACAAGCGGTGCACTTCCTCCATACGAAAACCGCGCATTTATAAGAACAAATTATCTGCTCAAGGCCGATTCTCTTGCTGCCAAGCTGGAAGTTTCAATTGGAAACCGCAAGCTTGCTCCGGATGAATTTACCGTAGAAGCAGACTTTACAAACAAAACCTTAAGCTGGTGGAACAACGAACCAAAATGCGATAAAGAAAAACAGACAAGTAATTCATTTATCGTAACCTTAAAGGGCACTGTTCCGCACAATGCAATAATTACAATCAAGTCAGTTGACGAAACAAGAAGATTTACCTACAAGACACTTCAGCCGTTTAATACCGTAAGCGTAGATGAGTATACCCGCTACACCGACGGAAAAATGGGAAATCCTCTCCGCGTAATTTTTACTCAGGAGCCAACACTTGATGAAGTTCTTAAACACATTTATGTAAGCAGCCAGACCGAAAACATGAAGCTTACAAAAGACAACGTAATTATCAACGGAAGATTTCTTACAATTCACAGCCTGCCGCTTGAGCTTAATTCAGAATACTACCTTACAATTGAAAAAGATTTTAAGGACAAGCACGGACAGCTTTTTAGAAACGGAACAAATGAATGGTACTTTACATTTAAAACCAGACCTGTAAAAGCTTATGTAAATTATCTGGACTACGGCGCCAGAATGCTTGAAGCACAGTTCCCTCACAAAATCCTTTACGAGCACCAGAACATAATTGCAGGCTCATACTACAAAATCAGGGAATTTAAAAATCCTTTGTACACAAGTTCCAAGAATATTCTGATCGAAGACGAAACTGTTGTTGAACGCGGAGAAGCCGACCGACGCCACTTTGAAGAAATTGACCTGGATCCGTATCTTACAAACGGCTACGGCTTTGTACGCTTTGATGCAAAAACAAGATACAAGGATTTTGATTACTGGGATAACGAAGAAATAATCAGAGACGAAGATAACATCCTTACAATTCAGGTAACAGACCTTGGTATTACAACCCGTATGGGTATAAACCGTGCAGTTGTAATGGTACACAGTCTTTCTACAGACAAACCGGTTGCAAATGCAGACGTTTATATTCTTGATGAATGCAGTGAATATATGGATGAACCTTTGAACCATATTCTGGCACAGGGAAAGACAAATCCGGACGGTCTTGCAATTATTGATTACACCGAAGAACAGATTAAAAAATACGAAAGCAATTCTAACTACGAATACAACTACAGGGATAATCTTACTGTCTATGTTGCTAAGGGTGATGACAAGGCTATGTTTACACCAACCTCTCATAATTCCTGGAGAGATGGTGTTTCTACAGGCTCACGACAGAGTGCCCGCAAGCCTATTCAGCGCACCTTTATGTTCGTAGACCGTGGAGTTTACCGCCCAGGAGAAATTGTAACCTTCCGTGGAATTGACCGCGACCAGGTGCTTGGTTCACTTATTGCACATAAGGGCTCATATACAATTACTGCAGAAGAAGGCTGGTGGAACGGTGAAAAAATTGCAGATCCTATTAAGGGAAGTCTTTCCGAATCCGGAGGTTTTTATGGTTCATTTAAGATTCCGGACGGACAGGAGCCTGGTTCTTATTCCATTAAATACAAACGAGATGACGCAAAGGGCGAATATGACTATGAACAGATCCGCTTCCAGATTGCAGAATTTGAACGCGTAAAAACTACTGCAAGCCTTACTATTCCAGACATCACTTATTATACAGGAGACAGCCTGTCGGCCGAGCTTTCTGCAGAATATCTTGCAGGCGGAGCTTTGAACGGAGCTGCCTACGAAAGCACCTGGTACAAGCAGGCTTACGACATTTCCTTTACTACTCCCGAAGCAAAGGGCTATTCTTTTGGAACCAGCGACTACTCTTACCGCACCTATTATTCAGATGCCAAGGGCAAGCTCAACGGAGAAGGAAAAGCAACCCTTGTTTGTAATTCCGAAAAAACAACAGACGGACGCACTTACATTTACAGGGCCGAAGCTTCTGTAACAGATATTTCAAATCAGAGAATTTCTACCCAGAGCTCTGTAATGGTTCATCCGGCAAAATTCTATATTGGTGTAAAACGACCTTCGGGAAGCTCCGGCTTTGCCAAGATAAATACAAAAATGGAATTCCCGTACATTCTTACCGACGTAAAGGGCAACAAGCTTACAGAAGCAAAGAAAAAGGTTTCTTCTATCAGCTATACACTTTCGCGCGAAGAATGGACAATGATTCACGAACAGAGTGTTGATAACACAATTTATACACGCTACGAACGACAGGATATTCAGGAGGCAGAAGGTTCTGTAGAAATAACAGATGCCGGCAAGCTTGCAATTACTCCTGCTAATTCCGGCTGGTATACACTCAAGCTTACAGGAACCGACAACGACGGTCAAACTGTAATTACAGAATACGGCTTTTATGTAACTGGCGGACAGTCATACCGCTACAATGATTACAATTCAGAATCCATAAACCTTACACCGGATCAGTCACAGTACAATCCTGGTGATGTTGCACAGATTCTTATGGAAAGCCCTCTTCCTTCCGGCGACTACCTTATTACCGTAGAACGCGAAGGTATCTTTACAGAAGAAGTTCGTCACTTTGATTCTCCTGCAAATGTTATTGAAATTCCGGTTGCTTCTAACTATGTACCGGTAATCTACGTAGCAGTTTCTTCTTATTCTGTACGCCAGGGTCAGCCAACACATCAGTACGGCGAGCCTGATCTGGACAAGCCAAAGGGCTACTTTGGTGTAACTCCTGTATTTGTAAATCCTTATGTAAGAGCCTTTACAGTAGAGGTTGAATCGGACAAGCCTTCTTACCGTCCAGGAGAAACTGCAACCCTTAAGCTTACCGCAACCAAGGGAGGCAAACCTCTTGCAAATGCAGAGCTTACCGTAATGGCAGTAGACCGCGGAGTACTGGATCTGATCAACTATCACGTTCCTAATCCTATTGAATATTTCTATTCACGATACAACTTCCCTCTGCGTGTAAAGGGCGGTGACTCACGTGCAATGCTCATGGATCCTGTAACCTACAGCATAAAGGATCTTCAGGGTGGTGACTCAGACGAAGAAAAGGATGAGGATGAAAGAAAGGATTTCCGCCCTACTGCAGTATTTGAGCCGGTTATCATTACAGACAAAAACGGTGAAGCAACTGTAAGCTTTAAAGTTCCGGACAGCCTTACAACCTACAGAGTTACAGCCTTTGGTGTAAAGGAAGATCTGTTTGCACTGCAGGAAGAAGAATTTACAGTACAGAATCCTATAAACATTCAGCAGGTTCAGCCAAGAAAGCTTCGCGAACGTGATACAGCAGAATGCGGTGTACTTATTACAAACCTTGACGGTCAGGGTCACGACGTTACCATTTCGCTTGAGACACGTACTCCTACTAAGAACACAGCACAGGATGAACTTGAAGGAAGAATTACTGTACCGGGCGAGGCCTTTGTTGACGGCGACAAGGAGCACAAGATTTATGTAGCGCCGGGAGATTCTTCGGTTGTGTACTTTAATGTTGGTGCAAAAACTCAGGGAACTGTAGAACTTGTATATACCGTTAAGTCTGATATTCTGAATGAAAAACTCAACTCTCCTATTAAGATTGAAAAGACATTCACTTACGAAACCGTTGCAACCTACGGAACAATTGACAACTCAAAGAACAAGGGCAAGACAAAGGAACAGCTTATAATTCCTGGCTTTGCAAAAGAAAGCCGCGGTGACCTTACCTTTACAATTGACGCAACCCGTCTTGGTGTACTGGGTGGTTCTGTAAATTATCTGTTTGATTACCCTTATGGTTGTCTTGAACAGCAGTCTTCCCGCATACTTCCGCTCATGATTTTTGGTGAATACATTGATGTATTCGGCCTTAATTCAAAGGTTGCAGATGCTCAAAAATGCGTAAAGAACAGCCTGAGCATCTGGGGCAAGTATCAGCTGGATAACGGTGGATTCCCATACTGGCCGGGTGGAGAACGCGCTTCCTTCTATGTAAGTCTGCGCATGCTTGCACTGTACTCACTTGGACTTGAACGCGGTTATACACAGGACGACTATGGTTATAATATAAACACTCTTTCCAACTATATCCTGAGTTCTATTAATTCTGATTATGTTTCCGATTACCTTAAGGCTTACGCAAGCTATGTTCTTTCTTCAATAGGTAACGACGCATATCCTGTAATGGAAAAGCTTTATGCAAAACACAGTGACATGAGTCTTTCTACAGAATCGCTGCTCGCCCTTGCTTACCTTAATATGAAGAACATTGATGGAACACAGGAAAAGGCAAACGTACTTGCAAAAGAAATCCGCTCTTACATTCAGCCGGATGCAAGAACTGTAACAATCAAGCGCAAGACACGTGCAGACCTTTGGGAATGGTACAATTCAGATTCTGAGCAGATGGCACTTATAATGCAGCTGCTTACAACAATAAATCCTAAGGACGGCATGGTAGACAAGCTTTTGTATACACTCCTGCAGAACCAGAGTCACGGCTACTGGCAGAACACTGCATCTACAGCACGCGTTCTTGAAGCAATTTATACCTACATCAAGGGCCGCAAGCTTGACGAAACAGATTATTCTGCAACCGTAACACTTTCAGGCAGCAAGGTGCTTACCGGCAGCTTTAAGGGAGCTTCTGCAAAACCTCAGACACTCAAGCTTCCGTTTGAAGATGAAATTGTTGCCAAGCTTGAAAAGGATAAGATTCAGGAAATTGAATTCCAGAAGGACGGAGCCGGTAATCTTTATTACACTGTAGAAATGCGCTATGCACTTCCTGATGAATATATAAGCGCACGCAACGAAGGTATTAGTGTTGAATATACAATTACTGATCCTGAAACAGGTGCCGTAGTAAACAGCTCTGACAGCACAGACTGTCTGCTCAAGCTTACAAGCGGCAAGATGTACAAGGCTTCTATAAAGATTGAATCAAGCAAGTCTCGTGATTATGTTGCTCTGCGCGCACCAATTCCTTCCGGAGCCGAAATCCTTGATTCTTCACTCGTAACAACCGGAACTGTGGAAGAAGAAAATAACAGCAGCTGGAGGCACTGGCTTTCTAACAAGACAATTCACGATAACGAAATCCAGTTCTTCTGGGACTACTTTGGTTCAGGAACCACAACCGTAAACTTTACGTTCAGGGCTGCAAGAAGAGGTATTTATCCTGTTCCACCGGTTCAGGCAGAATGTATGTATGAGCCGGAAACCTTTGGACGCGGAGACGGTTATCTGTGCGTAATAGAATAACAAAAATACTTTTATGGGTAGCAGGTGTACTTACAGCAGTACATCTGCTGCTCCTTTTTTTTCCGTTTGACAAGCTCAAGGAATTTAAGGCCCAGCCGTTTTCTCATGTTTATTATGACTGTCAGGGTCAACTGCTCCAGGTTACTCCTGTAGCTCAGGGCGACCGCCGCGAGTACATTGATTACAAGTCTATTCCGAGGGACGTGCACAAAATTATACTGCGGACCGAAGACAGACGTTTTTATCTGCATAACGGTACGGATTTAATTGCCATTACCCATGCTGCGGTGCAGAATCTGCAGCACAAAAAGATTGTGCGCGGCGGTTCTACAATTACCATGCAGCTTATCAAAACAATCTTTAAGGATAAGGATGTAACAATTTCGCGAAAGCTGCGTGATATTTTTTATGCCTACGTTCTGGAAGCCAAGCTTTCCAAAAAAAAGATTTTTGAACTTTATGTAAACAGCATTTATTTTGGATACGGTTCAACGGGCTTTGCTTCTGCGGCAAGAACCTTTTACGGCTGCACACTGGACAAACTGAGTCCACAACAGATCTGCTGCCTTGCAGTAATTCCTCGTAACCCTACCTTTTATGATCCTTTTAATGCAAACACTAATTGTGCAGACCGCGCGTGTGCCTTGTACAATAAAATCTATAAGCAAAAGCTTAGCGTAAGCCAGTTCATGCAATATCTTCCGCAAAAAAGATTTAACTACCCTTTTGAAGCGCCACACTATATACGCGATGTTGCAGAAAAAGGACCGGCCCAGCCGCAGCAGACTCTGACACTTAATCTTGAACTCCAGCATTTTGCAGAACGAACTGTACGCCAGGGTCTTGATCAGGCACAGGGAAGCAGAATCTCCAACGCAAGCCTGCTTCTTATAGAAAACAAAACCGGAACTCCGCTTGCCTGGGTTGGAAGCGCCGACTTTTTTGACGAGATTCACAACGGCCAGATAGACGGTGTCCTTATAAGAAACCAGCCGGGCAGTTCAATGAAGCCTTTTTTATATGCCCTTGCACTTGAAACACCGGACCCGCACGGTAACCCGCTTTTTACACCTTCTACAATTCTTGCAGATATCCCTCAGGAATTTGGTGACGAAAAGCTTTATATTCCGTCAAACTTTAACAACCGCTACAACGGACCTATAAGGCTCAGGATTGCACTTGCTTCCAGTCTGAATGTTCCGGCTGTTTATGTGCTCAACACAATAGGCGTTCCAAATTATCTGAACAAGCTTTATGAACTTGGATTTGACTCCCTGCGCCATGACGGTATTGATGCAGACCTTGGACTTGCCCTTGGTGCCGGAGAAGTAAAACTGTGCGAACTGGTTCCTGCCTTTTCTGTTTTTGTTCGCGACGGCAAGGATTACAGCGGCAACCAGATTTACAAACCGGATACAGCAAGGCTTATATGCTCGTTTCTTTCTGACAAGGGAGCGCGTGCCCTGGGCTTTGGCTATACCCAGACCTTTCAGACAGACTACCCTTCCATTTTTAAGACAGGAACTTCTAACCAGTACCAGAATATAATTGCGCTGGGTGCTACAAAAAAATATACCGTTGGTGTATGGATGGGAAACTTTAGCGGCGAAACTGTCGTAGGAAAAACCGGAAGCTCCCTGCCCGCCTGGGTTGCAAAAAATCTGCTTGATTATCTTGAAGAAGGACAAAGTGTTACACAGGACATGGAGTTCCCCGAGCCTGAAAATTTTGAACAGAAGAAAATCTGTTCTCTGTCGGGAATGTTAGCGGGACCTAACTGTCCTGCCACCGTGTATGAATATTTTCCTAAAGACAACGACCACGAAACAAAATGTACCTGGCACGTAAAAACTGCAGAAGGAGTTCAGACCCTTTACCCGCCTGAATATCAGCAGTGGGCACGCAGAACCAAACCGGACCTTAAAATAAATTACAGCGATTCTCCATTGTATATACAGACCCCAAAGGACAATTCACTTTTTTATTATTCTCAGCTGCAAAAAGAAAAGCAGGCTGTATCTGTAGAAGTATTTGGCGGAGCAGAAGAAAAGCTCCTGGTATATTATGATGAACAGTTTTATGGCGAGGTTGAACGACCCTTTGTTTTCCAGCTGCCGGTCGAACAGGGCAGGCATACTTGCACGGTAGAGTGCGGATTAGAAAAACAGACTATAAGCTTTTTGATAAAATAAATTATTTACCAAGCAGTGTAAAATCGCATGCAGTCTGACAGAAAATAATTCCGCTGCCCGCCTTGGCAAAACAGGAAAGCTCCGAAATTGCCTTTACAATATCCTGCTTTTTTTCCTGTGGAACCAGAATCATAAGCATTTCTTTTTCGGGCACAATTTCTACTCCAAAGAAAGTAGAGTCGCCTTCTTTGGCAGTTCCGCGTGCGCCAATTATTGTACCACCACCGGCTCCAGCTTTGCGTGCAGCAGCCATTGCATCCTCTGCATAACCTTTGTTTACAATTACATTTATAAGTTCATACTGTTCCATATCCTTATCTCCTTTCTTTTCTGATGCTGATTTTTGGGTCATCGTTCCACCTGCCTTTAAAAATCCGTCGGCATCCATGGTAACCATCACTCCAAAATGAGCCTTTTTTTCTTCGCAGACCCGCTGGATTTTTGAACGTACAGCTTCCAGTAAATCGTCCGTTACGACATTCAGAGTAATATCCTTGGAAGTGTCACCCAGTCCCAAAAGCTGCATGATATTGCTGGAAGCAGTACCACGTCCCATAAGAACGGTACCTCCCCCGGCCCCTGCCTGCCTTGCGGCACTTGTAATAAATTCTCCGCTTTCGTGGGGAACAATACATAAAATCAGTTTATACATATTCACCTCGAAGTTTTTATCTTAAACACAATACCCATTATCTGAATTGCAATAAGCGGCATCATTGCAACAAGTGCAATAACACCAAACGAATCATTGCCGCCACCGGCCCCACCGGCCGCACCAATTGTAAACGAAAGAACAAAGGTCGAAGTTAACGGCCCCGAAGCAACTCCACCCGAATCAAATGCAATGCCCGTAAAAAGCTCAGGACAAAACGGCATGAGCAGCATGGCAATAGCATATCCCGGAACCAGTATCCATTTAATGTCAAAGCCGGTAACCGCACGCAGCATGGCAAGTCCAATGGCAACAGCAGTTCCCACAGAAAGGAATATGAGCAGAACCCTGCGCCTGATTGTACCGCCGCTTACACGTTCAACCTGTTCGCTAAGGCTCCATACTGCAGGCTCGGCACTTACAATAATAGCACCAAGTGCAAGCCCCGTAAGAATAAGTACCAAAAGCCACCAGCCGCCGCGCGTAAATGCATAGCTACCAAGAGTTTCGCCAAGCAGTTTTCCTGCCTGCATAAAACCACCGTACACACCAATCAGGAAAATGGAAAGACCGGTAAAGCTGTAGACAAAACCTATAATCATCCTTACTACCTGACGCATAGTCATACGCAAAAGGAAAATCTGAAAAATAATAAAAAGAGCAAACAAAGGCGCAATTGAAGTAAGAGATTCGTGAAGGACAGAACCGAACACATTGGCAAAGCTTGAGAATAAGGTGCCATCAGGGATGCCTTGTGCGACTTGCCCTTCGAGCCCTTCGAGAGCCTCAGGGACCGCTACTCCAAGCTCAGGGACCGCAGCCTCAGCGCGCATTATTATTGCATAAATCAAAACGGCGAGGACGGGGCCTATGGATGCAATTCCGGTAAGACCAAAGGAATTATCACTTTTGCCGGCACGTACCGAAGAAACACCAAGACCAAGCGCCATGATAAAAGGAACGGTCATTGGTCCGGTGGTAGCGCCTCCAGAATCAAACCCAATGCCCATAAAAGAAGAAGGCGTAAAAAACGCAATAACAAAAAGAAGTGTATAGGCAACAAAAAGCGTCCATTTAAGCGAAAGCCCCGTAACGGTACGCAAAAGCCCGATGGTAATAAAAATGCCAACACCACCTGCAATAACAAAGGTAAAGGCAAGCTTATTTACAACAGGAAAACTGCTCCTAACCTGATCGCCAAAAACCTGAATATCCGGTTCGGCCGCAGTAACAATAAAACCAATTATAAAGGCAGCCGAAAGCAAAAGCAAAAGACTTTTCTTTTTGGTAAGCTCCGCACCGCAGCGTTCACCCATCGGCTGAATGCCCAGGTCCACACCAAGCAGAAAAACCGTAAGACCTATAATCAGGAAAATGCCGCCAACAAAAAAGCGGCCGAGCACAAGTGCAGGTAAAGGAACAACAGTAAGCCCCAGAATAAGTACAATGACCATAACCGGAAGAACAGAGACTGCTGTTTCTTTAAACTTGTGAAGAATATTCATATTTTATGTCATTGGCGGGCCAAACCCGACAATCTCTTAAATAAAAGCGTTCCAGCCCTTTTTTGCTATTCCGCTTACCCAGGCAGCCGCATATTTTTTAGCACCTTCAAGGTCGTGGTCGCGGTAATTTCCACATTCTTTTTCTGTAGTTGCAGGCACAGGCTTATCCCAAACGGCAACCTTCTTAAGAACATTCATAAGGTGTCCCGCAATTTCTTCTTCCGAACGGTCGCCCCACACTGTAAAATAAAAACCAGTACGGCAGCCCATAGGAGACAGGTCAATTACGCCTTCCATTTCGTCACGAATATATTCTGCCATAAGATGCTCCAGAGTATGAATTGCTCCGGTGCTCATAAATTCTTTATTAGGCTGACAAAAGCGGATATCAAACTTTGTTACAATATCACCCTTTTCTCCAACCTTTTTTGCAGCAAGACGAACAAAAGGTGCGGTTACCTTTGTATGATCCAGATTAAATGAATCTACATTGTATTTCTTTTCCATAAGAACCTCCCTGGCCGTTGATTACATTAATTCCATCATCTTTTTAACAAGACTTGCACTTGCAGCAGCGCAGATATCCTCGTTAAAAGAATAGGTCTGTTCAACAGTTTCATCTGCCATATCAGACATACAGCGGACAATTACAAAAGGAATTTTATTAAGGCTGCAGGTATGCGCAATTGCACAACCTTCCATTTCTACGCAGGCAGGGTTAAAGCTTTCCTGAATGATTTTTTTCTGCTGCTTATCGGAAACAAACTGGTCTCCGCTGGCAACAAGTCCACGTATAATTTTATAATTCTTTGAAAAATCGGTAGCGGCAAAAGCTTTTTCTGCAAGTGCCTCCAGGCTTTCATCAGCGGTAAACTGCTCAGTCATTCCGGGAACCTGCCCCTTTTTATAACCAAAGGCAGTTGTATCAAAATCGTGATAAACCGCAGCAGAAGAAACTACAAAATCAAAAATCCTGAGCCCCGAACCAAGTGCACCCGCAATTCCGGTATTGATTACGGCATCTACTTCAAACTTAAGGATAAGAGCCTGCGCGCAAAGTGCCGCATTTACCTTACCAATGCCGCTTTTTACAACAACAACCTTCTTTCCGTTCAAAATGCCGCTGTTAAATACCAGCCCTGCATATTCAGTTTTTTCTGCATACTGGAGGCTGCGGACCAGTTCATTTACTTCGGATTCCATTGCTCCGATTATTCCGATTTTTTCCATAGTTACCTTGATTTTTTGTTCTCGTAGTATTCCTTGTATTCCTTGCGGGTCTTAAACTGATTAAGAACATCATCACGAAGCTTTTCATGTAACTTAAACTTACGTATAACAAATCTTCCAAGCCGTCTGTAAACAAAGAATCCCAGGGCAAGTCCGCCAATAAATGAAATAATAAGAAGAATATTGTATAAAACCGAAACTGAATCTGGAGAAACACTTTCAACTCGTGTGCATATAAGTATGGACAGAATGAAAAATAAAAAAACAAATGCAAGACTTATAATAATTTCGAAAATAATCCCTATAAACAGAAAAAGATTTGAATTATTCTGTCTTTTGCGATATGAAATCTGATCATTCCTGCGGCGTTCCTTTTCCTTCTCGTCAAATTCTTCCATTTCACCGTTCATATTATTCCTCCAATTCTTTCTGCCCTTTTTGTTCTTTCTGTTCCTTTATGATAGAAACAAGGAACGAAATGACCAGCATTATTCCGCATACAACAACTGCAGAATCTGCAATATTAAAGGTTGGCCATCGTTCAAGACCAAAAAGTCCGTAAAACTTTACATCAATAAAATCTACAACACCGGCCGGTCTAAAAACTCTGTCGATGATATTTCCAAAACCACCGCCTACAATTCCGCAGATAGCCCACTGCTGAAGCTTTGTAAAATCATTATTTCTAAAATATACGCTCAGAACAATTCCAAGAACAATAATAGGGATGATGGAAAATGCGACTCTTCTTAAGGCATCAGACCAGTGTGCACCAAAGCTGAATGCAACTCCGGGATTGCGGACATGAATAATGCGCAGAAAATCTCCAAAAAACTGAGCACCTACAGTATTAACGGGAATAAATTTGCATACAAGGATTTTTGTAATCTGATCCAGAACAATTACTGCCACCGTAAGAATAAGCGGGAACAGTTTTGATTTGATTTCTTTTTCCATGGGTGTATTATATCACAACCCTGTCGGCTCGTCTATGAATACACATTCCAGGCCAAGCTCCTGCTCAACCTTCTTCATTACAAGAGAAACTCCTACGGTTTCGGTTTCGTAGTGGCCGCCTGCAATTACGTTTATGCCCATTTCGCGCGCAAAGTGATAGTCCTCGTGTTCATAGGCGCCGGTGATATAGCAGTCAAGCTTTTCCTCTACGGCATCTGCAACATCTTCGCCTGCCCCACCGCTGATAATTCCCACAGTATGAATTTCTTTATTTCCAAAAGGCAGGACAGTCAAAGGTTTTTTGCCGTTTCCAAGTACCTTTTGGGCAATTTCTTCTACAGTAAGCGGCTTAGGCAGATTACCTTTTACACCAAGAGTCATTCCGCGCCATGTCCCGAAAGGAAGACAGTCTGTAAGTCCAAGTCTTGCGGCAAGTCCATAGTTGTTTCCATAAGGATTATTTGCATCAAGCGGAATATGATAAGCGCACAAAGCAAGATCGTTTTTTATAAAAGACTGGATGCGTTTGTAAAAGCTTCCTGTGAGCGGCTGGCAGTGTCCCCAGAACAAACCGTGATGAACAAAGAGAATGTCTGCACCAGCTTGTGCGGCAGCCTTGGCAGTAGCTTCGCAGGCATCAACGGCAAAGGCAACCTTTTTAATTTCCTTTTTTTCAGGATCGCTGTTTTGAATCTGAATGCCGTTAATGGCAATATCGTTATCAAAGTTTTCTCTTTTCAAAAATGAGTTGATATAATTGTCAAATTCAAATAATGTCATTTGTTCCTTGCCTTAAAAATTTCTTTTTTAGTCTGCATAACAATATATTTTGTGTAGAAACCGTCTTTGTCGCGGCTCTGTTTAAGCAGTGATGCCGTAAGAATATCGCTCTGGCAGATTATACCAAAGCCCGGAGTTTTGTATTCGGGAATTGTCTGTAAATCATAAACCCCAAGAACCCGCTCCGGATTTTTATCCATGTAATCCAGTGCGGCATCTGTAGCCATTACATCAGTAATAATAAAAAGCCGTGTGTTCTGACCGTACAGAGTTTCTGCAAGCTTTCCAAGCTCGTTCAGCTCCTGGGTAATATTGTAGGTATAAAATTCCTTCTGCATCCAGAATTTGTCGTTTTTCAAAAACCAGTCTGTAAGCATGGCAAAGCGGCGGCAGATTTTAAGGTCGCCTATAGAATGCCTCCACCTGCAGTCAGAACAGAAAAAGTCTGCCGAAACAACAGTAAAGCCTTCGCGTGCCAGATACTGCAGGAACGGACGGTAGTAATAGGTGTCTGCGCGTTTATCAGGAATAAGTAAAACTATATCTTTGGTAGAGATCTCCTGTGCGTTGTCCGGCTTAAATTCGGTAACAAAAAGGTTTGCACTTTTGATAAGGGATGCTTCTTCAAAGCCTGAGCGGAAGCTTCCTTCATAACGCAAAAGTCGTTCTTTTACGCCAAGGTCCTTGTTTGAATATTCAACCGGTGCATAAAAAGCAGTTCCCGCAATAAGGGCTGCCGCAAAAATAATTGTGATACCGGACCACACCTTCATCAAAATACTGTAGTGGTCAATATAAAGGCGTTCCGAATATCTGAACAGTGCATGAAAGTTTGAAAGCAGAACAAGAATGCTCAAAAATAAGGTAAGCAGGGTTACGGCATCAAGCCCCCAGTTAAAAATCTGAATGATTGAAAGAAGAACTCCAAGCGGACTTAAAATTACAAGGGAATCCTTTTTTGCATTTTTGATAATAAGAATGCGTCCGTTTGCAATTAATAACAGAATAATAACTAAAAGTTCCCCGTAAAATTTCATATTTTATTTTATCTGATATTATTGCTTTGTTGCAAGACCCGATATTTTTGAAAAGGTTTTTTCCAGATACTGAACTTCGCTTTCGGATACAGCGGCACGGGACAAAAGACTGCGCCAAAAGCCTTCCATATCTTCGCGGCCGGGCATCTTAAAAAATCCTATTTTCTGCATGTCATTGGTTACAGCCTTAACGGTTTTGTCTATACGCTCAAGATTTACAGGCACAACTCCACAGTAATTGCCCTTGCTTTGTTCCAGCTTGCGGCGGAAAAGATGATAAGAAATAATCTGAACTGCGTGACTAAGATTGAGTGAACCAAAGTCTTGGCTCGAAGGAATGGTAACACCGCAGGTACACTGCTCCAGCTGGTCATCGGTAAGCCCTGTACGTTCATTGCCAAAAACAACAGCAACCTTGGCTCCTTGTTCTGTAGTGTTATCTATGTGGGCGGCAAATTCTTCGGGCAGCATGAGTTTTCCGCGTTTTTTACCACGTCTTCTGGTAGTACCTGCACACATAACGCAGTCAGCCGAAGCTTCTTTTATTGATGAATAAAACTTTGCATTGTCAAAAATGGCCCCTGCATGAATTGCAAGCACGTGAATATGTTCAATATCATAATCCTGGCGGTTTCCTACAATGCGCAGCTCGCTGATATCATTATTAGCCATTGCACGGCAGGCAGCGCCAATGTTACGGCTTTCGTCGGGATGATCCAGAATTATTACAATTTGTGACAAGTTCATACTTAAAGCAAACCCTTATCTACGGAAAAGCTTGTACCACAAAAGCACAGTCTTATACCAGAAGAACGGGAAAATATAGAAAAGCTTAAACGGATTATGCAGGATTTCTACCAGCATTTCGCCGCCACGTTCAAAGGTACGCTCGCTTACACGCTTAATTCTTTCAGAGAAAATTCCAAAGCAGTCTCTGTAATAAAGGAAGATGCTTGAAGAAAAACGGTTGCGTCGTCTGTATGCCCAGCAATTCTTTTCTTTTATGCCTTCGCTAAGCAGAACCAGTGACGGCTGAGACTTAAAGATTGCCTGAACAATATCATCTTCATCCTGTTTTGGATAATAACCGACATAGCGTCCAACAATCTTAAGGCCCGGGAATGTATCGCGGACATTTTTTTCGGTTTTCATAAGGGTCTTCTTGTGAGAACCAAGCAGATACAGAGATTTATAGTGTGAATCCAGAATGCCCAGAATCTGAATAACTGCAGTAAACGGATTATAACGAACAGGAATAGGCTTGCGCAAAAATCTTGCACCGCTGATGATGCTCTTGGAAATCGGAAGAACCAGATCCGCATTCTTTACACATTCCGAAAAATCATTCTTATGACGTGCCTTGAGCAGATCCCATACCGAAAGGAAAATAATCTGCTTTGTACCCGGTTTTGCAAGCAGCTCAAGAATCTCTGCTTCCAGATTTTCGGGTTCGCAGACATCAACAGGAACACCAATTAAATTAATTCTTTCTATAGACATACACCCCACCTAAATCCCTGAAATAGCAGTTTGAATAGCAGCAATTCCATACAACGCCGCTGTTTCGCACCTTAATATATTAACGGAAAAATGCACGGGTTGTAAGAGGGCTTTTTTTGTTAAAAGCTCAAGCTCGTCCGGACTTATGCCGCCTTCGTTTCCACAGAAGATGGCAACAACACGCGCGGTCCCACCGATTCCTGAGATGACAGTTGCGGTCCCTGAGCCTGTCGAAGGGCCGTCTTCAATTGCCCGTTCTGAAAGCACAAAACCGGCAGAATTTTCTTCTCCGCCTGCTTCTTCCTTCATTTTATTCCATAATTCAATTGCCTGCTCAACCGTAACAGGTTCAAAAACCTTTGTATCCAATGGAGAACCGCTCTGCTGCCTTGCTTCGCGGACAATGCGTTCCAGACGTTCAAGGCGTCCACCTGACATGGAATCTATGCTACCCTTTTGTGTATATTCGCTTATAACAGGCACAATATTTTTTACACCGCATTCGGTTGCCTGCCTTACAATAAGATCCATTTTTTGTGGTTTTGGAATGAATTGGAAAAGGGTGTATTCTACTGGGGGTGGTTCGAGAGCCTCACCAACCCCACTCTCAGCCTCACCACGCTTTTGGGGGCCCTGAGGCTCTCGAAGGGCACAAACCTGCAGCGTAATTTTTTTGGCATTTTCATCAATTTTACAGACTGTTGAATTCTGAAGAGCTCCATCGGGCAAACGCAGATTAATCATGTCGCCGGCTTTAACCCGCAGAACCTGGTGAAGATAATGAAAATCTTTTCCTTCGATTAAAATGAGACCCTTCTTATCCGGATTTTTTTGTATAATCAGCTGTCTCATCTGCTATTTTTTAGAGGCATCTTCCTTTGAGCTTTCGAGCAAAGCCTCCTGCTGCAATTCCTTTAAGGTTTTAGTTTTGCGCATAAGGTCTGCAAAATCATTGTTCTGAATAATCTCAATTGCCTTGGCAAGCTGAATATCATAATCCAGATCATACAGAGGAGAAGTCTGTGTTCTCTGAACCTGAACTCTAAGAAGTCGTCTGATAAGGCGCTCATCAATTGGATAAGTCTTTGCAATAACACCTGCGGCCAGAGAAATATCACGCTCCTTCATGTTAGGAGTTTTTTCAACTGTTTCGCTGATGATGTTTGACTGAATGAGCTTGGTATAGGCTTCTTCCTGTTCCGGAGTCAAAGTTTCTATATTTTTGATTTCGTAATCAGGCGGAATACCAACCTTATCAATATTAACATCGCTTGGAGTGTAATAACGTGCCATAGTAAGCTTCATGCCGTCTACATCACTGAGCGGAATTACCTGCTGAACAGAACCCTTGCCGTAAGTTTTCTGACCAACAAGATATGCCATGTGATAATCCTTGAGCGCACCCGAAAGAATTTCAGAAGCACTTGCCGAACCCTGGTTTATAAGCACGATTATAGGAAGATTCTTTTTTACAGTTGTCTTTTCCGGACTTGCCTTAAATTCCTGATTTTCAAAAGCAAGACGGCTCTTTGTAGAAACTATGAGTCCTGAATCAATGAACTTATCTGCAACATCAACAACACTGGTAATAAGTCCACCCGGATTATCGCGAAGGTCAATTATCATGCTGGTGTAGCCGTTCTTCTGGAACATATCCATAGCATCCTGAAGTCTGTTTGGAGTTTCAGGAGTAAATTCTATAAGACGGCAATAACCGATTTTTGTTCCTTCAATCATACCGTACTTGGCAGTAGGTACTTCGATAAGGGCGCGCACAAGCTTTACATCAAAACGCATGTTAGCACCGCGAAGGATTGTTACAGTAACCGGAGTTCCAATCTGTCCGCGAAGATGACTCAAAACCTCGTTCATTGTCATTTCGGGAGTAGGAAGTCCGTCAATTGCAATAATATAGTCTCCCGCATGAATACCGGCGCGGGCTCCGGGAGTATCTTCAATAGGGCTGGAAACTTCTACATAAGCAGGCTTTTGCGGTGTTGATTCTACAGGCTTGGAAATTGAAAGTCCCACCCCACCAAAGTTACCGGTTGTAGTATCATTAAGGTCGCGCATATAATCCGAATCAAGATAAAGCGTATAAGGATCCCCAATAGAATCCAGCATCCCCTTAAGCGCACCTTCATAAAGAATCTTAGGATCAATTTCATCAACATAATTCTGCTGCACAAAATCAAAAACCTGATTCAGCTTCTTCATATACTGAAACGAAGTAGCCTTGTTTTCATTATTCCCCTGTCCGAAACAAGAAGAAGTACAAAACAGTGTAACCGCTATTATGCAAATATAAAAAGTTTTACAAATTTTATTCATACTAATAATATAACAAAAAAGTAAACATTTGAAAACAGAAAGGCGCGAGGGAGCAAAACGGGGGACAAAATGACTCTGTTTGTTGATGCCGCGAAGCGGCAGTCAATAGTTCCTTTGCAACAAACAGCGTCAAGCGGGCTAGCCCGCGCTTTTGTCTCCCGTTTTGTGACCGGAAGCCGTTCTGTTTTCCTTATGATTTCATTATTTTTTTCCAAAAATTTTTAAATTTTTTTCTAAACTTTTTTCATGCTAACCCGAAAATCAACTATAGGGTGGTGGAAACCCATGAGATAAACCACGTTGTGGTTTGAAAGCCCACCATGTGTTTTATCTATTAACCAAACTATAAGGAGATTATTATGGTTATTAATCACAATATGAGTGCTATGTTCGCTCAGCGTTCCCAGGGAATTCAGGATCTTAATGCCCAGAAGAGTATGGAAAAACTCTCATCAGGTATGAGAATCAACCGTGCCGGTGATGACGCTTCAGGCCTCGCAGTATCAGAGAAAATGCGTTCTCAGATCCGCGGTTTGAACCAGGCATCTACTAACGCAGAAAATGGTATTTCCTTCATCCAGACAACAGAAGGATACCTCCAGGAAACAACTGATATCGTACAGCGCATCCGTGAATTGGCTGTTCAGTCTTCAAACGGTATTTACTCAGCAGAAGACCGCATGCAGATTCAGGTTGAAGTTTCTTCACTCATCGCAGAAGTTGACCGCATTGCATCAGCTGCACAGTTCAACGGTATGAACATGCTTACAGGACGCTTTGCTCGCCCAACTGGTGAAAATGTTGTTACAGGTTCTATGTGGTTCCATATTGGTGCTAACATGGATCAGAGAACTCAGGTATTCATTGGTACAATGTCTGCTACAGCTCTCGGACTCCGCAACCTTGGCGATGAATCTATCATGACAATTGCTACTCCAGACGAAGCTAACCGCGCAATCGGTACTTTGGATGAAGCATTGAAGAAGATTAACAAACAGCGTGCTGACCTTGGTGCTTACCAGAACCGCCTTGACCTTACAGTTAAGGGTCTCGACATCGGTGCTGAAAACCTCCAGGCTTCTGAATCACGCATCCGTGATACAGATATGGCTGCCGAAATGGTTGAGTTCACAAAGGACCAGGTACTTTCTCAGGCTGGTACCGCTATGTTGGCTCAGGCAAACCAGACTTCTCAGAATGTTCTCAGCTTGCTTCGCTAGAACTCGTCATTACCGGGCATAGCCTGGTAATCAATAAGTATAAAGGCATCTGCAATCGTCGGATGCCTTTTTTATTTTAAATGCAATTGAGCCAACATAGCTGTACCCTTCACCAAGGCACTTTGCTGGCTCAGGCAAACCAGACATGCTCTTATAGCAAAACCGTTAAAAAAAATTGTGCGACAGCGCAATTTTTTAGGTTTTACCTTCTACCGCTCGGAGCGAGACTTGCGAGCGACGCTCAGAATGTACTCAGCTTGCTCCGCTAGTTGAACACGTCATCCCGAACTCGTTTCGGGATCCCAAAATAAAAAAGGCATCCGCAATCGTCGGATGCCTTTTCTTTTTCCCTTCGAGAACCTCAGGGACCACATCTTGGCCACATGGACCACATCTTGGTCACAGGGACCACATTTATTTAAGACTTAAATGCTGCTACTGCTTCGTCCATTGTGTTTGCAAAAGTAAATGATTTAGAGAAACCAAGAAGCTGGAAAACTTCCATTACTTTTGACTGAACGTTAAGGAATACAAAGTTTCCACCCTGGAGTCTGATTGCTTTCCACAAATTAATGAAAGCACCGATTCCCGTAGAAGAAACATAGGACAGATTCTGGCAATCAAAAATCAAAGCTTTGTAATTAAAAGCAATTACTTTTGTTACCTTTGTCTGAAAGAATGAAGAGTTATATGTATCAATGAAACCATCCAGATGTACTACACATGCAGAGTCAAATCCATCAACACCCTCTAAAGTGAGTTGTAAATAATCGTTCTTTTCGCTTCCGAAATTTGGAATCATTACTTCAGCCATTTGTATATCCTTCTAAATAAAGTAAATTCAATATTTATTATGTATATTTTATACCTATTTTCAGTATTTGTAAAATGAAAATGTTTAAAAATACCAAATTTTTTGTCATTCCCAGGCTTGACCCGGGAATCTTTCTAAATAAAAGATTGTCGGGTCAAGCCCGACAATGACATAGGAATCTTATCTATACTGATCCAATTCTACATAACTTGTGTGCAAGAGCTCGTGAGACTTGTGGCCAAGCGGTTCACCAAGGAAATCCTTGTAAATCTGCTGAATTTCAGGGTTGTTATGTGACTGGCGGATTGTACATTTCTCATCATCTGTGTACAAAGCCTTTGTACGTGCAGCACGAACTTCGTCTGTTACACCGTAAGGCTGTCCACCACCACCGATACATCCACCGCGGCAAGCCATAACTTCGATAAAGTGCCATGTTGGTTCTTTACCTGCAGCAAGGTCAGCACGGATCTGTTCAACAACTGCGTCAACATTCTTAATCTGATGAACTACAGCAATGCGAACCTTTGTACCGTTAAGGTCAACTTCGGCAGATTTAACGCCGTCCATACCACGAACAGGTTCATATTCAACAGGACCAAGCTCTTTTTTATTTGTAACAAAGTATGCAGTGCGGATTGCAGCTTCCATTACACCACCGGTTACACCAAAGATTGTACCGGCACCTGTGTATGAACCAATAAGGTTGTCTGCTTTTTCTTCAGGAAGGTTAGCAAAGTCAATTCCTGCTTCGCGGATAAGCATTGCAAGCTCACGAGTTGTAAGTACAATATCATAATCCTGAACACCGCTTGAACTCATGCTCTTGTCTCTCTGGCTTTCCCAAAGCTTTGCAGTACATGGCATGATAGAAACATTGTAAATCTGTTCCTTTTTAAGACCATTCTTTTCTGCAAAATATGTCTTTGTGATTGCACCCTGCATAGCCTGTGGAGACTTACATGTAGAAAGGTGTGGGAGCATATCGTGGAACTTCTTTTCACAGTAGTCAATCCAACCTGGACAGCAGCTTGTGAACATAGGGAGCTTTCCGCCCTTTGTAACGCGTTCCAAAAGCTCGTTACCCTCTTCCATAATTGTAAGGTCTGCAGCAAAGTTTGTATCAAATACATACTTAAATCCAAGCTGGCGGAGTGCTGCATAAATCTTACCTGTTGTAAGAGTTCCTGGTTCCATTCCAAATTCTTCACCGATTGCGGCACGAACAGAAGGAGCCATAGCTGCAACACCAACAATTTCCTTGTCGGCAAGCTTGTCAAATACAGACTTGATTGGGTTCTTGAATGTAATTGCACCAACAGGACAATGAACAGCACACTGACCACAGCGGATACATGGGCTGTCTGCAAGTACGCGGCCTGCAACTGGTCCAATCATAGTCTTATCACCACGGCCATTGTATTCCAAAGCGAATACATTCTGCATGTCGTGGCAGGCTGTGATACAACGTCCACAGTTTATACACTTATCGCGGTCAAGCACGATTTCTGCATAAGAATCATCAACAGGCTGTCCCTTAAGACGGCGTTCAAAGCGGATATCTGTTAATCCAAACTGACCTGCAAGCTTCTGAAGTTCACAGTTCTGGTTTCTTGAACACTTAAGACAGTTATCAGGATGATTAGAAAGAATAAGCTCAAGAACAGTGCGGCGTGCCTTCATAAGGTCTGCATCGTTTGTTACGATGTTCATGCCAGGTGTAACAGCAGTACAGCAGGCACGAGCCATTCTTGCACGACCGGTTCTTGGGTCAACATTTTTTACAACACAAATACCACAGCTTGCCCATGCTTCAAGGTCATCGCAGTAGCAAAGGGTTGGGATTTTAATACCAATTGTTTCGGCAGCCTTTAAGATTGAAGTTCCTTCAGGTACAGAAACTGCTTTTCCATTTATTGTTAATTCTACCATAATAATTTCCTCACCTAACCTTACTTCTTAGAGATTGACTTGAACTTACAAGAGTCGATACATGCACCGCACTTAATACATTTAGCCTGGTCAATAACAACATAAGGAAGCTTCTTTCCTTCTTTGATTTCGCCGGCTTCATTAACAACGATTGCATTTGCAGGACACTTCTTAAGACAAAGCTTACAGCCAATACAAGTTTC
>JAFZOJ010000051.1 GCA_017550685.1 Treponema sp. | reverse complement strand
TTTGATTTGATTTGATTTGATTTGTGCACAATTTTCATCTCCGTATTTAATAATATTATAATAAGTTTTAATAAAATTTTCTAGGGGGAGATTGTCGGGTCAAGCCCGACAATGACAGGGAACCCTTCGACAGGCTCAGGGACCACAAGCTCAGGGACCGCGCAAGTAACAATCCATTATTCATTTTACTTTTACGAATTTTGCCTTTATAATTATAGTATAAAATTTATTCAAGGAGCCCCTGGATGGACAAAAAGAAAATTAAGGTGTCTTTAATTCACGAAGATAAAAAAGTTTGCGAAAAGACTGTGGAATTTGCTACCCCGGTTTTTGATATTATAGATGGATTTGGTTTACCGATAGAAAACATTTATGCGGTAAAAATCAACAACGAGGTTCGCCCGCTGGACACTCCAATTCAGTTTACTGCCAACATTGAAGCAATTTTGAACAACACAAAGGACGGAAGCAGTGTTTACCGCCGCTCCCTTTGTCTTATGCTTGCAGCTGCCAGCCATAACCTGTTCCCTGATAAGCGTCTTATTGTAGGACACAGTCTTGGACACGGATACTTTTACACTTACGACAACGAAAAATCGGTTCATGTTGATGTAATAAACAAGCTTAATAAAGAAATGGAACGACTTATAAAAGAAGACCTTCCTATTACTACAGAATTTGTTTCTTACGAAGAAGCAACAAAACTGTTTGAAAAACTTGGCATGAAAGAAACACGCAAGCAGTTGAACTTTGTGTGCTCTCCAAAAATCAAGATTAATTCTATAGGCGACTTCAGCGATATTTACTTTGGACCACTTGTTCGTTCTACTGGTACACTCAAGGTTTATGATATCCTTCAGTACAAGAACGGCTTCCTCCTGCGCTTCCCTCGCACTTCTGATCCTGAACATCTTGAAATTTTCAAGGACCAGCCAAAGCTTTACGAAGTTTACCAGAAATACAAGGAATGGGGAAAACGCGTAAACGTTACTTCTGCAGCCTCTCTTAACGAACTTGTTGCAAACCGCAGCATAAACGACTTTATTGACATTACAGAAACTTACCAGCAGAAAAACATTTCACAGATTGCTTCGCAGATTGTTGCCAAAAAAACTGCTCGCGTAGTTTTGATTGCAGGTCCTTCTTCTTCCGGTAAAACTACTTCTGCAAAAAAGCTTGCACTTGAGCTTATGGCAATGGGCTACACTCCAAAAGTAATAAGCCTTGACTGCTACTATGCCGGCCGCGACAAAACTCCGCTTGATGCAGACGGCAAACCAGACTACGAATGTCTTGAAGCTTTGAACGTAGATCTTTTGAACAAAAACCTTGTAGACCTTTTCAAGGGCAAGACTGTAAATATTCCTTCTTACGACTTCCACACAGGCACAAGCTACTTTGAAGAAAAGAATAAGCTCAAGCTTGAACAGAACGATATCCTTATTATGGAAGGAATCCACGGTCTTAATCCAAAGCTTACACCAAAGGTACCGGAAGAATACAAGTTTAAGATTTATCTTTCTGCCCTTACCCAGCTTAACCTTGATGACCACAACCGCGTTTCTACAAGCGACAACCGCCTTATCCGCCGAATTGTACGCGACAATAACTTCCGTGGTAAGTCTGCTGCAGGAACAATCGAAATGTGGCCGAGTGTTACCCGTGGAGAAGAGCTTCATATCTTCCCGTTCCAGAACAATGCAGATGCAATTTTGAACACTGCGCTGGACTATGAGCTTAGCGTACTGCGTGTTTATGCGGCACCACTTTTGCGCCAGGTAACACCAATGGAAAAAGAATATTCAGAAGCAAGACGCCTGTTGAGCTTTCTGGAAAACTTCTCTACCATTCCGCCGACAGTTGTTCCGCCTAAGAGTATTATACGCGAATTTATTGGTGGAAGTGCGTTCCATTATTAAAAAGATTGTCGGGTCAAGCCCGACAATGACATGTCATCCCCGCGGTCCCTGAGGCTCTCGAAGGGTGCCCGGGGATCTTTATTTTAAATATCGCCCGGTTGCCAAATCATCAATCATATCGTTTTCTTCTTTGTTGAGCTTTTCGTTATAGGCAGCCTGTTGTTTTTCCTTGAGCTTTTCGAGGGCAGTTGTTTTTTTCATTATCTCGGCAAGGACGGCGCGTTTTTCTTCGGTAACAATATTAGCTTCTGCTAACTGTTTAAGAAGCTCGTCCTTCTGATATTCAAGTAATCTTTTGCGGTTTTCTGTGGCGGCAATGTCTTCAAAATCTGTAAAGCTTGCGGCAGTATTTTTTAAGTTTACAAACTGAGCTGCAATTATTTTAAGGTTATCATTAATCTGGGTTTCTACGGCAAGGGCTTTGGCAAGTTCACCTTCTGCTTCTTCTTTTTCCAGATTGCGGAAGTCGAGTATATCCTGTAATTCAAATTTGAATTTTTTTGCCATGGTTTAACCAATGTCATTCAGATTTCTTGAGAGTATCTACAATTTGTGCAACAGACTGATTATTTATGCCGGCATTTTCTGAATATTCTTCTTCGGGAATCTCAATACCGGTAAGTACGCTCAGCTTGTTCAAGGTATCTTCAATTGTACACTGATCGTATTCTTCCTGCTTAAGGAATTCTTCTATTTCGTCATGCTTGTCTATGGCAATATCAACTTCCGGAGAATTTCCCTTCTGATAGATTCCGGCCGTAATCATTGTTTCTCTTTCTGCATAAGAAGCCATCATGGTTCGTACAAGTCCGCAGGCCTTTTGGGTCTGCTTGCCTGTAACACGCTTTGAAAGACGGCTTATAGAAGCAAGTACATCAATTGCAGGATAATGATAAGCCTGAGCCAGGCGGCGGTCCAGAACAATGTGTCCGTCCAGAGTACCGCGAACCTTATCTACAATAGGATCATTCATATCATCACTGTCTACGAGTACTGTATAAAAGGCTGTAATACTTCCCTTGTCGTTTGTACCGGTGCGTTCCAAGAGCTTTGGAATCATATCAAATACGCTTGGCGGATAACCTTTTTGAGCAGGAGGTTCTCCGTTAGCAAGACCAATTTCGCGCTGTGCCTGAGCAAAACGGGTAACAGAGTCCAGCATCAAAGTAACATCCTTGCCCAGATCGCGGAAATATTCTGCAATGGCAGTACATACATAAGCGGCACGCAGACGGCATATACTTGGCTGGTCACTGGTAGCAACTACAACTACAGAACGCTTTAAGCCTTCTTCTCCAAGGTCACGGTTAATAAAGTCCAGAACCTCGCGGCCTCGTTCTCCAATAAGTCCTATTACGTTTACATCGGCGTTGGTATTGCGGGCAATCATACTAAGCAGTGTAGACTTACCTACACCCGAACCTGCAAAAATACCGACACGCTGGCCCTTACCAATGGTAAGCATGGAATCTATTGCGCGTACACCGGTCTGAATACGGCGGTTTACAGGAAGCCTTGTCATTGGATCAGGCGGGTCTGCAACAGCAGGATAATATTTTTCAGGTACAATTTCCGGTCCGTCATCGCAGGCATGACCTGTTGCATCTACTGTACGTCCAAGAAGTGACTTGCCTACAGGAACCTTGAGCACACTGCCCGACCCTATTACCTCGCAGCCAACTTCAATTCCTTTAGTATTTCCAAAGGCTGTAAGACGAACTATTTTTTCTTCAAGACCAACTACTTCGGCAAGCAGGTTTGTTCCGTCCGGCAGCTTGATTGTACACATTTCGCCGATTACAGAACGAGGGCCTTCGCTTTCTATTTCGAGTCCTTTAACGGCAGTAACCTTACCAATGTAATGAATTGTATCTGCGTCGTTTACTTTTTCGAGGTATTTTGAAAAATTGAATTCGCCGGTGTAGGAAGATCGCATATTATGACCTCCTCCTATTCTGTAGCACCGGTAAGAGAGTCTGAACGTTTGATATTCTTAACAGGAGAAACTTCCAGAATCTTGTTTTCGAGTTCCTGCAGCTGGCTTGAAATGCGTGCATCAATTGCACCAAAGTCTGTTTCTACGATACAGCCGCCGCGTTCAACACTTGAATCTTCAAGAACAGTTATTCCCTTTATATTTTCAACGTGATTAATAAATTCCTGTGCGTTTTCTGAAGTAAGCTTTACATCTTCAAGGTTTACACGCAGCGTTACTTCGCCACGGGTCTTTACCTTTTTGAGTGCGGCAAGAGTATTTGCCATAACAACGTTTTTCTGATTTTCACTAAGGATTTTAATAACCTTGCGGGCCATCAAAATTACAAGCTCAACAATCTGGCTTTCTGTATCGGCTAAGATTTCTTCACGGCGCTGCATTACAGCTTCCAGGATGCGGTGCATGCGGTCAATAAGACGTTCAACTTCGGCAACACCTTTTTCGTAGCCTTCCTGGTGACCTTTATCATAACCTGTTGTCTGTGCTTCGTTATGCAATCTGTCGCGTTCTGCCTGAGCATCTGCTACAATCTGAGCTGCTTCTGATTTGGCACGGGAAATTATATTTTCGGCTTCGGTTTCTGCATCGGCTTTGATAACGGCAGCGGCATCTGTCTGACGCTTAACTTCGGCAAAGGCTGCTTCTTCGGCTTTCTTTACAATTTCATCTGCACTAGCCTGTGCAGTAGAAAGCATCTTCTGTTTTTCACCTTCCCACTGAGACTTAAAAGCTTCTGCTTCCTTGCGTAAATCATCGGCAGTAGGACCTGTATATTCTTCCTGAATAACAGGCATTTCCTCTTCTACAGGTGCAAAGTTATGCACCAGAGGCAGCATTACCTTATCACCTTCTACTTTTGTTTCACCAGGACGAAAAACAGATTTTGCCATAAAACTTTACTTCCTTACTTCAGTCTTACTCAAGCCCGATTTTAGGTTACAAGCTCATCCTCGCCGGAGCGTGCAATTACGATATCACCGCTGTCTTCAAGACGACGGATGATAGATACAATCTTCTGCTGAGACTCTTCAACGTCCTTCAAGCGGACAGGTCCCATGAATTCCATATCTTCCTTAAGCATACTTGCGGCACGCTTAGACATATTTCCAAAGATCTTATCCTGTACTTCGGTATCAACAGACTTAAGCGCTTTTGCGAGTTCCTGCTGATCGACATCGCGGAGTACCTTCTGAATAGCACGGTTGTCGAGCATAACGATATCTTCGAATACGAACATTCGCTTTTTGATTTCCTCGGCAAGGTCCGGATC
>JAFZOJ010000004.1 GCA_017550685.1 Treponema sp. | reverse complement strand
AATTGCCTCGGAAACTTCCATAAATCAGGCGTTTGTAATGCAACCGAAAACTCTCTTATTTACAGTATATGTCAACCCGTGTTCAGTGTCAATTAAAAACTTTAATATATATAAACCTCGAGTAGTGAAGGGCGGAGCCCCTCCCATGCCTATTCCGCCTTAAGTGTCTGGTTGAGTTGTTCTACGGACTGGTTGTTTTCTTCGGCGATTGTTTTAACGGAATTAAGGGCGGTCTGGGCAGACGTAAGCTTTTCTTCCAGGTTCTGCACGCGTCCCTGAAGCTCGTTAGAGAATTCAAGGATTGTAGAAATTGCCTGGTTCTGCTCATTAATTTCCTGGACAGATTTGCCAACCAGGGCATCAGAGGTTCTCGAAGTATCTACAACTTCCTGCAGAGACTTAAGGACTGCATCTACACCAATTGCAATCTGGCCTATTCCTGCAAGAATTTCTTCTATGCCGTCAATGGAGGTTTTGATGTTCTGGTTGCTTGCCTTTGTATAATTGATACAATCTTTGGCAGTATTATCAGCATTGGCAACCAGCTCAACAATCTGTGTAAGCTCTTCTTCAATATTATGTGCGTTTTTATTGGTTTCGTCAGAAAGCTTGCGGATTTCCTGGGCAATAACCGAAAAGCCTTTTCCCAAAGTACCGGCGTGGGCAGCCTCAATAGAAGCGTTCATTGCCAGAAGTCCGGTGCGGCCGGCAACAGCATTTACTGTAGCAACAAAGTTGGAAATAGAAGCAGTAGACTGCTGAACCTTTTCTACCTCGTGTACAAGCTCGTCAATCTTGATTACCTGGGAGTTAAGGTCTTCTTCCATCCTGTTCATCGAAGCCTTGCGTGTATCTGCAATGCTGCTGATGTTCTGAATGCTGGAAGAAATCTCTGTCATGGCTATGGATGTCTGGTTCAAAGCATTGTTCTGGTCCAGAATATTCTTCTGCATGTCCTGAACGTGTTCCATAACCTGCTTAGAGGTTTCAGAGATGGTAGAAGTTTTTTCGGTAAGCGAAACAGACTGTGTATTAAGATAATCGTAAAGGTTCTGGATCTCGCCGAACGAATCAGAAAGCTGCAAAACCTGAGAATTAAGCTCGTTTCCAATTTCCAGGTTCTTTGAGCTCTGGTTTAATACTGTTTTAATAGTAGAAAGCGAAGCATCGGTAACCTTCTGCTCCTGAATTGCCTTATCGTTAATGGCGTCCTTCTGTTTGTTGAGCAAAAGGATAGCGGCATTGGAACCCACAAAAGCTATGGTTCCGATTCCGATTGCCATAATGGTTTCTTGTTTATCAATAATAAAAAAGTCTTTGAATAAAAAGACAATTGCCAAAATCCAGATAACACACGAAGCCCCAAAGAAAATTGAAAGCTGCTTCTTATCCAAAGAAAAAAGCTGGTTAAAAATTGCCATTACGACAATAAAACAGGTTGAACGGTAAATTTCAAAAATATTGTCCGGTGCATGCAAAAAGAAAACAATGGCAAGAATAGCAATAAGAATACCGACAGTATCCAGAATGAATCCCGCTCTGATTTTGTCTCTTTTAATAAGAATGAGTGAAGTAAGGAAGCACAGGAAGGCACAACCGGAACCGACTGCGGTCATGTAAGTTCCACGAATCATTTCTGCAACAAAGGTTGTGCAGAATCCACAAAGAAATATTAAGTTTCCGTAAACAGCTGTAGGTAATTGTGCAAGTTCAGCAAAAGGTTTGTCTTTTAATGAATCTTCGTCCGGTAAAAATGATGCTACAAATTTATTCATACGAATATTATAACACAAAATTGCCGGATGTGGTATAATATTTTATAAGGAGTTTTTTATGGTAGATTACACAGAAGGTTCAGGAAAACAGTATCACACAGGTGTAGGTCCCGATGACATAGGCAAATATGTAATTATGCCCGGAGACCCAAAACGCTGCGCTAAGATTGCAGAACATTTTGAAAATGCACACCTTGTAGCAGATGTACGCGAATACGTAACTTATACCGGAACCCTTGCCGGAGAAAAGGTGAGTGTAACTTCTACAGGAATCGGCGGCCCTTCTGCAGCCATTGCAATTGATGAGCTTGCCAAATGCGGTGCTCATACTTTTATACGTGTAGGAACCTGCGGCGGCATGCAGGAAGACGTAATGGGCGGTGACATTGTTATTGCCACCGGTGCTGTACGCATGGAAGGTACAAGCCGCGAATTTGCTCCTATTGAATATCCGGCAGTTCCCAATATTGAATGTGTAAATGCTTTGGCCGCCGCCGCTACAGAGCTCAAGGCTCCTCATCATATCGGAGTAGTGCAGTGCAAGGATTCTTTCTTTGGCCAGCATGAACCAGAGGTTATGCCTGTAAGCTACGAGCTTGAAAACAAATGGCAGGCATGGCTCCGCATGGGTTGTCTTGCCAGCGAAATGGAAAGTGCGGCACTCTTTATTGCAGGTCAGTTTCTGCGTGTACGTGTAGGAAGCTGTTTCCTTGTTGTTGCAAACCAGGAACGCGCAAAAAAAGGCCTGCCGAATAAGCAGGCCCATGACACAGAGCTGGCAATTACAGTTGCCGTAAAAGCCCTGGAAAATTTAATCATTAAGGACAGAAAATAATTTAAGCCCTTACAGTATATTCATTTACACCAATTACTGTGTCGCCGTCAATCTGCAAAGCACGCGGACTGTCAAAAGATACAGTAATATTTTTTCCTGTGTGAAGGATACAACTCTTAGGGAACTTAAGGTGTTCGCCTGTAAAGATCTTAGAGAAAATCATAAGAGCCTTAATTCTTGCTCTTCCACGGAATACCAGAACAGATACTGTGCCCGAAGGATCATTTCTATCCTGATCCGGAGCAGCCATCATTCCGCCACCGTAATAGCGTCCCTTCATTGTAGAAGCAAGGAAAACATCCTTGTAGTAATAGCACTGTCCGTCTACAACAACCTTGGCATTAGTTTTCTTGTACTGGTACAAAGCACCTCTTACGGCAATAGGTGTATAGTTAATAGGCTTTGAGCTGTCTTTTTCGCGCATCTTGTCGCCCATTTCGCAGCACCAGCCGTCAATTCCGTAGCCGATACCGTTTATAAACTTATGTTTTTTTCCTTTGATTGTTGCAATAGGCAGGTTGGTCATGTAGTTGTTCATTTTGATGAGCTGAGGTTCTGTAGAGCCAAAAACGTCTCTATTAAAATCGTTTCCGCTTCCAAGAGGGAAGTAGTAAACAGGTTTGGTCAAATCTGAATCAGCAACCTCATTAATGAATCTGTTGATTGTTCCGTCTCCACCGCAAAGCACAACACGTTCATCAGTTTTTACATTGTGCATAAAAGACTTGTAATCAAAGTTTTCTGTCATTTCTACATAATTTAAATCGTCATTAGGTAGAATGTCATCAAGCTTGTAAACCTTTTCCTTGGCAGATTTGTTTCCAGCCAGAGGGTTGTACAAAATTATGTATTTAGCGTTCATTTATTTCTCCTAGGTTTCTATTTTACCTTTTTGCACAAAAAATGACAAGTTTTGCAGATTTGAAACTAAGGACAAAAAAAAAGGCACGGTTAAGACCGTGCCATGCCCATCAGGCAATCAGGGACATGGGTGGGAGGGGAAAATGTCCCTGATATTTTAAATATCGGGTGTAAGAGCCAAAATCTTTAATGGATTTTAAATGAATTATGAAAAAAGTGGGGCAAACCGCCCGGCAAGGCAGGCATTCCTTCAGCCTATTCGTCTTCCTGAATCTGAAGGTCTACGGTAAGGTTTACCTTGTAGGTGCGGCCTTTGGTAACAGAAAGTGTCCTTACAATCTCATAGTCTCCGATTCCGCACTTAATCTTGTGTTCACCCTCGGTAAGCACGTATTCTTTGCCCATTTCGGTAAATTCTTCTTCGTCAAGGAATACCACGGCTCCTTCCGGCGCAGTAATTATAACTGTAGGCTCTATGCTCTTAAGCTCAATCAAAAGCTCAGTCTTTTTAGCCTGGTCAATGCGAACCTTGCGCACTTCAGTCCTGAAATTTTCAGAAATTACAGAAATATTATGGATGCCTGTTTCGAGCAAAAGCCCCTTCTGAGCATCCTCGCGCATATATGGTGTGTTATCTATGAATATAGAAATGTTTTCGCTGCCTGTGCTTTCTTCGGGGAAGGTAAATGCAGTCTTTAAAAGCCCCTTGTCGCTCAAAATAGGCCTGATTGTAAAGGTAATCTTGGAATTCATTACCTCGTCAGGCACACCTTTCATAAGCGGCTGAAGCCTTAAAAATACAAAATTTCCCTGTGCAGAAGGAATCTTATCTATGGTTTTTGTATACTGATTTGTCTTGAGCTGAACACCCTGAGTAAGCGGAACCTGAAGCACCCACGAAAGCTTGCCCGGAATAACCCCAAAGAATAATTTGGAACCGCTAAAATCTATCTGCTGTTCGGTAGGTACAGGTCTGATTCCGTCGTAAATGTAAACGCCGCAGCAGTCCTTCCACATGGCTGTTTCTTCTGGTATTTCCAGCTTGAACTCAATGCCTTCCAGAAAAATCCTGTCTTCCGGCAGAAAAACCGCAATGGCGTCGTTCAAACCTGCTTTTTTGGTAACTGAATACGAAGTGTCTTCTATAAGCTCAACCTTGCGGCACTGAGCTACGCGGAATGTTTCTGCATTAAGCAAACCGCATGCAAATGCTGTCAAAGCAGCAACGAGAATAATCCTTTTTCTATTAAAAGCAGGCATAGGATTTGAACCTCACTCTCTACTTGATATTTAGTTTACTTCTGGGATCCTGAGCAACGCCACCCTGTCGGATTTCAAAATGCAGATGAGAACCTGTGGCCATACCGGTGTGCCCAACATATCCTATTATAGCACCTTTTCTGACAAAATCATACTGATTTATACAAAAAGATGATAAATGTGCGTAAACGCTAGTCATCTTGCCGGTATCGTGAGTAAGGATTACATAATTGCCCAAGGTCTTGTCTTCGCTTATGCAGTAGGCAACATAGCCGTCCTTTATGGCATAGACAGGGGTACCTTCCGGGGCCGCAAAATCTATACCGTTGTGATCCTTCCACTTTCCGTCAATCGGGTTTTTCCTTTTGCCGAATTCCGAAGAAATCCAGAAGGAGTCGCGGTCAAGGGGCAGGGCAAGGGCAGAGTCCAGAAAGTATGCTCTTTCTACAGGGCTAAGCCTCTGGTCTGCAAGGAATACATATACAATACCGTCAATTTCAAAATAATAAGGACTTTCAATTTCCTGTGCAGAATAGTTCTGGTAAAGAACTATTTCCAGGGAGTTGGCAAGTTCTTTCTGGTCGGTTTTTATAAAAAGCCCGGGAACTGTAGGTATAATAAGCGTTTTACCCATAAGCTCATCGGTAGAGTTTTCTATGGAATTAAGGGTTGCAAGCGTTTCGTAAGAAATGTTGCATCGGGAGGCAATGCCCATAAGCTGGGAATCCCTGCCGCTAAGGAGTGCGCTGTCTGCCTCCGAAACAGTGTGAACAAAAAACAAAAACTCCAGCTCGCGGTTTGCACGTATAGCCTTGTAATTGTCCTGAACAATAAGTGAATATTCTTTAAAAACAGGGTCCTTGGATTTAAGGTTCTGGATGTCAGGTAGATTTTCTTTCTGGATATTTACGGCTGTCTGAGCAAATGCAGAGGCGCAGGTAAGGAATAGAAAAAACAGAATAATCTGGTTCTTCGTTTTCATTTTGTCTTGTGTTTCCTTGAGATTATTTTACGTACAATGGAATAAACAATGAAAATGGCACAGAGGATTAGTACTACAGCAGTATAAACAACTGGAGCGGCGGTTGCAAATTTCCACAAAGGAAAAACAAATACAACCGTCGCTGCAATACAGACTGCAATGAGGAATAGAATTCCTAAAAAAGTCATAAGTTCCTATTCTTCGACAATTGCTTCGGCAGGACAACTTGCAACACAAGAGCCGCAAGAAATGCATTTTTCCTGATCGATAACACGTGTTCCGTTGTTTTCAGAAATAGCTTCAACCGGACAATCTGGTTCACAAGCTCCACAATTTACACACTGATCTGTAATTTTAAACATACAGTTCTCCTATAAAATAATATATACAAAAATAATACCCTATCTGGACCGATTCCGCAAGTATATTTGCATTTTATCCGTTCATGTTGTATTATTTTGATATGACCAAAGAAGAAATTGCATCATACATCGATCATACTCTGCTTTCTCCGGAAGCAGGAGTTAAACAGATTTCAAAATTGTGTTCAGAAGCCATTTCCTATAAGTTTGCTTCTGTTTGTGTTAATCCGTGTTATGTAGGCTACGCCGCTGCTGCCCTGGAAGGCTCTGGAGTAAAGGTTTGCTCTGTAATAGGCTTTCCTTTTGGAACTTCTACCTCAAAGGTAAAGGCTTTGGAAGCCCGCGATGCCATTAAAAACGGTGCCGATGAAATTGATATGGTTATGAACTTTGGTTCGGCCATGGACGGCTGCTTTTCTGTAGTAGGAAGCGACATTGCCATGGTAGTAAAGGGCTGCAGGCACGAAGCCGAACGCCTTGGTAAAAAAGTAATAGTCAAGGTAATTCTAGAAACCTGTTTCTTAGATACCGATACAATCAAACTGTGCTGTCTGTGCGCCAAAAAAGCCGGTGCCGACTTTGTAAAAACTTCTACAGGTTATGCGTCTCCAAAAGGTCTGGAAGGACAGGCCCTGCCAAACGGAGCAAGCGAATTCCATGTTAAGCTTATGAGAGAAACTGTAGGCTGGGATATGGGAGTTAAGGCTTCGGGCGGAATAAGGAATGCAAAAACTGCAATTGCCATGCTCGAAGCCGGCGCCACCAGAATTGGAACTTCCAGTGGCGTAAGAATTGTAGAAGGCTGGGATGAAAGTTATCCCGTACGCCTTCCTAAAAAGCCTGATTAAATCTTAGCTTTTTCAATAGCCTGAACAACGTAAACATAATCATGCTCGTTGATAGAGAAGGAAACTTCTTCTCCTACCTTCTTGTCCATGATTGCATTTCCAAACGGTGACATGTAAGAAATAATGTTGTTGTCCGGATCTGACTCCCATGGTCCAAGGATTGTATACTTTTCATCCTTGTTTTCGAGCTTGTTATGCAATGTTACTACAGTTGCAAAAGAAACAATTGCTGTTGTACTTGTTGTAGGGTCAAATACAGTAGCACGGTTGAGTTCTTCCTGAAGCTTTGAAAGAGAAAGGTTGAGCATGTGCTGCTTTTCCTTTGCAGATTTGTATTCAGCATTTTCCTTAAGGTCTCCCTTTTCACGCGCTTCGGCAATTTCCTTTGCGTTCTGTGGGATTTCTATAGAAACTATGCGGTCTGCTTCTGCCTTCTTTTCTTCCAGCATTTTTGCAGTAACAATAATTCCCTTTGGCTGTACAGTCTTTTCTTCTGAAACGCGGAACTTAAAGTCAGCGTGCTTTTCGAGAATCTTAGAACGTACCTTTGCTTTGAGGGAAGAATCAATGTCAGAAATATCATCAATAAGTGTGTATAGCTTCTGGATTGTTGCTTCGTCTTTAGAAAGCATGTATTCAGAAATTGTGTCTGCCTTGAACAGAAGGTCAGTTGCTTCCTTGTTGATTTTTTTGTTTTCTGTTGTATTTACGTGGTTGTTAATCTCGCGGAAAGTAATGTCAATTACGCCAAGAAGGGTAATGAGCTGCTTTTCGTAAGAAATATCTGCTTCCTTAAACCATTCAAGGTTCTGGCATTTTTCAAAGAAGAAAATAACAGTCTTGCGGTAGTCTTTAAATTCATCAAAGCTTGTTTTTGCCAGCTTGATAACGTCTGCCTTAAAGCCTGCATCTAAAAGCTGGTTAATCATCTTAATGTCGCGTACTGCAGGGAACAGCTTGATGTACTGTGTATTCCAGTCCGGAAGAAGTGATTTAATGCATTCAAGGAAGTCGTCCTTAAGGCTTGTATTTTTAGAATCCTTGAGCTCTGCGTAAACATCTCTTGGTCCAGGATAATCCTTTGGATTGTGGAGCTTTTCGTTATCAAGGAGTCTTGAATAAAGGTCTGCAAATGTTTCCTTTACAGGGAACAGGAACTGCTTGTCAATTCCGCTGAGCTTGCGTGCAATAAGGTAAGCTGCAATTACCTGTTCGTCTACCTTTGAAATGCTCTTGAGGTAGTTTGTAAAGTAAGAATACATTTCTGAGAAAAGATCGCTTGAATTGTCGGTAAAGTCGCTGTTAAAGAACTTCATCAGAATTTCGATGCGTTCAAAGAACTGCTTCTGAGCCTTAAATTCGTTAGAAAGCTTTTCTTCTGCACTGATTTCGTGCTCGCGTACTGTATAAAGGTTGATGTCGTTTGGATTTACACCAAATTCTGCATCAGATTCAAGTACTTTTTTGGCTGCAGAGTTCCATGATGTCCATTCACCGGGTGTAAGGATAGCAGGAACAAGCTCTGCCTTGATTCTCTTTAAGTCGCAGTTGTTGCCAAAGCTCTGGATAATGGTCTTGAGTGCCCATTTTTTGTCATCCTTAACCTTTTTGGCAAGCTCTTCCTTCTTCATTGTTGCCTTAAGAACCCAGATGTGTTCCTTTGTAAGAGGCTTGAGAGCAGAAACTGCCATTTTGAGCGACATTTCGTGAATGCCTGCTGTTTTACCAAAGTTGATGGTAAGAATATCGTTTTCAAGCTTTCTGATAAGACCTACGCCCCAGTTTCTGTGGAATACGAAGCTTCCCTTATCAAAAGCAATGTGTTTTTCAAAGTCGTTGATAGATTCAAATACGTTGCGGTAGCTCTGTGTAAGGTTAGAAGACTTGATGTAATCTTCAAGATGGCTGTGAGAAGCATATTTACCGCGGTAGCAGTCTGTAATTTCCTTACGTGCCCAGGTGTCTTTTGGTTCAACTTCAAGATTCTGCTTAAGGATAAGGATTGCTGTATCCCAGTAAGCTGCATTAGAAGCTGCATTGTCCTTATACCAGTTGTAAAGCTCCTGCATAAGGGTAGTGGTCTTGATTTCGCCGAATGCCTTGGCAATTTTTCTGCGCAAAAGCTGGAAGAATTCAATTTCCTGTGGAATCATCTGTGTAAGGATGGTCCATACTTCTTTACAGGCATTGTAGTTTCCAAGATTGATATAGCGCAGGATAGCCTTTTTGTAGTATTCAATTGAAAGATCCTTGTCAGAATCTGAATAGTGCTCTGCAAGAAGCTTTGCAATGTCTGCTTCCTGAAAGTCAATCTTAACAATCTGAGTATAAAGCTCCCATGCCTTGTCGTTACCTTCTGCCATATAGCTTTCGGCCAGGGTTCTGAGTGCAAACTTGTTGTTAGGATCTTCATCAAGAATGCTTTCGCAAAGGCTTATTACGATTGCTTCTTTATGGTTTTTCTGGAAAATGTCGATAAGGGTTTCCAGAGAGTTATCGTCAATAATTCCGCGCTGGAGCGAAAAGATTCCGGCAAGGTAAAGGGCAATAATGCTGTCCTTTGTGTGAGACAGATGCTCGGTACAGATTGAAAGAATGTCATCAACACAGTTTTCGCTGCGTGCCTGATCTACAATGTCAGCAAGTTCCTTTAAATTGCTCTGTGTATAGTTACTAATTGTAGCACGAGTCCAGGTTTCCTCTTTAAGCATGTCCTGAACGCTCTGAATCAAATTTTCTGCCATAGTTTCTGTCTCCTTGTGTAATGCATTATTACCTGATATAGGCTTCGTATACCGACGAATCCAAAATCTTTATTCTTAACAATACATCATTGACCTTAGAAGTGTTTTCGTGTGTAAGCACATAGTGGTCAATGAGCCAAAAGTATTTGTTGAGCAGGCCCGGCACAAGAATTTCTGTGTTGCAGGAAGGATCTTTATACTCATTTTCCATGGCATAAATATCCTGCTTTAGCCTGCCTACCTCCTGCGAGGTAAGCTCTCTCTTTATATTAAAAATGCCGCACAGAACACCGTACACAGGAATCCACTGATTAAACGCTTTTCCGGCGCAGCCTTTTTCTTTAGTTTTAGTTATGAGACACTTTATGAGCTCAGAATCCAGAAAATCAATGTCTATGCTGTCTGCATCAAGGAAAAAAGCTTCCCTGAACAACAGTTTTCCGTATTTATCTTCTCCGCAAAGAGATAAACAGTCTGCAAGCTCTGCAATAACCGGAGCTGAATTTGGCCTTATTCTGTTGGCCTCAGAAAGACAGGTTCTTGCATTCTCATAATCTCCGAGCTTTTTGTAGCAGATTCCGGCACCCTTGTACATTTCTGCACGCTGCTGGGGATCTTTTGCATCCATCTGCCCGGTATAAAATTCAAGTGCGGCCGTAAAGTATCCTTTTCTTACAGAATACAGTGCGGGTTCGTATATGGTTTTACCCTTTGAAAGAAAATCACGGAACGACTTCCAGTCCGAAAGCAGTGTCTGTGCCTTTTCATACGGGTCGGAAATGCCTCTGAGCCTTACGGAAGTTTCGTTCCAGAAGGTACAGCAGCGGTTTGTGTAGCTCAACTCCTCGCAACCCAGCTCGTGTTCAAACAGTTTGCCAACAATCAGTTGTGCCTGAACGGGGTCTGCAATTTCAAGAAAGTGAAGGGCTTCTTTTAAACCTTTTTCCGTCTGAATCTCCATAGCACTTAATTTTACTATATATTAGATTGAGATTTTAATCAATAAAGTTTATAAGAATTTGGAAAAAATGAAACAAAATATATACACCTATTGTTGCAATCTGTCAAGCATTTTTTTTCATGAATTTTTAAAAAATAGTAAAGTACTTGACATATATTAAAGTACAAGGCTAATATTTATGATAACGACTTTATTCAGGAGGTAGTATTATGAAAAAGTTGATTTTAGGAATGTTGGCTGCAGTAGTTATGACAGCAAGTGTATCTGCAATTGAGTTCTCTGCAGGTGGTGAATTTGGTATGGTTGCACAACAGTATCTGAATAATGATGGCGCATTTTCCACATTACAAGGGTCTCCATTGTTTGGAATTGTTGGTAATGCTGACTTTGGCGGCTGGGGTGTTCAGGTATCTTTTGATATTAATTCAAAATCACGCGAACAATTTACTAAAGATGTTGATACAAAAAAATGGAAGTGGAATAATTCATATTTGGGACTTACACCTTATTTTACATTTAAACTTGGAGAATTAAACATTGCCGCTGGCCCTGTTCTTGGTGTTTGTTTTTATTCATATAGTTATGAAGATACTCTTGTGTCAGGTAGTAAAGGTACTTTTAAGGAGTCATGCTCATATTTCATATGGGGAACAAATGTTGAAGCACGTCAGACAATTACAGATAATATCCGTGGTTATGTAAGTCTTCCTGTCATATTTCTGTCTTCTAACGAAAGAAATTATAGTTCTGCTATAAATGGAGAAGCTTCTCCAAAAAATGAAAATTATAACAAATGGACAGGTCTTTGGAATTCTGTTAATTTCGCTACAAAAATCGGCGTAGTTTATGTTTTCTAATTAAACATACATAAAAAAAACTGATTAATCCAAAATCCGGAGGATAAGCGGTACATTTTGTGCTGTTGTCCCCCGGATTTTTTTAGCGCTAAATTTAGTTGTAAATTGCACAAAATACTACTATAATATTTGCAAATGAAAACACCAATTTTAGCACCATCGTTATTGTCTGCAGACTTTAGCAATCTGGAAAAGGCAATAAAACAGATAGAAAAAGGCGCAGGTTCTGCCGTTCACATTGATGTTATGGACGGTCAGTTTGTGCCGGAAATTACCTATGGAGAGCCGGTTGTCCGCTCAATCCGTAAGCTCACTAAGCTTCCTTTTGATGTTCATCTTATGACAGAGCATCCGGAGCGTCAGGTTCAGCTTTTTGCAGCGGCCGGAGCAGACTGGATTACCTTTCACTACGAGGCTACTCCTCATGCACACCGTATAATTCAGATTATTCACGAACTTGGTAAAAAGGCGGGGGTTGCCCTGTGTCCGGGTACTCCGGTGTCCGTACTGTCGGAAATACTGCCTTGTGCCGATATTATATTAGTGATGACCGTAAATCCCGGTTGGGGAGGACAAAAGATTATTCCTTCCTGCGTTGACAAAATTTCTGAGCTCAAAAAACTCAGGGAGCAAAACGGGTACGGCTATCTTATTTCCTGCGACGGCGGAATAAATAAGGATACTCTTAAAAATGTCCTTGATGCCGGAGTAGATGTTGTTGTTTCGGGTTCCAGCTTCTTTACCGGTAAGCTTACCTGGAAAAAATGAGAGGTGTCGTTTTGAATATTTTTAGAAAAGCACTTGTTCTTGGATGCGTGCTGTCAGTTTGCGGGGCAGGGCTTTGTTTTGCTTCGGATGCAGCATCATCTGCCTATGTAGAAGCCTGCAAGGCTTTTTCCCGCGGAGAATGGGATTCTGCCCAGATTCTTTTGCGCAAGGCTGTTACTTATCCACAGAATGATAATGCAGATACAAACTATATGCTCATAACTGCAGAAATTTATGCAGGAGATGATACACGCGCCCTTAAGGATTCCGAAGCCTTCCTTCGTGCATATCCTAAATCAATTTATACTCCAAGAATTCAGTATATGCGCGGCAAGCTTTTGTACAATCTTGGTGAATACGAAAAATCAATCATTGTATTGAGCGACTTCTGTCATCAAAACGAATCGAGCGAACTTTATCCTTCGGCTCTGTTCTATATCGCAGAATCGCTTTATTCAGGTTATAAATACGACGAAGCAGAAAATCTTTATGAGCAGATTATTGCCCGGTATCCCGAAAGCGATAAGGTTTCTGCTTCTCAGTACCGCATGGAAAGTATAGCCCAGCGTTCACGCGAAGAAAAGCTTCTTTATCTTTTAAAGCAGACCGGAGAAGAATATCTGGCTGCCAAGGAAGATTACGAAAAACAGCTCAGGCTTTATAATTCAGAAGCAATTAATACTACAAGAGAACGTCTGGCCGATTCCCAGCGCAAAAATCAGGAACTAGAAGAACAGGTCCGCGATCTGGAAAATCAGATTGCAGAGCTCAAGGCAGAACAGGAAGCCCGCGAAACTCAGGAACAGGCTGTACTGGTTGCCGCACAAAAAGAAGATGTGTTTACAGATTCCAGTTCTCCGGAAGACGATGTAAGGCTTTTAAAGCAGAAGGCCCGTCTGGTTCAGTGGCTTATAGATGAGGAAAAGAAGAATGATGAAAAAAACTCTAAGTAAGATTTTATCCGGTATAGCCGTTGCCTGTTTACTTTTTTCATTCTCTGGATGTGCATCTACGGATGATTCGGTAAAAGAAGTTGTTTTTGATTCGGGAGATACTCAGGCAGCTCCACAGGAAGGTGCACAAGAAGAACAGGAAGTTACCGAAGACAGTACTGTACTTGTTACTGCGGACGAAGCTTCTGCTTATCAGGTAGATGCAGTTGCACCTGCCGGTAAAGAAGGCAAAAAGAATTATACCGGCTGGATTGCTACATCAATGAAGCCGGTTACCAATGTTGTCGGAAACGTAAAGCTTTT
>JAFZOJ010000050.1 GCA_017550685.1 Treponema sp. | reverse complement strand
CTTTTCTGTAAAGCTATTCCTTTCAACTTCTACGCAATCATGACATTGTTTATGATGTTTGCAATGGTATTCATGAAGTTTGAATACGGACAGATGTCTAAGTACGAAAAGGCTCTTGCTGTTATGAGCGAAGAAACAACAGAAGAAGATACTGCTGCTGTAAACTCTAAGGGCAAGGTAATTGATCTTCTTCTTCCTGTAATCGTACTTATCATTCTTTGTGTAATCGGTTTGATTTATTCAGGCGGATTCTTTGATGCTGAATCTGAATCACACTTGAACTTTATTGATGCCTTCTCTAACGCAGATGCTTCGGTTGGTTTGCTTTACGGTTCATTCGGTGCTTTGATTATTGCAATCATTTTCTATCTTTGCCGCAAGGTTCTTACCTTTAAGGAAGCTGCTGCTTGTATTCCTGAAGGCTTTAAGGCAATGGTACCTGCTATCTTGATTTTGACTTTGGCATGGACACTCAAGGGCATGACAGACAGCCTTGGTGCAAAGGATTATGTAGCTGGTCTTGTAGCAGGAAGTGCAGCCGGACTTAAGATGTTCCTCCCTGCAATTATCTTTGTAATTGCCTGCTTCCTTGCATTTGCAACAGGAACTTCTTGGGGAACCTTTGGTATCTTAATTCCTATCTGTATCGCAGCCTTCCCTGAAGGAGCAATCAGAATTGTTTCAATTTCTGCTTGTATGGCCGGTGCTGTTTGTGGTGACCACTGTTCTCCAATTTCTGATACAACAATCATGGCTTCGGCCGGTGCTCAGTGTGAACACGTAAATCACGTTTCTACACAGCTTCCATATGCAATCACTTGTGCTGCAGTTGCATTCGTAGCATACCTTGTTGCAGGACTTACCTTGAGTCTTGGAATTGTAGTATCCGGAATTATTTCATGGATCGTAGGACTTGCAGTTCTCTTTGCTGTTTTGATCTTTATTAAGAATAAGCAGAAGAAAGCTACAGCGTAGTCAAAAACTCAACTATCTTTAGAGCCGCGGCATGATGGGTTTTATAGCCTGGATGTCCGCGGCTTCCTTTTTCTTCAGGTGTCTTTTCAAGTTCATCAAGTGACTCAAGTTCAAGTGTAAAAACATTTTGATCGCCTGATTCTGCCTTGTATTCTTCCACACCCTTTTGAATCAAACCCGGTACAACATGCAGTTTAAGAAGTCCCCAGCACCAAAGTATTTTTGCAGACGGGTTATGGGAACGGATTACTGTAAGAAAGTTTTTAACGGAAGAAACAATTTCTTCTTGAAGCCCTTCGAGTGCCTCAGGGACCACAGTGCCATCTTGCAGCCCTTCGAGTGCCTCAGGGACCACAGTGCCATCTTGCAGTCCCTGAGCCTCTTGTGGTCCCTGAGGCTCTCGAAGGGCCTCTTTAGATTCAATTACCTTCATCCCACTTTCATCATTAGTACCAAGATTAATCACAACATAGTCCGACCCGTGGCCAGAATTAAAATCCCACTTTTCAAGAGAACCGAGCGTGACACTGTTGTCATCCTTCAAAACAGAGCACACCTGTTCATAATGAGGCGGAATCTTACAATCCCTGTTGCCGTCCCAGGCCCAGCAGATTCCCCAGCCGCTTTTGCCCATTGTGTTCCAGTCGGCATTAATCATTTTGGCAGTCTGCATGGCATAAGTTTTACTTGCACTCATCCACTGACTTATCCAGTCCATTTCGTCAGGAGCACCTACAGTTCCTTCTCCCGCGGTAATACTGTCGCCAATAAATTCAATCTTGCAGCTGCGTGGAGCAACAGGAACAAACTCCCCTGCTTCATCAAGTCCAATAGCGTGAATCACAAGAGAATGTGTAGGATCTTCATTCAAAGGCTGAGTATCTTTTATAATAGTAATCAGATTTTCTTTTTCCGGATTCATATTTCGCGCAAGGCAGTACCAGGTCTTATCTTTATTAAGCATAAAACGGCTTATCTGAGCACCATTTACTTCGACGGCAAGCCACTGTTCAAGATTTACATAAGTTGTAGAAATGCAGGCCCAGATTTCGCGAGCCTTTATATTTACTTCAAGAGCTGCCCCACCCCAGAACAAAGTCAGCGACTCATCATTATTTTTATAGACATTGCGTCCCAGAATTCTTTTCTTTTCAATCTGATTAATTTTATATTCTTTCATACATTCAGAATATAATACTTTATTGCTTTTGTCATTCATTTTTGTTCTCAATATAAATTCTTATTCTTATGGCCGCAGATGTTTTTTTTTACTTGACATTTACTTAATTTAGGTTTATTTTTTAAGTAAATTATCCCTTATATAACTCAGGGATACAAGGAGTATTTTATGAGCAAAATCATTAGCGGCGGCAATTTGCCTAACATTCCATGGCAGGACAAACCAAAAGACTGGTGGCTGCCAATCTGGCGTTACAGCGAAAATCCTGTAATTGATCGTAATCCCTTCCCGGGCATGGGACGTATTTTTAACAGCGCAGTAGTTCCTTTTAATGGAAAATTCAAGGGAGTTTTCCGTTCAGAAGATGCACACGCCCGTCCATTCCTTTATCTTGGTGATTCAGACGACGGTATTCACTGGGAATTCCAGACTGAAAAAATCCATATGCACGACCCGGACGGTAAGCCTCATGATCCGTTCTACGCTTATGACCCACGTTGTGTCTGCATTGACGGAACATATTACATTATGTGGTGCGGCGACTTTGACGGTGCTGCTATTGGAGTTGCTTCTACAAAGGACTTTAAGGATTTTACACGTCTTGAAAATCCTTTCCTGCCTTTCAACCGCAATGCCGTACTCTTCCCTCGCAAAATCAATGGAAAATATATAATGCTCTCCCGCCCAAGTGATTCAGGACATACTCCTTTCGGCGACATTCTTCTTTCTCAGTCTCCTGATATGAAATACTGGGGTGAACATCGTCTTGTAATGCAGAAGGGCGGCGACGGCTGGTGGCAGGGCCTCAAGATTGGTTGTGGTCCTGTTCCTATTGAAACTGATGAAGGCTGGCTCATGTTCTATCACGGAGTTTGTCAGACTTGTTCAGGTTATGTTTACTCCTTCTCTGCAGCAATTCTAGACAGAGATAATCCTTCCATTGTAAAATATCGTTGTGGAGATTACATGCTCACACCGGAAGAAATCTATGAAACAACCGGCTTTGTTCCAAATGTTTGCTTCCCTGTAGCAGCATTAACCGACGAAGCAACAGGACGCATTGCAATTTACTACGGCTGTGCCGATACAGTTACCGGACTTTGCTTTACTACTGTTGATGAAACAATTAAGTACATTAAGGACCACAACGAGCTTCAGTTCTGGGATAAGGATGAGGGCCGGTTCTAGATCCGGGGTCCCTGAGGCTCTCGAAGGGCCACACACAGGAGAATCAATGATTTCATTCAACGAAGGCACAAAGACATTCCGTCTGGACACTGCAAACACAACTTACTGCATTACAATTGCGGCTAAAGGTTATGTTGCACACACTTATTACGGCGCAAAAATTGCAGAGGATGATGTAAGCTATCTTACCCGTCAGATGGAATATCCGTTTGCTGATTCTCCTGTGTTCCGCGAAAAGCTCAGCATTCTTGATTTTCTACATCAGGAAATGCCTACAGACGGCGTTGGTGACTTTAGAAAGTCTGCCCTTGCAATTACAAACAGACGGGGAAACAATGCCGTTGAACTTAAATACAAAGATTATAAAATTATTGACGGGTGCCCTGCTCTTGCCGGTTTACCTTGTGTATTCGACAAATCCGGTAAGGCGCAGACACTTGTTATCACGACAGAAGATTCTGTGCTCGGTGTAGAGGTTGAACTTTACTACACAATTTTTGACGACACAGATGCAATTGTTCGTTCTTCAAAAATCATTTCGCTTGCGGCAGAGCCTGTTTATATTAAAAAAGCAATGTCGCTCGCCTTTGATATGGACAATGCGGAATACGATACAATCACACTGAATGGCTCGTGGGCACGCGAAAGGCACATTGACCGCCATCCTATTCATATGGGAGTTCAGGAAGCCTGCAGTATCCGCGGAGAAACAAGTCATCAGGAACATCCATTCATGGCAATCCTTGAAAAAACTGCCGGCTGGAACAACGGAAACGTTTATGGCGTAAACTTTATTTATTCAGGAAATTTCAGCGCTGTTATTCAAAGAAATCAGTTTGATTCAATTCGCGTGCTCATGGGAATTAATCCTGAAAACTTTAGTTGGAAGCTAGAACCGGGAGCAGCTTTTGAAACCCCTCAAGCCGTGCTCACTTTTTCTGCCAACGGTTTGAATGGTATGAGCCATGCCTTCCACGACCTGTACCGCAATCATCTTATTCGTTCTCCATATAAAAACCAGATGCGCCCAATTCTTATCAACAACTGGGAAGCAACCTATTTTAATTTTGACACACAAAAGCTTTTGGACATTGCACGTCAAGCCTACAAAGACGGAATTGAAATGCTTGTAATGGACGACGGCTGGTTCGGTAAGCGCAGCTTTGATGATTCAAGCCTTGGCGACTGGATTGTAAATGAAGAAAAACTCCAGGGCGGACTTAAGCATCTTGTAGATGCAGTAAATAAAATCGGAATGAAGTTTGGTATCTGGTTTGAACCTGAAATGGTTAGTCCGGATTCTGATCTTTTCCGCGCACACCCGGATTGGGCAATTCAAATAAAAGGCCGTGAACCTGGAATGGCACGCGCTCAGTATGTATTGGATATAACACGCAAGGAAGTACGCGACCATATAATGAACAGTGTAGAAGCAATCCTGCGTTCTGCAAATATTGAATATGTAAAATGGGATATGAACCGCCAGATTTGTGATGTTGGAAGCATTAACCTTCCTGCCGACCAGATTGGCGAATATTTCCATCGTTACGTTCTTGCAATTTACAGCATGCAGGAACAGCTTATTTCAGACTTCCCTAACCTTCTGCTCGAAAACTGTTCCGGTGGCGGCGCACGCTTTGATCCTGGAATGTTTTACTACAGCCCTCAGATCTGGTGCAGCGACGACACAGATGCAATTGAACGGCTTGCTATTCAGGAAGGTACCGCACTAGTTTACCCTCTGAGCACAATGGGCGCCCATGTAAGCGTTTGTCCTAACCACGCCTGCGGTAGAGTTACACCTTTCAAAACTCGCGGTTATGTTGCCTTGAGCGGTACCTTTGGCTACGAGCTTGATATTACAAAGCTGAGCGAAGAAGACCGCCAGATGATTCCACGACAGATTGCGCTTTACAAAAAGTTCAGTCCGCTTGTCCGCGAAGGAGACTACTACAAAATTGCAGCTGCTTCAGAGAACGGAGAATACGACTGCTGGGCAAGCATAAGCAGCGACAAAACACGTGCACTCGTTACATTTATTCAGTTGTACAATCATCCGAATTATAAGACAAGAATGATAAAGCTTGCAGGTCTGGACAAAAACAAGGTTTACAAAATCACCTGGCCGGACGAAGACCAGCAAAAGTTCCCGCCAATGACACTTGCAGGTTCAACAATAATGAATGCCGGTATCCCAATCCGCCGCGACTGGGGAGATTACCAGGGGCAGTTGATTTATCTGGAAGGATAAATTCATAAGGGGCCCTTCGAGTGCCTCAGGGACCCCAAATTCAGTCGGGGTTGCTGAGGCTCTCGAAGCACCCCTTATGTAGTCATTTCCTTAATCATCTTGTAACTAAACCCAGCCTTCAACATAGCAGCTATAAGCTTTTCCCCTTCCTTACCCTGTTTTACAAAACGTTCGTATGCCTTGGCGCAAATCTCACCTTCATCATTTTCTTCAAAAAACTCATCAAGTGCTGCCGCCGCAACCTCACGGCCAATACCACGTGCCCCAAGTTCTGCCGCAAGCTTTGTACGGCCTTCATAATGGTTTATTCTTCTGTCGTGCAGCCACGCTCTTGCATAACGGGCGTCGCTTAAATAATTGCGGCCTTCAAGATAAGTCAATGCTGCATCAATATATTTTTTATCGTATTTTTTATTCACGAGCTTCTGGGTCAAACCAAACCTGCTCTGTTCTGCCCTTGCAAGATATCCGACAGCCTTAAGCTCCACAACACAAATCAAACCCGCATCCAAAAGTTCATCAGTCTGCTGTTCATCAAATTCTGCATCAGGCACAATCAAATCAAAATCAAGAGTAGGAAGATAATCTTTGCGAATAAAAAACGCAGGCCCTTCTGTCGGCGCAACCTTGAACATGCCTTCGTAGGATGTTTCGTTGATAGATTTAATAATCATAAGACCATTTTATGAAATAAAAGATTGTCGGGTCAAGCCCGACAAAGACAGGCTTTTGTCATCCCGAACTTGTTTCGGGATCTCTTATTAAGATGCATGGATGCCGAAACAAGTTCGGCATGACTGCAAAAAAAAAGCCCGGCCACAAGACCGAGCTTTGAAAGATCTCCGAGGCACCCTTCGACGAGCTCAGGGACCGCGGTATACATAATACTAACGCTTTGAGAACTGGAAGCGGCGGCGAGCACCCTTCTGTCCGTACTTCTTACGCTCAACCATACGAGAGTCGCGTGTAAGGTATCCGTTAGCTTTAAGAGCTGTACGAGCATCTGGATCAATCTGAACCAATGCGCGGGAAATACCATGCAAGCAAGCAGCAGCCTGACCGTTCAAACCACCACCGCAAACATTGATAAGAATGTCATACTTGTTACCCATTGAAGTAACCAGAAGCGGCTGATTTACAAGCTGAAGCTGTTCATCAGAATCAAAATATTCTTTTGCATCTTTTCCATTAACAACAATTTTTCCAGAGCCGTCGCGAACAAAAACGCGGGCAACAGCTGTCTTTCTTCTACCTGTTCCAATAGCAATATTCTTTACCATCGTCTAACTCCCGTAATTAAAGTTCAACCGGCTGCGGATTCTGTGCAGCGTGAGGGTGTTCTGCCCCTGCATAAATCTTAACGCAATCCATCATCTTGCGGCCAAGACGACCACCAGGAAGCATTCCTTCTACAGCAAACTTCATTGGGTCTGTAGGATGCTTTTCAGCAAGCTTTTCATAAGTGTGAGCACGAAGACCACCAACAAAACCAGTGTGATGATAATAAATCTTCTTCTGTTCCTTACCACCAGTAAGAGCAGCTTTTTCTGCATTGATGATAACTACGAAATCGCCCATAAGCTGATTCTTTGTATAAGTAGCCTTGTTTTTACCACGGGCAATAGCAGCAGCCTTTGCGGCAACACGTCCCATTGGTTTTCCAGCCGCATCAATAATGTACCATTTGCGGACCTGGTCATTTTCATTTACGAAAATAGTTTTCATAATAATCCCTTGAATTAAAAAAATTTCTTGTAACGCAGGATTTTTGCATCGTATCCATTGTTACTAAATGCTCCCGGATGAGCAGTCCAGGAGCATTTATTTAACGGGTATAATATAATACGATTTTTTGTATTTTTAGTCAAGTTATCAACGGGCCCCTTCGAGTCCTTCGAGTGCCTCAGGAACCATTTCAGGGACCCCGTTTTGGATCTATTTATTAGTCCTTAGCTCTTTCCAAGAAAGAACCGTCGCGTGTATCGATAACGATTTTGTCATCTGTGTTGATGAACAATGGAACGCGAACTTCGATTCCTGTGTCGAGTGTAGCAGGCTTCATTGACTTACCTGATGTATCACCCTTAACACCTGGTTCACAGTAAGTAACCTGGCGTGTAACACGTACAGGAAGATCAATACCTACAGGAGATCCTTCGTAGAATGTAAGGTTGATTTCAAGGTCATCATCCGGAGTGATGTATCCGGCGTAATCACCAAGGTCATCCTTTGCAAGTTCAAACTGTTCGTAAGTATCCTGATCCATGAATACAAAAGTATCACCGTCGATGTAAGAAAGCTTTGTAACGTGTGATTCAAGGTCTACTTCGTCAAATTTTTCTCCGGCGTCAATACCAAGATCCATTGTAGAATTTGTAACAAGGTTCTTTACACGAAGACTTGTAACCATACCGGCACGTCCTGAACGCTGTCCAAGCATTTTCTGAACGATAAGTGGATTTCCTTCATACATGAAAGCTGTTCCAACTTTTAACTGTGATGTCATTAACATAATATAAAACCTCTAAAATTAATATTGCGAAAAATTATTCTTTTATTATAGCGAGTTTTTCAATGAATGTCATTAAGTTAGTGCAAAGGTCACCATTTTTTCTAAGAGATTGTGCAAAAGAGACAAAGCCGGGACGAAGAATTTTTATGTTGGCAAAGAAGGAATCAAAAGGGCCCTTCGAGAGCCTCAGGGATCCCATATTATTTGACTCTGGGTCTCTGAGCCTGTCGAATGGCTCTCCACCATTTATTGCCATCCAGGCATCCTGCACAACAGCAAAAGCCCCTTCATCAAAGTGCGGGCGCATGCGTTCGAGCAAAGCCTTGACCTTTACAAGCTGATATTCTTCTGTCTGCGGATATGCCTGCCAGATAAAAGGAATGCCGCTAAGGCAGGCACGACTCATACTTTCTTCTCCCCTTACAATAAGTGCGGAACAGGTTTGCATCATTTTATCCCATTCGGGTTGGGGCATGAATGGGAGGCCCTTCGACAGGCTCAGGGACCCCGCAGATCCAAGTGACCCCGCAGATCCAAGTGACCCCGCAGATCCAAGTGACCCCGCGGGATGTAAATATGCACTTTTTGTTATATACGTAAACTCAAGGACAGGACCGTTTTCATTCCACTGCGGCAACTTTTCCCACGCTTCATCAATTGTCAGGCCGCCGGTTCGTTCAGTAAAGCCTGGCATAAAGTTTACCTTCTGAACCTTGGCACTGCGGGTTAAAGATTTGAGGCAATGAAAATCCTCGGCATATTTTTCTGCAGTAAGATAATCAATCATTATTATCTGAACTGTACGGTTTAATTTTTCTTCGAATAAAATGCTTTCCATCCAGTCAGGTCTTCCACATTGAAAAAGCTCCAGGATAATCTGAAGGCGTTCACCATCGTTGGCGGAAAAAATCTGGTGGCAATGCTCAGCATCATGCCAGTTAAAGACCTGGATGTCGTCGATGACTTTACCAGCAATCATTTTAAATGCTTCAAAATCATCAACGATGAGGCAGATTTTGTATTTGGACTGGATTTTTGCAAGGCGGCGGCAGAGTCTCCAGGCGGTACCAATATCGCCAAAATTGTCTACAACCTTGCAAAGAACTGTAATATACATTTTAAATTGATTTAATCTATCTGGCTGTAAAGTCCGCTCAATTCATTGCGCCATTCGGATTTCTTTTCGCGGTCTTCCCATTCAATAATTTTCTTGATTGTAAATTTTCTCTGGTCGCGTGGATTTTCAAAATATAAAACACCAAAGCGTCCCTGACCAATATATGCAATTTTTTCTTTTTCGCCCAGGGTTTCCTTAGATTCAACTTCCTTAAGGGCACATTCAAAATGAACAGGAGAAACTCCGTCCTTTGCAGTAAGAGAGCTTGCAAGGTCTGTTAAAGGCTGGCCGCACATAGGACAGACAATTTCGCGTGCCTTAAGTTCCTGAATTGCCTTTTGACGCTCCTGACGAGATACTTCGTTCTGATAGAGAGTATGATTAAAATGAAAGGTTTTCTGTTTCTGATCAGAACCCTGATTCTGGTTCTGATTTGGATTCTGAACACTGTTTTTTTGCTGACCGTTCTTCTGATTATTCCAGTTTGAACGTTTTCTGTTACGACGTCTGTCCATATTGCCGATTATTCCTGCAATCTTAATTCTTCAGGATTCTCGACAAGCTTGCGGCTTATTACCATGGCAATACGCTGAATGGCATTGTCCAGATATTCCTGAGTATAAATCTTTTTCCTTAGTTCCAGAAGACGTGGTGACAAACCTCGTTCATCAGATTTTTCCAGAACCATTGTTGTAGTCGCCGTTGAAATTCCACCCGAAATCATAAAAGCTCCGTAAAAGCATTTTCAATATGATATACATCCGGCATGCCAGGCATATCAATAACAATCACATCATATCTGACATAACTGTTACTATATTGTCGATGATTTAACAGAAAACGTTTAGAAGTTTTTACAATTCTTTGCAATTTTCCACGGTTTAACTCTGTCTGTAAAAGCTCATTTGTGCCGTTTGGCAGTGATTTTACCTCTACAAAGACCAGAGTTTCATCTTTAACTGCTATTATATCAATTTCTCCGGTTTTTGTCCGCCAGTTTCGCGCTAAAATTGAATATCCTTTACCGGTAAGATAGTCTGCGGCCTTGTTTTCGCCTGCATTTCCGGTGATTTTGGTATTCATTTTTCCTCCTGCAGTATTACGCTGAAAATCTGTGCAAGGATTTCCCACGTTTGAGGAGGAACCAGGCTGCCTACTGTTACTTCTGACAAAAAATCTACCAGAGGAGCATTTTCTTCTATATAAACATCATTCTTTTGTGCTTCTTGAATAATTGTCCGGGCCAAAAGTCCTTTTCCTTTTGCAATTACAAAGGGTGCTTCGGCGCCTTGAGGATATTTGAGGACAACAGCTTTTTCTACCGTCTGATTTTGTTCGCTCATACCTGCCCCTCAAATACATAAAAATCCTGCGATGCACAGGCAGTTCCCTCCAAAAGCTCAGAAGGCTCAGGCCGCACCGTTATATTTTTTCCACTGGCCATAAGCCTTTTTTGCAGGAGGTTTGAAAGCCGTTCGGTAAGCTCACGCGAATCGGCAACATTCATGCCTATTGTTTTACACCTGCCCCCTTCGTATTCAAGGCTGAATAAATATCTGTGATTTGAAGAAAGCCAGTTGCATTCCACATTTACAAGTTTGATTGATGAATTATCGTCAAACAAAATGCCTAAATTCCCATTGGCAAGAGGATTTTCTCCTTCCAGTATCTGATACGGCAAAAACTGCCAGGCCTGCTTTACAGAGTTAGCACGGTTTAAAAGTTCATATTCGCGCCGGTGTGATTTATCCCCTTCTCCACCGTCCCGGTTCTGTTCCCACTCAAGCTCTGCAAGCAGCTGCAAAAGTTCTTCTTCTGAAAAATCAATTTCTTTTTTGGCAAGCAGCATAAGGAGCTGGGCGGCGCGTTTTTCCTTACCGTTAAATTTTACGGCAAGATTGTGAAGCTTACCAAGCAGAGAAGAATCGAGCTTCATTTCAAGCTGTTTCATCTGCTGCAAAAGTTGAAAGGTAAGGTCATCGGCAGGAAGGTTAAGGCTTTTTATAAAAGCCATAAGATTCTGATCATTCATAACCGACAGTTCAAAATTTTTCATTACTGCATTCTGGTCATTTTGAATCTGTGGGCTTAAAAGTATGTGTCCGTTTTTAAAACTGACGGTAGCAGTAAAGGTACTGCCCGATTTGAGTGGTGCATTTGAATTGATGGTAACTCTGGCACCTGCTACGGAGCCTTCGTATTTTCCACCACCCATATTAGAAAGAATACGGACGAGCACCCGGCTTCCTTCTTTTATAGGAAAGCCCGAAATACTCGTCCGTGAAAGTTGACTTGTATGTACTACAAATCCGGTATTCATTAAGTTGTACTTAAATTATGCTTCAGTTGCCGGTGTTTCTGCACCTTCGGCTGGAGCGGCATTAGCAGCAGCTTCCTTTGCCTTAGCAGCTTCGGCAGCACGAGCGTTACGTTCCTGCATAGCAGCTGTAACCTTAGCACCAACCAAAGTCTTAACCTTAGCATCCTTACCGATCTTATCGCGCAGGTAGTAAAGCTTAGCACGGCGTACTTTACCTGGGCGGATAACTTCTACCTTCTGGATACGAGGGCTGTTATAAGGGAATACACGTTCTACACCAACACCGTAAGAAATCTTGCGTACAGTAAATGTCTTGCGTGCACCTTCGTTCTTCTTGCAAAGAACAATTCCTTCGTAAACCTGGATACGTTCTGTTTTACCTTCAATAATCTTGAAGTAAACTTTTACAGTATCACCAACATTGAAATCCTGTGCACCAGGACGTTTCTGTGATTCTTCAATAGTTTTAATCAAATCCATGATAATTCTCCATGTGTCATCCCGAACTTGTTTCGGGATCCGCGGACCCTGAAACAAGTTCAGGGTGACTCATTTTGTTTTTTTCGACCGCTTCTTTTTATCCTTTTTAAGAAAAACGGTCTCAGTAATTTCCTCAATCATTTTTTCGGCTTCGTCTGAAAGCTGACCTTTTGCTCTGGCAGCCGCAATCATATCAGGGCGATTTGCCATAGTTTTCATCAGCCGCTTCTTAAGCCGCCACTTTCGGATTTCCTCATGGTTACCGCTAAGCAAAACCGGCGGAACCTTCATACCCTTCCAGGTTTCCGGATGAGTATACTGCGGGTACTCCAAAAGCCCGTCACAATAACTTTCTTCTTCGAGCGATTCGTGATTAATAACTCCATCCACAAGTCTGTAAACAGTGTCAATCACAACTGTTGCCGCAACCTCGCCGGAAGACATTACATAGTCTCCGATAGAAAGTTCAAGGTCAACATACGAATCAATTATTCTCTGATCAATACCTTCGTAACGACCACAGATAAAAACAAGCTCGTCCTTGTGACTTAAAGTTTCTGCAACCTGCTGTGTAAGCTGCTTTCCGCTTGGAGTAACGTAAATAACATACTTCTTGCGGGCATTAACACTATCAAGTGCTTTTCCGAGTGGCTCCGGCATCATAAGCTGGCCGGCGCCTCCTCCGTAAGTTCCGTCATCACAGGTATGGTGTTTATCAGTAGCAAAATCCCTGATGTTCACCAGATCGTAAGCAATAATTTCCTTTTCTACTGCCTTGGCCATGATTGAGTTTTCAAAAAAAGCCTTAACAATATCTGGAAATAAGGTCAGCACAGTAAATTTCATGGAATTACTCCAGAATCCAGAGGTGCATCAATTGCACCGTTTTGTTCTTAATATCAACCCTTCCAATAAACTCTTTATTAAAAGGAACAAGAACCTTTCGGTCACAACTCTCGGCGAGTGACACTTCTAACAAGTTACCTCCGCCGCCTTCCAAAACGTCTGTGATTGTTCCCACGACAGCCTTGCCGTCTGGTGCAATCAACGTTGCCGGAACATCCTTCCCTTCATAAACAAGGGAACAATTTCGTAAATCCTCAATATACCACTCGTCTTTTTTCAAAGGCTTGCAGTATTTTCTGTCTGCCAGAATCTCCCAACCATTGTACTTTTTCAAGTCAGTGTCGGAATCAATTCCTGCAAATTTAACATAAGCAACAGCGTGTCCCAAAGAAACCGATTCAACCTTTGTTTCCTTAGTCTGTTGGCCCTGTCGTAAAGTAACTTCCTCCAGCTTGAGCAGATGCTCATATTCTCCGGAAGCACTCTCTACCTTACCTTCACCCGAGTATCCGTGTGAACCCCGGATGAAACCTACAACCAGTTGTGCTTTTTCCATCAGCAATATTCCCGACTAATTATCAAGAATATCAAGACTGTAGCGCTTACCGTCTTTAACAGCAGAAGCACTAAGGACGGTTCTCATTGCCTTGGCTATGCGGCCATATTTGCCTATAACCTTACCAATGTCGCCGTCTGCAACCTTAAGCTGGAGCACCATGCCCTTTTCGCCTTCAGTTTCATTTACAGATACAGCTGACGGATCATCGACCAGTGATTTTGCGATGTATTCAATCAGGTCTTTTTCCATTTTCTAGCCTCTCTGTAAATTACTTTGCCTGTTTTGCAGACTGAACATTCATCAATTTCTTAACGATGTCCGTAGGCTGAGCACCAACGCTGATCCAGTACTTAGCGCGTTCCAAATCGATTGAAACCTGGTCAGCTTCTTTTGCGATTGGCTGATAAGTTCCAATTTCTTCGATACAAACGCCGTCACGTGGCTTCTGTGAGTCCTGAACAACTACACGGTAGCATGGACGTTTCTGTGTACCAAATCTCTTAAGTCTGATTTTGACCATTTATTCCTCCATGATGCTGTTTCCAGCACCAGATTTTACATTCCGGGCACAAGTGCATAATAAGTGCAATTGTGCATATTGAATCAATATAATAACTGATTTTGGAGTTTTATACAATAGGTGTATGTGGATTGAATAAAGAATTGTTTTATGTTATTTTTACATTACTAATTCATTCTTAGGGAAGGACTTTTTTATGGGAGCACGCGGAGAACTTTTTACTACTCAAATTCATCTTGATAACCGTTCGTATTTTTTTAATGTTAAGGAAAACCGTACAGGAGATGTTTTTCTGCAGATTGTAGAAAGCAAGAATCGTGACGGTGTAGAAGCAGACAGACACCAGATTGCAATTTTTTCTGAAGATATGCAGAAGTTCCTTCAGGGAATGGAAAAGTCTCTGGATTTTATTGAAAAAGACCGCAAGGTTCGCCAGAAGGCAGCCCGCGAAAAGAAAGCCGCCAAAGAAGCTAAATATGCAGCAGGTTCTTCTGCCGGTGGTAAGAAAATCTACCGCGTAAAGGGTGAAAAAGCTCAGGAAAAGGTTGATGACGGCATAAAAAGAACTGGCCGCATTCACGTAGTTTCTAAAAGACCGGAAAATAAAGAAGAATAGATTGCCTTTTTAATACTTAAATGTAAGCCGCTGGATTGGGGATGGACCTATCTGGCGGCATATTTTTTTGTGTTCGGGTGTGGGATACCCCTTGTGGCGGGCATAACCATACTCAGGATATAGCTTGTCCATTTCCAGCATAAGCCGGTCACGGCAGGTTTTGGCAAGAATGCTGGCTGCCATAACGCACGGATATTTTGCATCGGCCTTGGGTTCTGCGCGGCATTCGAAAGGAACATCGGGGCAGAAGTTGCCGTCGGTAATGCCTTTCAGGCTCATGGAGTTAAGGTCGTATTTTTTTTCCAGGTCTTCCCAGGCAAGACGCATGGCTAAAAGGCTGGCCTGTAAAATATTAATTTCGTCTATTTTTTTATGATCTACAAGTGCAATACCCCAATAAGCCTGTTTTTTTATTATTTCTTCGGCTGCAAGGCGTTTTTTTTCAGAAAGCTTTTTAGAATCATTAAGAATTTCAATTGGAAAATCTGGTTTTAGAATTACTGCAGCTGCACAGACAGGTCCCGCCAAAGGTCCCCTGCCCGCTTCATCAAAGCCAACCGTTAGTATCATTTTTTTCCTGCTGAACCTGGCATTTTCCGTCGGTGTAAACAGCCCTTGCATTCGGCTGACCTTTTAATGCGGCCTTAAAGGAATTTGAACGGAGGTTACCTGTAACAGAGAATAATTCTGTAATACGTCCCTTGCTGCCGGTTACCTTAAACGAATTGTTCACCAGATTTATATCACCCTGATTAAGCGAAAGAGTTACGCAGGTATCTGAAGTAATGTTTACCGAAGAATTCTGAATGTTGATTTTTGATTTTATTCCCGATATAAACGAAGCATAAGAGGTTGCCGAAACCGAAGCAATTGTTGTATCCAGATTTACAGAGGAACGAGCCGCTTCTATAAAAAGTCCGTCCTTGCCAAACAAGGCAGAAATCTGACAGGAATCCAGATCCAAAACAGAATCTTCAAGCTTAAAATACGGAACAAGCCCTTTGGCAGTTTCAGAAGGAACAGAAGTAATTGTAAAATCCTTAAACGAAACATTTGAGTTTTGAACTACAATACTTGCGCCTTCTTCAAATTCAAACGAAGCGTCACCTTCGTTTACAAACTGGCAGTTAGAAAGAATATAATGGGTACCGGCAGGCACTTTAACCGGTCCTTTAATGCGCAGGCAGGCATAGCGGCCCTTGTTTACAGCCTGAATGCACTGTTCAAAATCAGCATAAGGTCTGAGCGAAGTTCCGTCAGCAGTCGCACCCTGTGCTATGGAATTATAATAATAGTTGTACTGATCAATAATTACTGAGTACTCAGAAACAAGACCATTGTTCTTGCCGTTCTGCGAATAAGCCTTAACTTTGAAATAAACAGCCCCGCTTCCTTCCGGCTTAAGAGGAATTGTAACATTATTTGACTGAGCCTTTATATAGTCGCCTGTATCAATAGAAGCAAAAAGCTCTGAATCAGAAGAATAGGTTTCGGTAGCGGCATTAATTGTATAAGGTTTGCTTACAGCATAGAAAAGATCACTTGCGGCTTCTCCCTGAATGGTTACCGTAACAGGATCGCGTGAATAGAAGGAAGAAGCTGTTGAGGTTATAAGCGGAGTTACAGGAGGCCTTTTATTAATGGAGAAAGGAACTTCAATCTGGCCCTGATAAACTGCCCCTGCAAAAAAGCCTATATTGAGCGAGCCCGAAACACTGTCGCCGTAGAAGGTGTCTGCACCAAGCTCTGCAAAAAGCTCATGATAATCTGACTTGGAAGAAGAAAGAATACTAAGGGAATAAGCCGAATCACCCTGAATAGTAAACTGCATGCTTCCGTCAGGGTTTGTAATTCTGTTGAGTACTGGCTGCGGCGGAAGGACAAAATATTCTATAGGATTGCCTTCGGCATAATCAATGCTCTGCCAGCGGATCATGTGACTTACAGAACGGTCCAGCTTGATGCTGTTTTTAGGCAGCGACCAGTATTCCGAATCTATTTTGTAAATATAATTATCGTTTGTAAAAGTAATTGTGTTCCAGTCTGTAATGATAAAAGGAACATCGCGGCGGCTGAACACACCTGCAGTTTGAGGAAGTGTCCTTACAACAAAACGCCATCTTCGACCGGTAGCCTCGTCCAGCAGTGTACACGGAATGTAGCGTGCAAGAACCGAGGTCTGAGAAATGGACAAATCTTTACCGGGCAGGAAAGAATCCGGCGGAAGCCCAAAGCTGTATTTAAGCTCTTCGGGTATTGAAAGAATTGAGCCCGAAGTATAGTTTAAAATTCCCGTATCGTAAAAGGAAGAAATAAAGGATGAATAAGAAGCCGAATAAGCAGCATCGGGAAGTACCGTATATTTTACAGTTGTTTCTGTTTTGTTTTTGTCTGCCCTGGCAATTTTTAGTTCCACAGGTCCGTCAAGATCAATAAGGACAGGACCGTCATAGGCAAAACCAAAAGCCTGGGGGTCGGTACCATTTAAAGAATAATAATAGTCTCCGGCAGCATCACCTTCTGTATCAATTACCAGCATCTGTCGGTTAGAAAAAGTACCTTCGACAGGACTAAGCACCTTTATCTGCGCAAAAAGTGATAATGAGGAAACTGCAAAAATCAAAAACAGAACAAGTTTTTTCATTAAACTTTTATTTATCTCCAAGATATGGATTTAAAACATCAATAAGTTCAGGGTCGTCTTTAAAGTAGTAGTCTTCCAGCTCTTTTTTGCTAAGGCCAACAAGCTCGTGACTCATATAGTGAATCCAGCGGTTTTCGTCCGGCGAATTAATTTCAAACTTGCGGCAATAATAATCCGGCTGAATCGGAAGCTGCTCGTTGTAATAGGTAAAATATTTATAATCATGAACAACAACCTTAATGTCTTCGCGCGGAATACCACGGCTGTTCATAAGAGTTTCAACAAGACAGTTGATGGTGCGGCCTGAGTCAAAAATATCATCTACGAGCAGGATTTTATCTCCCGGACGCAGATTTTCCGGCGGGTATGTCCATCCGTCAATAAAAACCTTTGTATGCTGTGCAACATCAGAATAAGAGCGCGCAACAACTCCGGCATACAATACTGGGTGAAATTTCTTAACCTTGCTTATGATTTTAAAATACTCACTGATGATGTTAGCCATGTAAGCCCCACCCCTGAGCGAACAGTAAATTACATCGGGAATAAACCCATCCTTATAAATCTTATTAGCAAGCTTGAGCGCATTGTTTCGTACAGTTTCGTATTCAAGAAATTCTTTAATCATAATAGACAATTATAATTGATTATGCCGGATTTTACAACTTGAAAACAATTTTACAAATTTTTTCTCCAAAAACTTCCTGATTCTTTCAGGAACTTGCAGAAGAAATTACTGCAGAAAAAGCCTAGACGAAACAATTAATTGTATTTCCTTATTTTTTCAGTTCATTTTTTGACTATTGAAGCTTAAGCCAGAAAAGATATGGTTGTTCATTGCGATACCCAGAATTATACGAAAGACAAGATGTATTTGATGTTTGATATTCCATAAGAGCATCACCTTGATTATCAAACATATATATTGCACAACATATAGTTTGAGCACCAGTCAAACCATTTTCTGATGTTCTGAATATTTTATATACATCTTCATCTCCCCCTTCGCCGGTAGTTTCCCATCGTACAAAGTTTTCATGTAATGAATCGTTACAGTCTACTTTTATTTCACTATTCGTAAAACCATAAATAGATTCCTCTCCCTCCTGATATTCATTATAAAAACGACCTATATACTGATACTTAAAAGGTATTTTTCCTGCTGGGGCATACCATTTACCATGACTTGAACTAGCATTCATATAAGATTTTGTTTTCGGTAATCTGTGTTTTGATTTCGCATCTCCATTGTTATACCTATATTGTAGATCTTTGAAGTACCATAATTCAAAATGATTAGCTAAATTACTACCACCAAAATCTCTTGCGGCAAATTTTATTCTTAATCTAATATTTTCTGAATCGGAACAAACTGGAATCTCAACATTATTACCACTTGGTACTGCCTCTGGCATTAATGCACTAACTATATTATCACTCAAAGGATCACTTGCTGGATCTATATATGTCAATTGTTGACGGTACAAGGGTTTATAAACACCATCTCCAACATCAACTTCTATAGATGGGTCTAAACTAAAAATACTATTAGTAGGAGGATCCACATCTCCATCCCATCCTGCTGTTTTATAAATAGTAAAACTTGGTTCACGAAGTGTTACCTGTACATTATCCTCTATATAATATAAATTTTTGTCGAGCATAACATATATTGTTTTAAACATTTCTGGTGGTATATTGTTTGTTTGAATTACAAGAGTTGCTCCAAGTTCATTTTCATTATCGTACCAGAAAGGATCGCAAAAATAATTCATAATTGTTCTTGGGTCTTCTGAAGAGTCAGTTGTATCAAACTTTAGTTGAATATTCTTAAAATATCTGATTCCATCTTTTTCATATCCATAATAGCGACCACCACAATCCCATTGATTTCCCTTTAAAAAATCTCTGTCATATAAACCGAGTTCCTTTTTAAGGTTTTTCATTTCTTCTTCAGAATAATAAATACATTCCGGGGACATATTATGGCGGTTAAACTTAATTCTTATATCACTATTTCTCTGAACCCCATTTTCCTGCCAGAGCGGAAATGTAAAAATTACCTGCGGTCTCTGTGCAGCAACAGCTCTTACTGCAAGCTTAATTTTTGTATCTGACGGCAGGGCAAGGACTGTACAGGTTGTGTCAATCATCTCTGGATTTTCAATCTTAAGGTATGGGTTGTCTTTTATTACATTGCCTGTTGCAGCATCGTAAACTTCCCATCTTAAAAACTGGTGGTCAGATTCTGAATTAAAGGATAGATTAAATGTGTCTGTAGGTTTTACAGCAGCTTCGCCGGCGGCCGGCTTAGTGATAATGCCGGCTTCCTTGTCCGCTTCAACAGGGATTTTATATACTGGAGTATTGGCGTACTCTATTGTTTTTTCCAAAGTTTCATGAATCTTTGCTCCTTCCATAAAGTGGTCACAAGAACAAAACAAAAGTACTACACATAAAGGTAGAAAAATCTTAACAAGCTTGTTGGTCATATGGGGCCTCGTTAATTTATAAATTTATTAATTTTACCATGGAATAATTGAATTGTCATTAAAAAATTTGCGGTCGTGGGTTATGAGGATGGCAATCAATTTTTATAACAATTTTCCACTTTATTATAAAATTTTTAAAAAAAACTTCCTCTTTTTGCATGTTTTTTTGAAAACTATAGTAGGGGAAATTTATTCTCCGAGGAGATTTTTATGGCATCAAAAATTGAACCATCAGGTTTTACAACAGAAACCTATGACCGTCTGTTTAAGGCAATTTTCGGGCGGGAAAACCAGCAGAGCAAGTTGTGGCGGCTGGAACTGTACAACGCATTGCGGGGTACAAATTATAAAGACCCAGATGCGTTGGAGATCAACACGATTGAGAATGTCATATATCTTACAATGCGTAATGACATTTCCTTTTTAGTTGATTCGCAAATGACACTTTTCGAGCAGCAATCAACTTATAATCCTAATATGCCGCTGCGTGGTTTTATGTATTTTTCTCAACTGTATCAGATGCATTTAACAAAAACAGGAAAATCTCTGCATCATTCTACGCTTGTAAAGATTCCATATCCGAAATTTATAGTATTTTATAATGGCAACAAGGAAACTCCAGACAGAGAATATCTTAAACTGTCTGATGCATTTGAAAACAAAGAAAAAGACGGAGATTTTGAGTGGACGGCTGAATTAATTAATATTAACCCGAATCACAATAAAACACTTCAAAAAAACTGCAAACCGTTGTATCATTATGTAAGATATGTTTCCAGAATAAAACGAAACAAAAAGAAAGGCTTGCCACCAGAAGATGCAATTTCAGAGGCTGTAGATTGGGCAATAAAGAAGAAACTGCTTAATGGATTTTTCAAACTTCAGAAAGAGGAGGTTCTAGCTATGAGTCTAACAGAATTTAACGCAGAAGAAGTTACACGTGAATTTATTGAAGAAGGTCGCGAACAAAAAGCTCTTGAAGCTGCAGAAAACCTTTTAAAGTTAGATAAACTCACTGAAGAAGAAATCGCACAGACAATAGGTTTACCTCTTGAACAAGTTTTAAAGTTAAAAGAGAAAATAACAGTTCTTGCATAAAAAAGCCCGTTCAGAAATTGAAGTGCATGGGCTTTTATATGAGTCATTAATGCTACCATGGAATAATTGAATTGTCATTAAAAAATGTGTGGTCGTGGGTTATTAAGAGGATGGCGGTGTCTGGGATAAAAAGGGTTTCTTGTATTAAGGACTGGATGTTCTGGGCGTTGTCGGTATCTTGTGAAGAGAATGGCTCGTCTAGGAGGAGGAGTGAATTCTTGTATGGCCCTTCGAGAGCCTCAGGGACCACGCTTCGATCATAGATGCCGGTGCTGGCATATGCAAAGGCACGGGCCAAATTGGCGCGTTGTTTTTCGCCGCCGCTTAAGGATTCGGGGTAGTCGTTGGACTTGGTTGAAAGGTTGAAGCGGGTTAGCCATTGCCGGGCAGCAGTCTGGGCACTCTGTTCGTCCATGATATTCTGGAGAGGGAGCATTACGTTTTTTAATACGCTTATTGAAGGAATGAGGCGTGGTTCCTGGAAGGCATACGAAACGCGCAGATCCGGGGTCTTTTCCATTTGGCCTGAAACTTCAAAAGCAGCTTGTGGCAGAATGCCTGCAATATAATTAAAAAGCGTTGTTTTTCCGGTGCCGGTGGGGGCAGAAATTACTTTGTAGTCGCCGGCTGATAATTCAAGATTAAAATCTTTTATAAGCTGGAGACTACCGCTTTTTATATTAAGCTTTTTTATAGAAAGAAGTGGTTTTTGGTTCATACACTACCCCTCTGGTTTTTCAAAAGCTTTTTTACAACCAGCATAAAAAGTCTTTCTATAATAAAGCTTACGGCAACAAGGATGATTGTAATTGCCATGACGGATGGAGTTTCAAGATGAACCTGGGCGCGCTGAAGTAAGGTTCCGGTTCCGTTTTTGGGGAGGCTTAGAACTTCGCCTGCGGCTATGACCTTCCAGGAAAGGCCAAAGGTGCTTACCATTCCGTTTAAGAAAAATGGAACGAGGGATGGCAGCTGTATGTAACGGAAAATCTGGCGGCGGGTAAAATTAAAGGTCTGGGCCATGCCGGAAAGTTTTTCATCTGTTTTGTAAAAGCCGTTGGCAACTGCAGTAGTCATGATTGGCAGTGTCATCAAAACACAGACAAACACAGGAACTGTACCGGACTTAAACCAGAACAGCGCAATCAATATAATTGCAACAACCGGGGTTGCGCGGATTACGGCAAGCGGGAATTCAAAAAAGTGGTGCATAAACGGAGAAAGACCGCACAGTACGCCAAGCAGTGTACCCGCAATAACACAAATCAAAAACGAAAGGAACACACGCAAAAGCGTATACCCAAAGCTTATCCAGAACTTTTTGGTCTGACAAAGCTGTAGCATTGCAACAAAGACTTTGCCGGGACCAGGCAGGATAAGCTGAGCGTTTACCAGACGGGATAGCACAAGCCAGACAATAAGGATAAATAATATTGAGAGGACGTATGCTATCAAAGTCTTAAGTCTAGTCATAAGCCAAAGATTGTCGGGTCACCCTTCGAGAGCCTCAGGGACCGCGACAATGACATATATTTGTTATTTAAAGTAGAACCCCTCGTCAGGGAGCTTGCCACCGATAGACGACGGCTCGAATGCTAAGAAAATATTCAAAAGCTCTTCGATTTTTTCCTGAGCTTTGCCGCCGGCGGTAGGGATATAAACATAGTTTGCTTTTGGAATTGATTTTGTAACTATTGGAGCGGCAAGTCCAAGTTCAAACTTTTCGCTAAGTTCACCGGCTTTCTTTGGATTTTTGAGTGTATTCTTATAAGATTTTTCGTAAGCATTAAGGAAAGCCTTGAGTGCCTTAGGATTAGCTTCTGCAAATTTAGTGGTAACAACCATCACAGTAAGCGGATAAACCTTGCCCTTGCCTTCCAGATATTCATATTCCTTCTGAAAATCTACTGCAACAAAAACCTTATCAGACTTAGTCTGGGCTACAGTTGCAAATGGCTCCGGCACTACGGCGTAATCAATTTTTCCGGAAATGAGCTGGGCTGCAATCTGTGCAGTTGGAATAGAAAAATCAAGAGAAATACCTTTAGGAGTATCTGCCTGTATACCGCTTTTTTCCAGGAGGTAGCGGAGCATATATTCTGGAGTAGCACCCTGTCCTGCAACTGCAACAGTTTTACCCTTAAGGTCTGCCAGCTGTTTTACGTTAGGATCTGTCGTAATAAGAGAAATGTTTCCGTTGCCTGTAATTGCACAAACCTTAATTGCACCATTTGTGCTGTTGTAAACCTTGGCGGCTACATTTGCAGGCAAAAAGCCAATGTCAACTTCGCCCTTGAGCATTTTTGGAAGCAAAGCCTGTGGGTCAGCATATTTTTCGTAAGAAACCACCGCACCTTTTACGGCAGAAGTATCATCTAAAAGATAGCCTGCCGGAATACAGCTGGGACCATTTAAAACACCAAAATGTATTTCCTGTGCAGCAACACCTGCGCACAGAACTAATCCTGCAACCAGAGAGAATAATATTTTTTTCATAGAAACCTCAAATGTCATTGTCTCGGTCCCTGAGCTTGTCGAAGGGGACCCGACAGTCTTATTTCTTTTCAACCAGGACCGGAACTTTTACCGGCTCTGACTTGACAAGTTTGACCTTGAGTTTATCACAATTGCATTCGATAGTCACTAAGTCAAGTTCAGAATTCTGATTGGAAAGAATCTCTATAGACAGCGGATCTTCGATTTCCTTGCGGATAAGGCGCTTCATAGGACGGGCACCCATGGCAGGATTGTAGCCGTGTTCGATAAGATATTCTTTGGCTTTTGGTTTTATGCTGATTTTAAGTTTTTTATCCTTAAGACGTTCCTCAAGCTCTGCAAGCTGAATGTCCAGAATCTGAGAAACCTGTTTTTTGCTAAGGGCATCAAAAACAATTACATCGTCAATACGGTTTATGAGCTCCGGATTCAAAAGCTTTTTAAGCTCGTTCATTGCTCCGGCCTTAATTTCTTCGTAAGGAATAACACCTTCTGTTGAACCAAAGCCCACACGTCCTTCGTTTGTAATCTGACGGGCTCCGGCATTACTTGTCATGATGATTACAGTGTTGCGGAAGTTTACGGTGTGACCAAGGTTATCGCTCAGTTCACCTTCTTCGAGCATCTGAAGCAAGAGGTTAAAGATATCAGGATGTGCCTTTTCAATTTCATCAAGAAGTACAACTGAATATGGATGACGGCGCACTTTTTCTGTAAGTACACCACCCTCCTGATAACCGACATATCCCGGAGGCGCTCCAACCAGACGGCTGGCATTATGCTTTTCCATATAGTCAGACATATCTATGCGGATGAGTGAATCTTCGGAACCAAAAAGATATTTGGCAAGAGCCTTGGCAAGCTGGGTTTTTCCGACACCTGTAGGTCCAAGGAAAATGAATGAACCAACCGGATGCTTTGGAGAAGAAATGCCTGCACGGCTACGGCGGATTGCCCCGGAAATAAGGTTGACTGCGCTGTCCTGACCAATAACTGTGCGGTGAAGCTCGTCTTCCATATGGATGATGCGTTCTGTTTCGCTGGCAGTCATCTGTTCTACAGGAATGCCTGTCATTTCGCTTATGATTCGTTCAATATCTGCAGCAGTAACTACCTTGGCAGGACGTCCACCGTTCTTTTCCCAGATGTTTGTATATAGATTAAGTTTTTTCTTAAGGTCAATAACCTTGTCGCGCACAACGGCTGCACTTTCGTAATCCTGATTAAGTACAAGGTTTCTCTTTTCTTCTTCGAGTTCTTTTTTCTTTTCTTCAAGCAGGGCAAGCTCGCTAGGGCGTTCTTCTTCCTGAATTTTCTTTGCGGCTCCGGCTTCGTCCATAATGTCAATTGCCTTATCCGGCAAAACCTTTTCCGGAAGATAGCGTTTACTGAGCCTTACAATATTTGGAATTACATCGTCTGAATAAATTACGTTGTGATACTTTTCGTATTTTTCCTTGATTCCCTGCAAAATGCTTTCTGTTTCGTCGGTGTTAGGCTCTTCTACCTTTACAACCTGGAAGCGTCGTTCAAGGGCAAGGTCGCGTTCAATATGTTTTGTATATTCTTTTGTTGTAGTTGCACCAATTATCTGGATTTCTCCGCGTGATAGAGCAGGCTTCATGATATTGCTGGCATCCATTGTACCTTCGTTTCCGCCGGCACCAATGATTGCATGAAGCTCGTCAATAAACAGGATGATATTCTTGTCTTCCTGAAGCTCTTTGAGAATCTTTTTCATGCGCTCTTCAAATTCACCACGGTATTTTGTACCTGCAACAACTGCGGCAAGGTCAAGCGAAAGGATTCGTTTTTTAAGAAGATCTGCAGGAACTTTACCTGCTGCAATTTTCTGGGCAAGGCCTTCTACAATGGCAGTCTTACCTACTCCAGGCTCTCCTGTCAAAACAGGATTATTCTTTGTTCTGCGTGCAAGAATCTGAATTACACGATGAATTTCTTTATCGCGGCCTACTACAGGATCCTGCTTGTTTTCGCGTGCAAGACGGGTAAGGTCACGACTGTATTCAGAAAGGAAAGATTCCTTTGATTTTTTCTGGGTTTTATCGCGGCGGCCTTCGCCTTCTTTTTTATCATCAAATACATCAAAAAGTCCGCTTGTAACTTCGTCACTCAAAAGGCTGCGGAATACTGTATCTACAAGATTTTCTGCCCTGGCCTGGCGGATAGAAGAATTATTTTCTGACTGGAGCTCGGTTACTACAAAGCGGGCATCCATAATTGTATAATCTGCGGCAAGGAAAAAGCGGTTTGTAATGCTGCCTTCTTCGCGGATTGCTGCAAGCAAAAGATGTTCTGTACCAATATAATCGTTATGGAGTGCGTTTGCTTCAATATCTGCAATATCAATAAGCTGCTGATAGCGGCGGCTTACAGGAAGACTTTCCAGAGTTGGGTTTCCACGTTCGTCGGCAAAGAATTTTTCTATAAACTCAAGAAGGTTGTCCGGTTCAAGTAAAAGCTTGTCAAAAACCTGATATGCAAGGCCTTCCTTGTTCTTTATCATTGCAAGAATAACATGTTCCGGCAAAAGCTGCTTGCTCCCAAGCTTGCGTGCTTCGTCCTGTGCAAGAACGGACACAATTTCTTTTGCGCGTGGTGAAAAATTCTTCATTCTTAACTCCAGATAATTATACTTGTCTTATAATTATCGGCATGAGGGGGGAATTTCTGCATAGGAACGTCATCCCGAACTTGTTTCGGGATCTCTTATTATGAGATTTGTAAAAAAGATATTCGGGTCAAGCCCGAATATGACAAAGTGTTATTGCCGGGATTAGCCCGAATATGACATATGTCATTGTCGGGCTTGACCCGACAATCTATCAGAAGTACAAAATTCCAAACACAGCGCCGAGCACAATGATTAAAATAGGATGGGCTTTAAATTTGAACAGCAAAAAGGTACATACTGCGTAAAAAGCAAGGCTTATCCAGTCAAAAAGGTTTTTCCAGCCGTCAAGGGTAAGCAGTGCGCCCCACTCCGCTGGTACCTTTACAAGTGCAAAAATGAATACCTGCACCGCAGGAACAAGGATAAGACCGGTGGTTACAGGACGCAGAAATGCCAGAGAACCCTTTACAAACGGATTTTCGTGAAATTTCTGCAGAAAACGGGCAATAATCAGGATAATTATAACCGACGGCATGGCTTCAAAGACAGAAGTAAGGATACTGCCTGGAATTCCGTAAAGATTATAGCCAATGTAGGTAGCCATATTTATACCGATTGGTCCCGGAGTACTTTCGGAAATGGCAACCATATTGTAAAACTGTTCAGGACTTATAAGACCGCGGGCAACAATAGTCTGCTGCATGAGCGTAATGGCAACGACACCACCGCCGATTGTAAAAAGTCCTATATAAAAGAAGGTAAAACACAAGGCAACAAGGCTCATTTTGTCTCCTCCTTTGAATCAGCTGCTGCAGGAGCGTCATTTTCGGTAAGCCCCGCCTCTTTTCGTCGCAACCGGGCCACATTTATGCATCCTGCAGCAATTGCAATCACGATAAGTATGAAAGAAGGCACTTTAAACCAGAAAATACACACAAAAGCCGCCAGCATAAAAAGCGCATTCCACACAGTTTTGATTGTTTTTTTGGCAAACTTAAAAATTACACTGGTAAGCAGGGCCGCAACCGCAACATTTATGCCTTTGAGCGCCGCCTGCACCTTTGGATACTCCGAAATTGAATTAATGCCGCCTGCAAGCAATGTGATAATTAATATAGAAGGCGAAATGATTCCAAGAGTGGCCACAATGGCACCCAGAACTCCAAGCTGCCTGTAGCCAACAAAGGTAGCAACATTTACGGCAATAATACCCGGTGTACTCTGCCCTACTGCATAATAATCAATTAAATCTTCTTCGGTGAGCCAGTGCCTTTTTTCTATAAGCTCCTTCTGCAGCATAGGCATCATGGCAAGTCCGCCGCCAAAGGTAAAAAGTCCTACCCTGGCAAAAGAAAAGAATAAATCAAAAAAATGAAACAGCTTACTTTCTTTAAAGTTTGATCTGGACACAAACGCCCCCGTTCTTACTATTATTTATATCAAAGCTGGCACCAATCTGATTAGCGCGGTAATGCATGGAGTTTAATCCAATTCCAAAACAAGCTTCGTCCGGAACCGCCATGCCTTTTCCGTTATCGCTTACACAAATGATGACATTATTCTGTTTAGTGCTGCAGCTTACGTTTACTTTGGTTGCCTGTGAATGCTTCATTACATTGTGCAGTGCTTCCTGAATAATTCTGAAAATATTGAGCTTTTGTATTTTATCAAAAACATGGTCTTCGGGTATAGTCCACTCGTAGTTGCAGGCAATGCCCGACTGTTTTTCAAAGGAATTACAAAGATTATTCAGACTGTGATTAAGCCCAAGTGTTTCCAGATCTACAGGATAAGAATCGTGGGCATACTGTCTTGTGCGCTGCAAAGTATCTCCAACTAAATCTGCAAGCTCTTCCATCTGTTCTTTTTTTACCGAACCGTGAGAATAACTGCGGCAAAGCATGGAAATGCCTGCAAGCCTCTGGCATATATCATCATGCAGATCGTTACTGAACCTCTGGCGTTCAATTTCGCTTATTTTAAGAACCTCGGCTTCTACCTGCATACGTTTGCTGTTTGCTTCTACAAGCTCGTGCATACGTCGGGTAACTTCGCTTTCCAGATATTCAGAATAGCGCTGCTGAATCTCGTTCAGTTCAGTACGTTTAAGTGCAATTGCAATATCTACGGAAATAAGAATAACATATGGAAGAATATTGTCCGGCGCATCATAAAGAATACAGCCTGTATATTCATCACCGACATTCAGATTTTTAAAAACCAGAGGCGGAACATTTCCATTGTTAAGACTGTTCAAAAACTCATAAAAATCACCAAGCGTAATTTCCTGGTCCTTTTTAAATGGCAGCTCCTTAATAACCTTGCCGTCAAAACGGACATAAACAGGCTCAACATGCAAAGGATTATCAGAAAGCGGAATACTCTGATCAATTTTTTCGGGGAACTTTAATATGCAAAAATGTTTGATGCCCAGAATGCTTATGTTATAGTCAATTATGGAAACAAGCTTTTTCTGGTCGTTTTCCTGGTTCAGGTCGCGGCCCATAACACTTACAAGATTCAAAAGCTGTTCCGAAGAAACATAGAACGACTGAAGCTTATCAAAGGAACTATTGATTTCATCCGGTTTGAGCTCTGCCTTTTCGCAGCCGCAGGATTCGCGGTAAACAACATGGGAGCCTGTATATTTTTCCATTGGGATGAACTGGCCTTTTACGTGCGAAAAAATAAAATCAACAGCCTGCTCGCCGATTGTATCAAGCGGCTGATGAACAGTTGTAAGCGAAGGAATGGAAAACTGTCCCTGAGGAATATCATCAAAACCGGTTACGGCAACATCTGCAAATTTAGGACAGGCTGCTTCGTTGAGCTTAAGGTATTTGTACACGCCAATTGCCATGTTATCATTGGCGCAGACAATAACATCAGGAATCTCGCCGGGATTTTCGTTTACAAAAGATGCAAGCGCATTAACGGCACTCTGCTCCCTAAAGTCTCCGTATTTTATGGAATATTTTATGTCCTTGTCTTTTTTCTGAAAGTTTTGAATGATGCGGACAAAAAGCTCTTCTCGTATGATGGCGTCCTGGTGGGTCTGCGAACCGCTTATATACAAAAACTTTTTATAACCGTGATTAATTACAAGATGTTCCAGAAGCTCGTTCATGGAATTATCAGTTTGAATGAGGAGCGACGGAATGCCTTCGATTTTCTGGCCTACAGAAATTACGGGAACATTGCCACAGATCTGCTGAATATCTTCTTTGGTGTTAAGCGTACAGCTGTCTACAATAACCGAAGTAAGCAGAATAATGCCATCAAGGGCAAAATAATCCTTACGGGCAAAAGAACCAATAAAAGCATTTGACAAAAACTGTGTATTTTCTTCCTGAAAACACATAATCTGAATGCCAAGCTCTGACGCACGTTTTTTAATTCCCCTGTACAGCGATATCTGATAATCTTCTTCCAGAATGTTTAAAACAAGTCCGATACGCATACGATTATTATACTATTCTTTTAAAAAATATGATATTATATATTTATGGAATATTCGGTAATTATAATTGATGATCATCCGCTTTTCAGCAGGGGGCTTGCACAGCTCATAGAAACTCAGGAAGCATTTAAGGTTACAGGCATTGCCAAGAACAAGGCCGAAACTGTTGCCATGGTAACAGACCAGCCGCCTTCTTTAGCAATTGTAGATTTAAATCTTGGTACCGAAGATGGTCTTGATTTGATTAAGGATATTCTTTCAATTTCGCCGCAGACAAAGATTCTTGTAATTTCTATGCATGATGAACGTTTTTATGCCGAACGCGCACTCAAGGCAGGAGCCAAAGGTTATATAATGAAGGAAGCAGCCGAAGCCAACGTAACCCAGGCTATTACAACAGTTATAAACGGTGGAATCTATCTTAGCGAAAACGAAAAAAACAGACTCAACGAGCATGCCGCCGAAGGCAACCCAAACAAGGACAAAGAACCTTTTGATTTAATCTCTACCCTCTCCGACCGCCAGCTCCAGATTTTCACCCTCATAGGCAAAGGCCTTGGCACCGTCGAAATTGCCGGCAAGCTGAACCTGAGCATCAAAACCATAGACACCCACAAAGAAAACATGAAACAAAAACTCCACTGCAACACCTCCGCCGAACTAAGGCAGATGGCAATTGAGTGGACAAGTCATTAGTAAGTCAAATCCCGTAAGCTGTTTATTCTTTAACAAATACACTACTCTTTGCAACCTTATTATACCCATAGTGAGCAATTACTACGTAGCATTCGCCTTTTTCAATAAAACGTACCGGTATACTATAGGTTTGAACCGCAGTATCTGAAGAGCTAAAGTCTAAAACTCTCTCGCCAAGATGTTTTTTATAAAATTCCCATTCTTTTACAGTCCAGTCTCTACATTCATTCAAAGGTTCTTTTGTAACAATAGTATGAACAAAAACAGGAGCATCGCTTACAACATCTATTGAGTCATTAAAACCTGTCGACTGCAATTTATTTTTTAAACCGTAAGTAAGTTTACTTCCTATATAAAAATAACCGGGAATTGAATATTTATCATCTTTTGTTGAAATGATTTTTACATATTTACAAACATCATTATTTGATAATATTACTTGATTATAGTAACCATCTGAGGTTGAAATATTTCTAGGAGAATAAGACGATGTATATGGAACCCATTTACCTGTAGTATCATTAACTTTCTCATATTGAAATATTTTTATATCTGATTTAGTAAGTATTTCTGGCTCGGTAAATTTATTTGTTATTATAGTATAACTACTACTACCTTTTTCAGATAAAACAAAATCACCTTCTGGAAAATCATAGTAATAAAAATACAGTTCTCCTTCGTTAACATTTCCTATTGTAGCATTATCAATTGCCTTGTAAGAGAAAACATATTCATATTTATTATTTTCAAGAATATCGTATAACGGTAGAGATAATTTTACTTTTCCACTAGAATTTGGTTGTACAATTAATTTTCCTGAATTTCCATATTCATATTCAAAACTTTTTAGACCAGAACCAAAATAATTGACATCATCATACACATCATCGGTCGCAGATATATATAATGTTTCTCCAAATGGAAAATCAAGTGTAACGTCAGGGGGAACATTATCATGGTCTTTATCTACAACAGGAGTATAAGTCGGTAATGAAACTTCAAGAGTATTAGATGCTCCATATGTTTCAGAAAAACCTGTAATATATGCTTTAAAACTTGTTGTTGAATAAAACCATTCAGTAGGACATGATCCGATTGTCATTGTAGTTCCTTTTGGATAATTTATAGTTAAGTTTGGATGGTAATTACCTCTATTAAATCTATAATTTATTTGTATATAATCATACTTATTAGCCGTTTCTTCTGTTAAAGGTATTATTACATCAAGACAACGCTTTATTTCACTCCCATAAACCAATGTGTTCTGACTCATTTTAATATCTGGTTCACCAGATAATTGAATATCACCAGTTATAATATCTGATTGTGAATTAATTGTGTAAAATGAATTATTAATTTCTGTACAAAAACCTCCATAACCATCAATCAAAAAAGTTGCTTTATATTTATAACCGGAATTAATATCTATACCACCACCTTCAGGATCAGCAATATTTTTAATCTGCTTTATACTACCATCTGTATTATATTCAATCTGAACTCCTTTATATAAATCTTGTCTGTAGTTAGAATAGAATTTCACATTTGCTTGACTATCACTGCTTTTCGATATCGTTCTTTTTACATCCGTGCTTTTTGGCATTCTTATTGTTTTTTTTGCAGAATTACCCAAATCATCAGAAATAGTAATATTTAACTCTACACCTTCAACACTACCAATATTAATTAATGTTCCATAATAGCTGCATTCAAATTCAGAAGCACCAAAAAATTCATCATCTGAAGGATAATCTTTATAAAGTGTTATTGTCTCATTTTTTCCTTGATTATAATTATTCTTGTATTCACATATCATTTCTTTAGGCTTAAGAAATACTCCAAATACATTACCATTTTCTGATTCATAATCTTCTTGAACAGAAAAATCAAACCAATAAAGAACAAGGATGTCTCTATCATCTATTGTATCATTAAGATATAAAGATTGTGTAATTGTTTTAAGACTTGCATTATATTCGTCAACACTTATTGATTTATTATTTAAATTATTCATAAGTTGGTAAGATTTATATGTACCAAATTTATGATTTTCAGATATTACAACCTTACTTTTTTTAAATGCAGTAACAATTGAAGTTTTTGGACTATTACCAGCAGCATCTTTTACAGAAACAAAAATACGAACAGCACCATCATCTGTTTCTATATTATGCTTTATACAAAAACGTGTTTCTCCGTTTATTGTTTCAAATTCTGCCTCTGGAGAATCTGCCGTATATCGGACAGATCTTCTGTAATTTGCCACAGGTTTAGAAAAGAAATCGTTAGTCAATTTTTCTTCTACAACAACTCCATTTACTCCACTGCCAGAATCATAATATTTTCCATATATATAAATTGTACCGCCTGTTCTGTTCTGAAGTACTTTAGTACAATATTCTTCATATTGGTCTTCATCATTTTGGTCAAAATCTACCGGTGGTACTGCAAGGTCTTCATAATTAAATTTTTCTGAATTTTCGATTGTTGAATAACTATTTAATGATATTGGATGTCGTGTAATAAAGAAATCCCTTTCCTCTGGCGGAACTTCTTCGCTAGTTGCATCATAACGAACTGAAAAAGTAGTATTTGCATCCTGAATAAGATGGTATTCATTTTTTGATGAAATAATTTTATCTGATAAACCAACTTTAGCTTCAATTAAATTACTATTTGAGTTTTTTATATATTTTCTCAAAGTTTGTGATTTTGGATAAATTGTAAGTAAAGTATTATTATCACTTAATATAGGAGTTTCAAAAAGATATTTGGTTATATCTTCTCCATTTATTAAAATGAAAAAGTTTTCGTTTATTGACTCCGGATCTACAGGAATACTAAATTCAACTATAATAGGTACCCCTGGAGAATTTAAATCGATAAACGACGGACTATAAGAAACTACGCGCAGAAAGCTGGTGCAGTCGGGCAAGATTAAAATGTCGTTGGATTCTTTGAGGAGGGTTATTGTAACTGTGTACATGCCTTTTTCGGGATTGCTTTCGTTCTGGTTCAAGGTAAACCTAACGTAGTCGTTCATGCTCTGATTTTTGTTTTTTATGCTTACGGCCTTGAGCGAATTAAAGCTGTAGTATTCTTTGTTAAGATTAAAAACTACATCGATTGAAAAACCAACTCTACACTCTTTGTCTCCGGAAGAAAGGAAGCTTCCCATCTGGGTATCCTGACTTATATAAATAGTACAGGCTTTTGCATTGGCATAGGCTATAGACTTGTCTAATTCTTCTTTTACATTTGCGCCTTTAAGAAAATTTTCACACGAGGTAAACGCAGCGGCAAGGCCTACTCCTAATAAAACAATTGCCAGTTTGGACAAAAAGCGGTTTTTCATTTAAATACTCCTACAAATTTCTTCCGTAAAGTGCTGACAAAAATTCAAGGTCGGCGGCGGTCTTTTGCTTGAGGTCGCCTTTGTTCATGCGCCAGGTCCAGTTGGTTCCGGTTGTGGACGGCATGTTCATGCGGCCGGAATTGTCTATACCGGTAAGATCCTGCATAGGCACAATGGCATAGGCTGCATTACTTGCAAAGACTGCACGTATCATATCCTTACGGAGCTTGCCAGATTTAATAAGTGCGCGTGCTTTTGGAGCTGTTATAATCTGACCTTCTATATATTGTACTACAAGAACGGCCTGCTCGTCATTAAGATTTTGCAGCCATCCCTGTAATGTGTCGTTGTCGTGGGTACCGGTGTAAACTACGCAGTTGCTTGTGTCGTACATGTGAGGCAAAAAGTAATTTACCATTCCGTTCTGTTTGGCTTCGTCTGTGCTGAATGCAAACTGCAAAACCTTCATACCGGGGAAACCGCACTGATCGCGCAATGCCCTTACCTCGTCGGTAATAACGCCTAAGTCTTCGGCAATAACAGGTAGGTCTCCAAGCTTGGCCTTGATAGTCTTGAACAAATCTATGCCCGGGCCCGGACACCACTTGCCGTTGATTGCAGTTTTTTCTGTTGCGGGAACAGACCAGTAGGCTTCAAAGCCTCGGAAGTGATCTATGCGTAAAACATCTGTAAGTTCAAATACACGTTTGATTCTGGCAAGCCACCACTTGTAGCCGTCTTTTTTCATTGCAGTCCAGTTGTAAAGCGGGTTTCCCCAAAGTTGACCGTCTGCACAAAAATAGTCCGGTGGAACACCTGCTACACAATCGGGTTTGCCGTCCTTGAGCTGGAACAGGCTCTGGTTACTCCATACGTCTGCACTGTCGGGAGCAACAAAAATAGGGATATCTCCAATAAGGCTTATGCCGTTGTCGTTTGCATAATTTTTGAGCGCAGTCCACTGTTCGTTAAAGAAAAACTGAATTACCTTATAGGTATCTACGTCCTCTTTATGTTCCTTGTACCATTTTTTAAGCGCTTCTGCATCGTGGCGGGCAAGAGGTTTGGGCCACCAGCTGTGCCATATAGATGTGACAGGTTTTTCTTGTGAGGCTTTCTGGTCATAAACAGTTTTAATGCTCATAAAAAGAGCGTAATCATCAAGCCAGCTTTTTTTGGCACGGCAAAAATCCTTGTACAAAGTTTTGTCCTGCTCGCCGGCGTTCTTTAAAAAGTCCACAGCTATAGCTTTGAGCACCGGCATTTTCCACCACACTACTGCGCCAAAGTCTACATTGCCTGTTGATTTAATATATTCAGGCGGGCGAATCTGTTTTTTTGTTGCCCAGCCGCGTTCTGCAAGATTATCTAAACCTATGAGCAGAGGGTTTCCTGCAAAGGTTGAAAAAGAAGCATAAGGAGAATCTCCGTAGCCTGTAGGACCAAGCGGAAGAATCTGCCAGAGAGTCTGACCTGCGTCTGCAAGCCAGTCAATAAAGTCAAAAGCGGGTTTGCCTATTGTACCAATGCCGGGTGTTCCGGGAAGTGATGTCGGATGTAATAAAATACCGCTGCGGCGGGTAAAGTTCATATTCGCTCCGTTGTGTCATTGTCGCGGTCCCTGAGCCTGTCGAAGGGTGCCCGACAATCTATAAAAAAAGATTGCCGGGTCAAGCCCGGCAATGACATAGAAAAAAAACTCTCGATTAGCCTAAAACCTTAGAGATTCTTTCAAGAACCTTCTTGCGGTCAAGAGGTTTAACGATATAGCTCTTTGCACCAAGCATAAGTGACTTTTTAACAAGTTCTTCCTTACCAAGGGCACTTACCATTACAACCTTTGCATTTTTATCAAAAGCCATAATCTGTTCAAGGGCAGTAATACCATCCATCTTAGGCATAGTAATATCCATTGTTACAAGGTCTACATGAGGACACAGTTCCTTGTATTTGGCAACTCCTTCGGCACCATCAACAGCAGTTGCAACAACATCGTAGCCTTCGCTGGCAAGAATCTGACCGAGCTGCTTTGCAACGAACATTGAGTCGTCTACAACAAGTACCTTAAAAGCAGTTCCATCACCCTTAAGTCCCTCCGGCGGACGCTCATTAATTGTTGGATAATCCTGAATTGTTTTCATATAAACTCCTGTATACTAAGCTCGTTCCCTGATAGCAACGTTAACTTCGATTTTACCATATTCTGTGATAAGAGGAACAATAAGAGCTTCTACGCTGTCTGTTGTTCCACCCAAGGCTGCAATTTCCATTTTCTGACCTGCAAACAGAGTTGGAGGTGTAAGGTCAAACTTAAAGCCAAGTTCGTGAAGCTTTGTAACAGCCTGTGCTGTAATAAGATTAGCAAGCTCACTGATTGTAGCCTTTGCCAGATCATCAAATGATGGCAATGTTTCTCCATTCATTGCAGATGCAATATTCAAGGCTGTATCAAGTGTCATATCAAAAAGAACACGACCTTCAACATCTCCTGCAAGACCAACCAAAGCGGCAACACCCATAACAGGCATTGCTGTAGATTTAAGATACAAATCTCCGCGCTTTACTTCTGCTCCACCAAGAACTTCCTGTAAAACTCTGAATGAAGTTTCAACAAACGGGTTAATATATTCTACTCGCATGTCATTCCCCTTTTAATCTTTTGTATATGCCGTAACGGCACCCTTGCTAGTTTCACCGAAACCATAAGCCGTAGGAATAGCCTCGTTTTCACCGACTATTGCAATGGCGTTTCCTTTCATCTTTTCAAAGAATTCTGAAAGGATGTTCTCCTGTGAATTAGTGTCCAGGAAAGACAAAAAGTCACGGGCAAATATAACATCAAGCATTGGAAGAACGTTAGTATTCTTACAATCATGATATTCAAACATTATACTGTCTTTTATCTCCTGATTAAAGGTGTTTTCACCATTTGCTTTCTTAGAAAGATATGGAGAAAGCCAGGTTCCTTCCAGATTTGCAGGAACAGACAAAAGACTTGCATTAGATACACCCAGTAAATCTACGTCCTGTGCATAAATACGGATTTTTGCATCAGGATAGCGGCTCTTTAATACACATGCCAGACAGTAGGTTTCTACACCGCTTGCACAACCCGGATTCCATACAACAATCTGTTTTGCAGAGTTTTCAGGAAGCAGGCTCTTAATTACATCCGCATATTCCTTTGACCACCAGGTTCCCGTAAATGATGAATAGAATGTAGACAGGTATGCATCTGCATCATCGGAAGACTGGAGCTGGGTGTTATTAGCGCCCCTCTCGCTTGCCCATTCCGTATAGCGTCTCTTAACCCATACTTCATTAATGCGGGACATATCAAAGTTTTTATAACTCTTAAGACTTTCTGCAATAAATTTAATGTCCAGATTGGCCGGTTCTTCTTTGGCGGCTGCAGGAGCAGAAGCGGCAGGTGCGGCCTGTACTTTTGCTGCTGGAGCAACGCGTGGATCCGGTTTATTTCTGGTGTCAATCTGTGCATTTTTAGCAAGCTGTTCTGCAGCTGCTTCTTTGGCCTCTCCGCTGTCTTTTGAACCAAAAATTCTTAAGATATCGAGCAATACATAAAGGCGGCTGTTATTTTCTACAACACCACTTATGTATTTGATATTAATATCTGCGAACAATGGATGCGGCGGCTGAATTGTTGACTTTTGTACACCAACAACCTTGTCAATTTTATCTACAACAAGACCAAAGGTCTGATCATCAAGTGTAAGGATAAGAAGATTTTCGAGCTTCTTTTCATCACGCTTTGGAACATCAATACTAAAGAAAAGACGCAGGTCAAGAATAGGGATAATTTCTCCACGAAGGTTATATACACCAAGTACAAAAGGAAGTGTGTTAGGAACATAGGTAAAGCGTCCTGCCTTTGCAATTTCCTTAACATACATAATGTCTATGGCATAATCCTTGTCGGCGAGTGAGAAGGTTACCATCTTAAAGTCAACATAACTTGCTGCTTCTTTCTTTTCCTGAAGAGCCTCATTCAAATCTTCTGCAGTTCTGATTACATTTTCTTCCATCTTGAGCCCTCCTTACCCGTTCATCCTGGCATTTGCCTGATTAAGCAATTCCTGCTTAACGCCCAGGTCAAGAAGCTGACTTACATCAATAATCAACGATACAGAACCATCACCAAGAATAGAAGCACCTGCAATTCCCGGAGAGTTGGTAAACTTGTCGCGCAGAGGTTTGATTACAACATCTTCCTCACCGATGAGTGTATCTACCATTACACCAATCTTCTTTTCCTGAGTTCCTACTATTACTATATAGCATTCGTCGCCCTGCTGGTTTTCCGGAATATTAAACAGACGTGAAAGACGAAGAACGCTTATTACTTCGTTACGAACATTCATAATCTCATAGTTATCGATATGGCTTATTTCGTTTACGTTTATGCACTGGCTTTCGATAACGTTTGCAATAGGAATAGAGTAGATTTCTGTTCCAACGCGTACGAGAAGACCCTGAATGATTGCAAGGGTAAGAGGAATCTTTATGATAAAAGATGTTCCCTGCCCTTTTACAGAATTGATAGAAATACTTCCCTTGATGTTGTTGATCATAGTCTTTACAACGTCAAGTCCTACACCACGACCGGAGATATTAGAAATCTTGTCTGCGGTAGAGAAGCCCGGCTGCATGATAAGCTGGTATGCATCCTGATCTGTAATAACCTTGTCCGGATGAATAAGACCGTTGTCTATAGCCTTCTTGCGAACCTTTTCTACATCAATACCGGCACCATCATCTTTAACTTCGATAACGATGAGGTTACCTTCGTTGGAAGCCTTAAGAAGTACGGTACCTGTTTCAGGTTTACCGGCTGCCTTACGAACTTCCGGAGTTTCAATACCATGGTCAACAGAGTTGCGTACACAGTGCATGATTGGATCGAGCAGATCTTCTACTACTGACTTATCAAGTTCTGTATCCTCACCTTCTATTTCCAGGTTGATTTTCTTATTCAAATCTTTCTGAAGGTCGCGTACTACACGAGGGAATCGGCTGAAAATCTGGTTGATTGGAACCATTCGGATTTTCATTACGCCTTCCTGAAGCTCGCCGGCAATTGTACCAAGCTGCTGTGTGTATGAACGGAAACGACCTGTAATGCCTTTGGATTCTGATTCGTACTGGTCGAACATATTGCTCATGTCGCCGTACTGTTCTGCAATGCGCTTTTTAAGCTCGTTTACAGGCATACCCTTCTGAAGGTCTTCTAAGAATCCAGGGATTGCTTCCAGAAGTCCACGATAGCGTTCGCGGAACTGTGATTCAACCGACTGGAACTTAACCAGTTCGTTTTGAGTCTGAGCGGCCAGCTGGTTGAACGAAGCCTTTATGATTACAGCCTCTGAAACAAGGTTCAAAAGGTTGTCGATACGTCTTGAATCTACGCGGAGAATTGAGCCCTGCTGTACGTGGCCTGCACCTGTAGGAGCATCTTTTTTTGCTTCTGGTTTGGCTTCGGCTTTTTTCTCTGCAATTTTTTCGTTGATTTCGTCTGCCTTTGCCTGTCCCTGTAAAGGTTCTTTTGGTTCTTCGGCAGCAGCGGCAGGAGCCGGAGCAGCAGGTTGTACAGGAGCGGCCTGAGCAGGAGCGGCAGCGGCACTTCCTGCATAATTATCATCATTGAGCTGATGTGCATCTGTAATAAGAGTTACATCGCTTAAGAAAGAAGCATCTTCGATTGCACTGCCTGTTTCTGAAGAAGCCAGATAATAGAATACATTTTCATAAAACTGGTCTTCGTAAAGTGCATCAAAATCAGGAATAGTTTTAAGAACATTTCCTACAGCCTTGAGTGCGGCAAAAACCTGAATACCACCTACAGTATTCATTGGGTTGCTTTCATCAAATTTAACTGCAACACACCACAAAGACTGACTACCCTCGCAGGCTGACCTGAGTTCCATATAATCGTCCTCTGATAAAGGAGGAAGCGGAATGCCTTGTGCAGGAGAAGCAGCGGCCTGAGGAGCCGGAGAAGGAGCAGCAACCGGAGCCGGTTTGGCAGGAGCTTTTTTAGGAGCAGCCTGTGCACCCTTCTGTGGTATATATGACTTAAGTTTTTCTATTATACTGTCTATATTTTCTTCGTAAACAGAACCATTCTGTCTAGCTTCAAGCATTGCTTTGATAACATCGATTGAAGTAAGCAGAAGATCTACTACATCTTCATCAACTGCAACTCTATCCGACCGGATTTCATCGAGTACGTCTTCAACGGAGTGTGTAAAATGTGAAAGCTCCATCATTTCGACTGTTGCAGAACCACCCTTCAAGGTATGTGCGGCACGAAAAATCTCGTCTATAGCCTCATGATTTGAAGGGTCATTTTCTATCACCAGAATATTGCTTTCCAGCTGTTCTACCTGCTGTTCAGCTTCTGCGAAAAAGTCTTTCAGGAGCTCTTCGTTATTAGGGTCAAGATAATCACTCATACAGTCTATTATATACCGAAAATCCAAGTTTTCAAGATAAATTATACGAAAAATGCATAAAATTCTTTATTTAAAGGTATGGGTTATTTTAGCCGAAAATTTAAAGTAGTCCTATTTTTATTTTTAGTTTATAATATAAGGATAGGACTTTGCAGTGGGTTCTGGAGGTATTACATATGAAAAGTTTAAGTATCCGCATCAGTTTGATCTCTCTTGTAGTTATGACCTTAAGTTTTATAAGCATTGGTCTTATTTCCATCAAAAGTGCAAAAGCCAGTCTTGAAAAAGAAATGCTCAAGACAATTGTAGAATCGGTACATGCAACTGCAGACGGAATCAGAGCCTCTAACGAAAAAGAGTTTAAAATGCTTGAAACCCTTGCCGCCCTTAAAGACATAAGGGATCCGGAAGTTTCGCTTCTTGATAAAACCCACATCATCTACGATGCCATGATTCTGGATGACGACTACATTGACGTATGTATTCTGGATGAAAAAGGCTTTGCATGGATTAATAACGGTGCAAGAATGATTCCTTTTTCTGAACGCCACTACTTCCAGGAGCCTTTTAAAACAGGACAAAGATTCCAGACAGACCCATACATTAACAAAGTAACCAGCGCTCCGGCAGTTTTCTATTCTGTTCCGGTATTTGATGCCAATAAAAAAATTATCAACGTAATTTTCTGTGTAATTGACGGTCTTCAGATAAGTAAACTTTCTACAAGCCACAAGGCAGGAAATGACAGACCTGCATTTCTGATTACACTTAATGAAGGACCAGGTGGAGAAACAGAAGGTTATAACGAACTTCATACTCCTGGAATCCTTATTGCTTCAGAAAAACTGCTTGATCCTGAGGCAGCAGTTGAAGATTTTACTACAGAAAACTTCTTTGAAACCCAGCTTACTGATGTAGATGCTAAATACCTTGCAAGCTTTGATAAAATAAAGACAGAAGCAAGTGGCCTTATTAAATATACTGCAAAGGGAGAAACCTACGCACTGTGCTGGGAAAGAGTTCCTAACACAGAATGGGTTGCAATGAATATTGTTCCCTACTCCGACTTTCAGTCAGACATTGACAGTCTGAAGAACAAAATTATCATCTTTATTATTGTGCTTACTGTTGCTGCTGTTGTAATTTTTGCAGTTGTAATTACCTTTGCTATGCGTCCTTTGAACTCACTTAAATCTGCAATCGGTGACATTGCTACAGGAAATGCAGACCTTTCTAAACGACTTCCTCAGAATTCAAAAGACGAAATTGGCGAGGTTGTAAACAGCTTTAATATTTTTGGTGAAAAGCTTCAGAACATAATTGCAGACATTAAAAACTCTAAGGAAACCCTTACTTCGGTTGGTGCTTCCATGAGCTCTAACGTTGTAGATACTTCTACTTCTATTTCCGAAGTATATAAGAATATAGAAGATATGAAGCAGGAAATTCTTGTTCAGGGAGAAAGCGTAAACCTTACTGCTACAGCGGTAACCGAAATTTCAAGCAACATCGAATCTCTGGAAAAAATGATTCAGACACAGGCAGACGGTGTGGCTCAGGCTTCTACTGCCGTAGAACAGATGATCGGAAACATTTCTTCGGTAAACAATTCCGTAGAGCTTATGGCTTCTTCTTTTGAAAACCTGCTCAACAACACAAACATTGGTGTAGAAAAACAGAAGGTTGTAAGTAACATCATCAAGGAAATTGAAAATCAGTCTGCTTCGCTTATGGGTGCAAACCTTGTAATTGCAAAGATAGCTTCTCAGACTAACCTGCTTGCCATGAACGCCGCAATTGAAGCTGCTCATGCCGGAGACGCAGGTCGTGGATTCAGCGTTGTAGCAGACGAAATTAAAAAGCTTTCTGACAACTCTGCACGGGAATCTGACAAGATCAGCGAACAGCTTACACAGATTGTTGCTTCTATCTCAGAAGTAGTTGCTGCTTCCAACGAATCTTACGGCGCACTCAAGACAGTTGCAGAGCTTATTGATTCTACAAACGAAATTGTACGCCAGATCCGCTTTGCAATGGAAGAACAGAATGCAGGTTCTAAACAGATTGGAGAAGCACTCCATATAATGAATGACACAACAACAGAAGTACGTTCTGCAAGCCACGAAATGGCTGTTGGTAACCAGTCTATTCTGGATGAAGTAAGAAATCTTCAGAATGCTACCGAAGCCATGAAGGAAAGCATGCAGAAAATCATAACAGGTGCTGATAAGATTAATCAGTCGGGAAATGAACTTTCGGAAATTGCTCCACAGATGAAGTCTTCTATTGACCACATCAGTGCGCAGATTGACCAGTTCAAGGTATAACGGGGGCTATTAAATGAAGAAAATTATAAAAGCTGGATTTGCATTTGCCGCAGTTTTATTGTTAACTGCACAGCTTTTCTCTCAGGCTGCTTTCAGCGGTTATTCCGGTGGAAAGCTTAACTATTCTTCTAACGAAGAGTCCGGGGACAAGTATGACCCTGATCTTTCGCTGCAGGCATTCTTCCAGGGACAGTTCAACTTTAACCAGAATATGTGGGGACACCTGGAGTTCTCAATCGACACCAAGGACTTTTTGAGCAAGGAGCTTTTCCACAAAACAGACGCCTGGTTCAAGATTGATGAAATCTCCCTTGTTTTTAAGGCTCAGTCAGAAACCAACTCAAACTACTTCAGCGTATTTATGGGTACTTACGACCCTATCGGTTCTGACATCTTCCTTCAAAGATATTTTGGAATTAAGCCTATTGCTTCTAAGATTACAGAAAGCTGGCTTGGACTTTCGGGCTCTGTACTCTACCCTCACTTTGGTATTGGTATAGCAGATGTAAACCGCTTTATGAGTTCGCCAATTGCAATCGGCGGTTATGCCTATGTTAATCACGAGGATGACAAGTATTATGTATTTAATGCCGACATCCGCTTTGCCTGTGTTTACAGATTCTTTTCTTTTGATATAGCAACAGGTCTTGGTGTTCCGCTTGCAAATAACTATCAGGGACAGGAAGCCATTGCTGTAATTGAAAAGGTTTTGTGGCATGCAGGAACAACAATGCTCATTGGTAACAACTATACTCAGGCATTGTTTATTCAGGCAGGATTGTTCAATGTTCCGTTTACTAAGACAAGCAAGGTTTCTATTCACGCAGATGATCTTTACCTGCTTCTTGAACCGCGCTTCCTTTTGGACAGAGCACATGTAAACCTTTCTATTTACAGTCTGCCTCAGGAAACTGTTGATCAGCTTATTTTTGTTGATGACACTCTTGGCTTGAATCTTAATATTTATGGTGATTCGTTCTCTCTCGGCGCCCACAGATTTACACTTGGAACAAACTTTTCTTATTCGTTTACAGGTAAATCTTTTTTGGATTTAGCAAAACCGCTTGATCTTGTTAAGGGAGAATTTAATATTACAATGACACCTTATATGTCTACAAACTTTATGTCAGGCGAAGTACACACCCAGTTCTCCGTTAAATTCATGAAGTTTGGAAAAACAAGATGGTACGACGCCTTTACTGCTGATATAGGTTATACAACTAAATTCTAAAATTACAGAACGCCGTTTTGTTTAAGATAAACAAAAACTGAATCTGGTCCAACAAGGTGTGCACAGCCTGCAAAAATAAAGGTTGTGCCGCCTTTTTTTATGTATTCATCAATTTTTGGAACCCACGACTCGTTGCGGTCGGCAAGCAGGGCTTTGATGTAGGCCTGATAAATCTGGCGCTTGGTCTCGTCCTGCAGGTCCTTGTCAAAATCCTTGTAGTAGGCCTGTTCAAAAGCTTCTTCGTCGCCGGCAAGATAAACCTCGTAAAGGTCTGTCATATCTTTGGCAGAAGCATTAAGGTTTTCAAGGTCGCTCAAGGTGTCGCGGAGCATTACAAGCTGTGTATCCCAGTCGCCGTAAGCAATTAAATCAAGCTGGGTCTGGGCAGGATCAAGTCCGTCAAAATCCATCTGGCGCTTTTCAATTTCCTGCATGATCATTACGTCATAGGCTTTGGAAACATCCAGGCCCGAAGCAAGAATAAGAATCTGCTGAAGATAATTATTGAGTACCCATGGTTCAAAGCAGACAAGCTGAGCCAGAGACTGCTGGTCTATAAAGGTTGATACAAGAATAATTTCTTCCTGGGTAAGGTCGTCAATAAAGGTATGTGACAAATCTGTAAGAACGCTCTGCATTGTAAGCTCAGTCATCATTGACTGCATATTATTCCAGTCTGATTTAGAAAGCTCGCAGCAAAAACGGTCTGCACTGTCGATTGCTGTTTTTACGCATTCAGGAAATTCCACTGCCCTCTGGTCACCTGCATGGTAGGTACCAAGAAGATAAACTGTAGATGGGTCTCCTGTCTGGGAAACTCCGTCGATACGCCAGAGCATTGTGCCCGGATATTTTGTAAGTGTATTTTTTGTCTGTTCCTGAGTAGAGGATTCTTTGCCCTCCCCCGTTTTGCCTGTACTTTTACATGCGCTGAATAATACTGCAATTACAGTACACAGGATGAGAAATCTTTTTTTTGTTAACATAAGTATGCCTCCAGATGTTTACGCGGTTTCTACCGAGAAGAAAGAACAGTTACAGCGGCCGCCCTGCTTTACATGATAAAGGGCTTTGTCTGCCTGTCCTTCCAGTGTCTGGTTGTAGCCCATTGTAGAAATTGCAACTCCTACGCTGAGAGAAACACACGGGATTCCATCCATTACATTCTGAAGCATTTTGTTAATTGTTTCAATCTTTCTTTGAATAACCATTTCCGGGGTGTCGCCGAATTTGGTCATAATAACTGCAAATTCATCGCCGCCGATTCTTGCAACATAGTCTGTGTTACGGAACTGTTCTGACAAAATGGCAGCAATACGCTTGAGTACTGCATCACCGGTAAGATGACCGTACTTGTCGTTTACAGATTTAAAGTAGTCAATGTCAATTATAAGGTAAGCAACCGGTTCTGCTGTGTCGCTCAAAACCTCTTTAATCTGGTCAAAGGCTGCACGGTTAATAAGTCCTGTAAGAGGATCGTGTTCTGCCTTGTGCTTGAGTACCGAAGCTTTGATTTCGTCTTTTTCGCGCAGGGCATTATAGCTTTTGGCAATAAGGCGCATTTCGTAAGAACCCACAACGTGCATTTTCTGTTCGTTTCTTATGCTCTTGATATCGTAATCAAGCGGGCGAAGAACAAGAATATTTGTTGTGATGAAAAGTCCAAGACCTGCAAGGAACATTGCGATGATGGTAATAATCTGAATCAAAAGAAGTCTGTTGAACTTGATTGAATCGCGTTCCTGTGCCTTAAGGTGATCTGTCAAAACATAATCAAGAACTATTGCAGTGTATTTGTTTATGCGGCCTTTTGAATCCTGAAAGTTTATATCAAAAAGAAGGTCTTCTGCCTTTCTTACTTTTTCTTCATAAGACAAGGTAAGATCTGTGGGCAAGATTCTTATGTCGGCAATTTCTGACGGAAGGTTTTCTTTAATGCCGAGTGCGTTGTAAGCAAGTGCTATTGAATAAAGCTCGGTCTGTGTAAGTACCTGAGATTCTTCGAATGCAAGCTGCATATTGGCGGTGGCATCGTCATCGTCATGAAGGCTTGTCAGAACCTCACAAGAGCGTTCGCGGTTTTTGGCAACAGAATATTCAAAGAAATATTTTTGTGCATAAGATTCGTCCAGTTTAACAAGGAACATTCTTGCCTGATTTGTAAGAAAATCAGAAGTATCGCGAAAATCGTTTACGGCTTTGGTTGCCTGTGCATAATCTGCAACGCCTGCAAGGATTTGACGATATTTTGATTTAAGCTGGAATGCCGAAGCAAAAACACCGGCACAGATAAGAAAGATAAGGATGAGCATAGACAAATTTATTGTCTTGATTTTTACTCCATCCATCTTTGGATTAAATGATAATTTTTTCAATTTTTCCCACCCACTTTTAGAGAAACGTTTATAAGATTTTTTTATTATACAATAGATTTTGAAATTCCGCTAGGGGAAATTTCTTATTTTATTGATTTAATGTTTTCATTGCGGCAAGAAGGTTCAGGATTTTGTGAAAGAGTTCAAAGCTGGCAGGGTTGAGGGAAGAAAGATTATCCTGTGGGGTATGGAAAAGCTTCCAGGTCTGTGGCTGTCGGCCGGCAACAACTTCCTGAACTTCGTCTGATGGAAGCAAGGTTACGGCTACTGCAGGAATGCCGTTTGCTATAAAGCTTGCGTTGTCTGAATAATTGCATGGCAGATAAAACCAGTGGCCGTCGGAGGCAGTCTGCAAAAGGGTACGGGCACGTGCTTCCAGCTCTGAATAAGACTGCAAAAAAGAAGTAGAAACCTTTGGAGGTACTGTCGGCTGCGAAAGGATTGGGACTTCACCGCGGCCCATGCAGTCAAAAACAAAAATATCATCGTTGGTTATGCCAAGGCGGCGGAACATCTGTGCAAGAGGAAAAGCCCCCTGTTCTTTTACCCCACCCCCTTCTCCAAGCTCTTCTCCGTCGGTAAAGATAAGGCGGATGTTATGTTGAACATGGGGTCTATGTTGAACATGGGGTCCCTGAGGCTCTCGAAGGGACCCCAAAGACCTCGCCCATTCCATCAGACAAAAAACTGCTGCAGAATTGTCGTTGGCGCCAATGCCTATGCGGTCGTAATGCGCAATTACTGTTTTGATGCGGAACATTGGGTTATATTGGCTTTTAGGAAATTTTACGTATATGTGATTTTTGCCTTCCATTGACATGATTGCACAATCTATGCCGCCGGCCTTGAGGTAGTCCTGGATAAAGCGGGAACGGTCGCAGTCTGGAGAGATAAAGTCGCTGAAAGCTGGAGGGATTGTGTACATAAGCTTATTATAGAATATTTCCTATTCCCTAATCAACGAAAATACTATAATATGTTTCTATATAAAATATCATTATTTGAGGTAAAATATGTCTACACCATTGGAAAATTATCTTGCAGCCACAAACGGAAAACCAAATCCTGCAATGTGTGCTTATGTTGCAAATCTTCAGCAGGTTGCTGCTGTTGGTCCGGATATTGCGGCATCTATCGTAAACGAGCTTGAAAATCAGCGCAGCCACTTAAAGCTTGTTGCAAGTGAAAACTATTGTTCACTCAACGTTCAGGCTGCTATGGGAAACCTTCTTACAGATAAATATGCAGAAGGATATCCTGAACACAGATACTACGGCGGTTGTGTAAATATTGACGCTGTAGAAAATGTTGCCGCCCGCGAAGCAGAAAAACTTTTTGGTGCAGACTATGCATATGTTCAGCCACACTCTGGTGCAGATACAAACCTTGTTGCTTACTGGGCAATCCTTAGCGCAAAGGTAGAAACTCCAACTTTGGAAGAGCTTGGCGTAAAATCTTTGAACGATCTTACAGACGAGCAGTTTGACGCTCTTCGCAAGAAGTTTGGAAATCAGAAATTGATGGGTCTTGATTACTCTTGTGGTGGTCACCTTACACACGGATACAGAATGAATGTTTCTGCACGTATGTTTGAATCACACCCATATGGCGTTGACCGCGAAACAGGCTTACTCGACTACGATGCAATTGAAAAGCAGGCTATGGAAGTTAAGCCTTTGATTTTGCTTACAGGTTTCTCTGCATATCCAAGAAAGATTAACTTTAAGCGCTTCCGTGAAATTGCAGACAAGTGTGGAGCAGTATTAATGGTAGATATGGCACACTTTGCAGGTCTTGTTGCCGGTAAGGTTTTGACAGATGATTACGATCCTGTAAAATGGGCAGACATTGTTACAACAACAACACATAAAACCTTGCGCGGACCTCGTGGTGCTTTGATTTTGTGCAAGCAGGAATTTGCAGATTACGTAAACAAGGGTTGCCCTATGGTACTTGGTGGTCCACTTGGACACATCATGGCTGCTAAGGCAATTGCTTTGAAGGAAGCTAACACTCCTGAATACCGCGCATGGGCAGCACAGGTTGTTAAGAATGCACAGGCTCTGGCAGAAGGCTGTAAATCACACGGCATTCCACTGCAGACAGGCGGAACAGAAAACCACCTTATGCTTTGTGATGTAACTGTTTACGGACTTACAGGTAAGCAGGCAGAAGCTGCATTATTCAAGTGTGGTGTTACTGCAAATGCAAACGCTCTTCCTTATGATAAAAACGGTGCTTGGTGGACAAGCGGTATCCGTATTGGTACTCCTGGTCTTACAACACTTGGCATGAACGAAGCAGACATGAAGGAAGTTGCAGATATCATCGACTTTGTACTTAAGGGAACAAAGCCTGGTGTTACAAAAGAAGGAAAACCGGCTAAGGGTAAAATCGAAATCAGCGACGAAACAGTTGCTGCAGCCCGCGAGCGCGTAAACAAGCTGCTTGGAGCACATGTTCTTTATCCTGAACTGGATCTGGATTTCTTGAAGAAGGAATTTGTAAAATAAGAGATTGTCGGGTCAAACCCGACAATGACATCATACCAGCTTTAACGCTAGCATAGTAATGTCGTCGAATTGTTCCGCGTCACCAACAAACAGATTGATTGTGGCGCGGACTTTTTTTATTAACAGCGGTGCGTCCAGATCATCACAATTTCTTAAGGCTTCTAAAAGGCGAGGTTCACCGAAAAGCTGTTCGTTTTTGTCTGTGGCTTCGGTTACGCCGTCGGTATAAACCAAAAGACTGTCGCCTTGTTGCAGCTTAATCTTGTATTCCTGATACGGAATACCATCCATACCGGCAAGCATAAGGTTTGGTTTGGAATCTATAAAGTTTGCAGAACCGTTACGTAAAATAACGGGGAAAGGATGACCTGCATTTACATAGCAAAGTTCCTTTGTACTCAGAGTTATAATTCCTAGCCAGCAGGTTACAAACATATCCATTACATTATTTTTGCAAAGCTGGCTGTTTGTGTTTTCAAATATTTTTGCAGGAGACAGTCCCTGTTTAGCATGAGTTGCAAGCAGGGTTTTTACAATCATCATAAACAAAGCAGCAGGAATTCCTTTACCGCTTACATCGCCGACTGTAATCATAAGGTGGTCGTCGTCGAGCATATGGTAATCGTACAGGTCTCCCCCAACCTCTTTTGCAGGATCCATAGAAGCAAAAAGATCAAAGGCCTTGCAGTCAGGAAAAGCAGGATAACCTTTGGGAAGTACACCGCGCTGGATTTTTGTTGCAAGGTCCAGCTCTGTTGCAAGCCTTTGCTGTTCAAGCGTCATCTGGGTAATCTGCTTGATATTACGGTTTACGTCACATTCCATCTGGTGGACTGAATGCGCAAGAACACCTAATTCATCCTTAGGATGAATCTTCATAAGCTCTTCGGAAGGTTCTCCGCCATAAGAAGCAAAGTGATCTGTTTCGCGGGTAATTGTAACAACCGGTTTTATAAAATGAAGATTGAAAAAGCCTGAGAAGAAAATTATAAAAAGGATTGCAAAAATAAACTCTACAAGAATTACGGCATTAATATACTTGTGTCTTGCCGAAACAAATTCCTGAATATCCTTTTGGGCGCCAAGCACTGCAATAATTTTTCCCTGCGAGTTGCGTACAGGAAGCATTGCAGTAATATGAGAACCACTTCTGGTTTTGAGGGTGTGGCGTACAACAGTTTCTCCGTTTTCAAAAACCTTTTTTGCCGAAGAATTATAATCGGGCTCCTCATACTCTTCGTAAAAGCCCAGCGGGAACGGAGAATGCTTTCCGCCTTTTTTTACAGGATTATAAATATAGGTAATTCGTTTGTAATCAGGCGGCTCAACACTGGAAACATAAATAAGGTTTAAATCAAACTGTTCTATAAAATACTGGAGTATATCATTTATTCTTTCATAGTCAGCATCAGGAGTTTTGGTCTCCAGATATGTCTGAAACGAATCGGGATTAAGGCATTCCACAACAGTTGCGGCAACTGAACGGATATTCTTATCATAAGTGGTACGGAACTGCCTTGAATAAGCGGCAAAGCCTGCAAGAAAAATGAGGGTGCACAGAATAAAACCTGCAATTACAATATTAAAGATAATTTTCTTTGTAAGGACCGGAAGCTTTCGTCTCATATCAATATTGTAGCACACAATTTATTATGGGTCACTTGCCAAAATATTTTTTTTATTAAATTGTGCGAATAATTGTTTTTTTACTTAAATTACATTAAAATTAATTTATGAAACAAAAAAAACAGGTACGGCTTTCGGACATTGCACAGCGATTAAACATCAGCACTGTAACGGTTTCCAAAGCACTTGCAGAAAAGGAAGGCGTTGGCGAAGACCTTCGCATTCAGATTAAAAAACTTGCACAGGAAATGGGCTACAAGCCTGTAAAAACTCCTTCTGATTTGCAGGGGAACACGGGCAATATCGGCATTGTAATTCCTTCGCGTTTCTTTTCTCCAAATTTTTCTTTTTACTGGTATCTTTTTAATCATCTTTCTACGGCACTTTTAAAACAGAATTATTTTTGCATGATGGAGCTCCTCTCCGAAGAAGATGAAAAAGCCTGTACCCTGCCCCGCGTAATTTCTGAAAAAAAGGTTGACGGCGTTATCTTCCTTGGGCAGACAAGCTCACAATACATGGACAAAATTAATCAGGTTTACTATAACTTTATCCTCATGGATTTTTATACTTCTAATCCTGATTTTGACTGCGTAGTAAACGATGACTTTTTTAATTCATACAGAATTACTTCTTATCTGATTAGTCAGGGACATAAGAAGATCCGGTTTGTCGGTAACTTTGAAGCAACTACTTCTATCCGCGACAGATTTATGGGCTTTCAAAAGGCAATGTACGAAAACGGTCTTGCGGCAGATTTTGATAAGATTATTGCAGACCGCGACCAGACAGGACTGCTTGTAAAAATGCAGCTGCCATCCAAAGCAGAAATGCCTGGGGCCTTTGTTTGCAACAGCGACCTTACAGCCTCCAAGCTTATCCAGCAGCTGAATGAAGAAGGCTACAAGGTTCCAGAAGATGTTTCGGTAACCGGTTATGATAACTTTCTTTCTGAAGAAGAAAAAACTGTTCCGCTTACAACAATTGGTGTTGAACCGCAGACTCTTTGTTCCATGGCCGCAGAACTTATTATCAATAAGATTACAGGCAGACCGTATATTAAAGGCCGACACCTTGCAACAGGAAAGATTGTTGTGAGGGATTCAGTAAAAAGATTATAAAGCGGTGTCATTGCCGGATCAAATCGGATAATGATAAAGCGGTGTCATTGCCGGGCTTGACCCGGCAATCTAACTTTTCCATTACTCAAGTCCAACAACTTTGCCGCAAACGTTTCGTACTGATCTGCCCTTATTTTTCCACTCACCTGCACTGACTCTGCAAATTCTTCTTTTACATCGTAAAGGTTGAACTGTTCAAGATTGAGTTTGATTAATTTATAAAGTGAATAATCTGCAGCAAAAGAAAAATCTGTTTTTTCTACAAGTTCTTCAAAAAGGCTAAGGGAGTCGGCCTTCTGGATTACCTGCTTTACTCCGCCTGAATAGGCTTTTACAAGACCACCGGTTCCAAGCAAGGTTCCGCCAAACCAGCGGGTTACAGTAACCAGTGTATTTGTACAGCCGCGGCCTTTAAGGACATCCAGACACGGGCGGCCTGCGGTTCCGCTTGGTTCTCCGTCATCGCTCATGCCAAGCACCTCTGCACCGCTGCCAATTACAAAGGCGTGGACTACATGGGTTGCGTCGGCATATTTTGTTTTCTGAGATTTGACCAGGTCGCGGGCCATGGACTGTGAGTCACACACAAAGAGTTCAGTAAGGAAACGAGAGCCTTTTATTGTTTCTTCAAATTCACAAGGTGATTTTAGACAGTCCATAAATTAATCTTTAAGGGCCCTTCGAGAGCCTCAGGGACCACGTATTCTTTAAGGGACCCCGTATTACAAAACAACAATATCCTTTACTTCTTTAGACGCTACGCGGACACCTTTGGCTTTGAGAGACTTTTCCTCATAGCTGCCTGCCTTAAAGGTTTCGGTGAGCTTTTTAATGCGGCCCTTTGGTACATAGTTAAGCTTGAACTCAAAGGTCTTACGTGTATCTACATGGAGTACTTCCATTCCGTCCGGTGCAAAGAAGTAGTCGCGGTTCATGATGTAGCCTGCAATCTTACAGCGCTTGATGTAAACGTACTGTGTTGCAGGGTCGCGGTAAAGGATTGTGAACAATACCTTGGATAGACTTTCTTTGTCGGCAAGACCACAGTAGCGCATTTCCGGTCCAACGAATATTTTTTTAGGACATTCGGAAACAGAATAAATACCGCTCTTGCGGACATAAAGAACCTTATCAAACGGTGTAACCTTAAGAACTTCTTCTCCACCGCTAACCTCGGTTCCAAGATTTCCAGATTTTTCATCATAGCGCAGAGGCTTGTCTCGCTTGGAAACTGCCTTAACATCGACAGTATTGATATTTGTAATTTTTGTACGGCGGGCTGTTACGCTTTCTGAAAGCTTAGCTTCAATTCCGTCCAGCCATGAAATTGCATAATCTACAAGATGCTTGAGCAGGCGGTTAATTTCCTTGATGCGGTCGTTGATTGCCTGAACTTCCTGCTTGTTCTTGTTCATATCATAAAGAGAGATTCTGCGGATTGGGATTTTGAGCAGGTGATCAACATCATCAACTGTAATCGGGCGGATAAGCTCTGCCTTAAATGGCTTAAAGCCGTCCATAACAGCCTTGATTACACCCTCTTCTGTTTTCTGGTTTTCAATCTTTTTGTAAATGCGCTCTTCTACAAAGATTCGTTCAAGTGTACGAAGGTGGAGCTTTTCAAGGAGGGCTGCTTTTTCAAGCTCAAGCTCCTGCTTTAAAATTCCTACCAGCTGCTTTGAATGATACTGAATAACCTGAGTACAGGTCATCTGAACAGGCATGTTATCCTTGATTACAAGAAGGTTGCAGTAGATTGTCTGTTCGCAGTCTGTAAATGCATAAAGTGCATCTACAACATCTTTTGTATAAACTCCGCGCTGGAGTTTGATTTCGATATTTACTTTGTCAGAAGTATAATCCTGAATTGAAGCAGCCTTAATTTTTCCATTCTTTACGGCTTTTTCGATTGAGTTACAAAGGCTTTCTGTAGTTGAACCATAAGGAAGCTCGGTGATTACAATCTTTTTGTCATCGCTTGTGTCCATCTTGGCACGGGTAACAATTTTTCCAAGACCATCCTCGTAGCCCGAAACATCAATCAGACCACCTGTAGGAAAATCTGGGAAAAGCTGGAACTTTTCGCCGCGCAGGCATTTACGTTCTGCTTCGATAACCTCGTGAATATTGTGGCTCAGGATTTTGGTACTCATACCAACGGCAATACCTTCGGCACCCATGATGAGTACGAGCGGAAGCTTGGCCTGAAATGCTACAGGTTCTGTATCGCGGCTGTCATAAGTATCTACATACTGTGTGATTTTTGGGTTTGTATTTAAGATGTCTTTTGTTATAGGGCGCAGACGGCATTCAATGTATCGGGGAGCAGATGCTGAATCTCCGGTATACATGTTACCAAAGTTTCCCTGCTTGTCGATAAAAAGTTCCTTGTTTGCAAGGTTTACAAGTGCAGTATAAATAGAAGCATCTCCGTGCGGATGATAAGCCATTACCTTTCCGCAGACATTGGCAACCTTGGTAAAGCGTCCGTCATCGGTTTTTAAAAGCGTATGAATAATGCGTCGCTGAACAGGTTTGAGTCCGTCTGTAATTTCCGGAATTGCACGGTCACGGATAACGTAACTTGCGTACTGAATAAAGTTTGAATCGAATAGGTTTTTTACGTATGCCATTTTTCCCTTCCCAATTTTTAATTATAAATGAACTACAGAAACTCTGCAAGGGTTTTTAGCGAAGGACAGATCTTCCAGCAAAGAGACTCCAGCTCGGGAGTCGGCTCAATCTTATCCGGCACCATAATCACCGGTATACCCGCCGCATGAGCACTGCGAATCCCATTAGGGCTGTCTTCTACCGCAACACACTCCGCAGGTTCCAGTCCAAGCGAACGGCAGGCCATAAGATAAATCTCAGGATCAGGCTTGCTGTGAACAACCTGCTCCCCTGTCGTACGGGTTTTAAAAAAATCAATCACTCCGGCATTTGTAAGCTGACGTTTTACAGCAGGTCCGGAGGTAGAAGATGCCAGCGCAAGTGTATAGCGTGGTGCCAGATATTCAAGTGTTTCGCGGACATAAGGCATGAGCGGAATACCTTCTGTATTTTCTATCTGGTGAAAAAGCTCTATGCTGCGGTCCAGAAATTTCTGTGCATCAAAGTCCGGGCCGAAAACCTGACGCAATATTTGCAGCGTATCGTTGTGATTTGTTCCGCGGCACATGTTAAGATAATCCTGGTCTGTTTGAACTCCCATTTCCTTTTGGGTAATTGCCCAGGTTTTGTCGCTTATAGTTTCGGAGTCTAAAATTACCCCGTCCATGTCAAAGATTATTGCCTTTGGGTTCATATTGCTCCTCGGGGTGACGCTACTTCTTTGGTTTTAGCTCTGAGCTAATAAACAGCCGGTCCTGATACCAGTCTATCAACAGCGAGAATATTTCATCTTCGTAGTCCTTGCACGAAACTTTAACCTTCCACACTGCGCCTGATTTTAAGTCTTCGGCCGGAATATCTTTTATGGCCTTCCAGTTGTTTTTGTAATAAACCTGAACCTGAGCCTTGTCAGTAATATTCTTGCCCGATACGGCATCGTAAACATAAGAAGAAATCAAAAGCTCGCGCGACATGTTTTTCAAAAAGTCACATTCAAGCACTACACTCTTGCCGTCTACGCTGAACGATTTCCACCACACATAAGGACCTGCGGCAACCTTTACGCGATAGTTTCCGTCCTTAAGATAAACCGGAGAAATATCATAAACCTTATTTTTGGAAGCAAGGCGTACAACCTCTACAGTTGTTTGAAACGTAAAAAGCTTTTCCAACGGACGCGAACCCTGTACTTCAAAAATGCGGCGTGCCTTTTTAATTTCAGGAATTTCTTTTCCGTCGTTTTCAAAAAAGAACGCTTTTACAGGCAGGTCAAGGTCTGCAGACAGCGAACGAGGCATTTCCATATGTATTACAACCGGAGTATATATTCCTTTTAAAATTGTCCTGTGGAACAAGCCAGCTTTCCAGCACAGGATAAGGGCGGCAGCAGCGGCGGCAGTCCAGAAAACTGTTTTTCTGATAATGCGGGCAACCTTGTCCTTTGGATTAAAGAATGGGAACGGATATGCCTGCTTTTCAAGAATGACAGACCTTGCAAGATGTACCCTTAGAATATGAACATCAAAATGACGCATGTATTTTTTGGCATACTTTAATACGCCGTCAATTGTCTGGATTCGCTTTTTTGGATTAGGGCGAATCATTCTGTGGATGAGTACGGCCAGCTCCTTAGGTATTTTTTTATCTATGCGTCTTGGCCTTATGTAGCGTCCGCGTTTTACAATCTTAAAGGTTTCCATATTGAATTCGCTTGGATACGGCTTGGTACCTGTAAGCATTTCGTAAAGCATAATTCCAAGAGAATAAATGTCGGCTCGCTTGTCTACCTTGGCACTGTCTTCAAACTGTTCAGGCGGCATGTAGGCCGGAGTTCCAAGGCTTGTACCCGAAACTGTTATGCCCTCCTCCCTGTCGGCAGAATCACTGGCAATTCCAAAATCTGCAAGCTTGATTTCTCCGCGTTTTGAAATGAGGATGTTGCCGGGCTTTATGTCGCGATGAATTATGCCTTTGGCATGAGCGGTTTTGAGGGCATGGCATGCGTCCTGAAGAATGAGCATGGCTATAGGAGGCGGCAGCATGGTCTGCTTTTTCAAAAGCTTATCCAGAGCCATTCCGTCTACAAACTCTTCTACCATGTAGCGGTAACCGCCTTCGGTAAAATAATCAAAAAGATGAACAATATACGGAGAGTTAAGATCCATAAGAATCTGAGCTTCCTTTATAAAGCGCTCGCCGTTTTTGGAGTTGCCACGTGCAGTCATTTTTTTGATAACTACAAATCTTTTTAAGGAAGGATGAATTCCCCTGTATACAGCTCCCATGCCTCCCTTGGCAATGAGTGCATCAATTTTATATTTACCAATCATCGGTGGAAAATCATTACTCATCTTTTTTGTCTCCCTTTTGTTCTATACTTTTTATTTTTGTATTTATTATATCTTTTTCAAAGTCAAAGGTCTTGTCCGGCTGAACAAAAACAATATTCTGTCTGCGCGGATTGTGAATCTGCACAAGCTTGCCGTTTTGGCGCAGGGCATAGTTTTCCTTGACCGGTCTGTGCCCCGTAAAATAAAGGGCTTTTTTAGCACTCACTTTTCCAAGCAGCTCCTTGAGCATGCTTTCGGCAGTAGATTTTTTTACCTGACCGTTACGTGTCCAGATAAGGCCTGCAACAACTTCTTCATCAAACCTGGCATCTATAAGCTGTTCGCGGGTATAGGCAGCGGCTGGTTCTGCATGAGACACTACGTAGTTTTTGCCGTAAGCCGCCAGCGGTAAAAGATTTTCGTATTTGGAAAGTTCAATCAATAATTGTTCATCATAATATTCCTGAATGAACTTCTTTACCATCTCTCCTTCGTCTGCAAATTTGAAAAAGGCAAAGTCGCCGCCGTAGCTGCAGTTGAGGATGTTTTCGTGGTTTCCTTTTAAGAAATGAAAATTTTCAGGGTACGCAATCTTAAGGCTCATAAGGGCACACAGGGTTGAAAGATTTAAAATCATTTCCTGCTGCATAAAGTGGCCGGTGCAAACCCCTTCTTCAAACTCCGAGGCAATGAGTTTCCAGCGCGAAGAATAAAGCTCTGTATGAACGGCATCTCCAACGCAGATTACATCTATAAGCTTCTGGTCCAGTGCCTGCCTTACCGTAAGCTTTTTCCTTGAAAGTACAATGGTGCACTCAAGAATGTTTGCAATAAAATCAGGTCTTGCGTGAATGTCCGGAATTATTACTACAGGAAGGCATCGGTTTTCGGCATTGTAAAGCTCAAGCAAAGAACCGCGCTGCCCTACACAATCCAAAGGACGATAGGATTCTGGCTCCTTGGCAAGAACAGAACAGGCTTTTTGTGCCAGAGAAAAAATAAAATCATAAGAAGGAAGCTCCTGCAAAGAAATGCAGGCTTCTACTGAAAAATCGTGCGTCATGAAATTACAAGACTCATGTTTCCGATAGTAACCTTATCACCGGGATTAAGCTTAACATACTTATCAGGCGGAATTTTTACACCATTAAGATAGGTACCGTTAGTGCTGTTTTCATCCTTTAAAAAATAGGCATTTTTGATTTTCTGAATTACAGCGTGATGACGGCTTGCAAGCTTATTATCTACAACAACATCATTGTCATACTCGCGTCCAATAGTAATTTTTGCTACAAGACTAACCTTCTTATTGTTTACCATAAGATAAGAAGCAGGTTTTGTTTCCCCGTATGACTTAAGCTGTTTTCCAACAGGTGACATAGTTTGAATTGTTTCGTTACTCATATCTATAGTATATAATGAATACGGCAGATTCGCAATTTTTTCTTGCTTTTATTTGATTATTTAACCCTTTGCAAATTTGACTAATAGGACTTCCTACTTTATAATTTAGTTATGCTTAAAAAGTTTGGCAAGTTACGAATATTCATGCTATGCTTTTTTATCTCTATGATTGCCTGGATTTTGCTAGGCTCCATTTCTATCTTTCAAATTCACAAATCTAACAAACAGATAACAACCTTTACTCAGATTTCTACAAAACCGCCGGTAGACCGCTATAACAGGGTTTATTTTGCCATAACCAAGACAAATGAATGGACAGAAAGCAATGATAATTACCTTTATTCCTACGACGGACTCATTGCAAACACTACAGACAAGGATTTCAGAAACTGGTGCATCGAATTAAAGGTTCCGGACGACACAGTCATTGAAAATACCTGGAATTGTATGTGTTTTATAGAAGAAAACCGCCTTTATATCACCCTGCCCACCTCCTCTGAGTTTGAAGTACGCTCCAATTCTGAGGAACTGTTCGGCTTTTTACTTTCTTCCAAGAATGATTTGAGCTTCAGGTCTGCTTCCATTTCGGGCAGAATGTGCAGAAAATATACTTCAAGCAAGCTTTTAATCCTCTGCATAATCCTTGCAAGCTTTTCGGCCCTTGCCGAAACCTATGTTATTGTACTGGCATACATCATTTTAAGACACAGGCAGATTAACAAAAGGCGCCAGGAGCATGATAATCAGATAATTGAACAGACAATGAAGACCTTCTCTAACTTTATTGATAATAAGGATACTTATACGCAGGGACATTCTACCCGTGTTGCAGCCTACGCCAGAGAAATGGCCAGACGCATGGGCATGGATGAACAGACCCAGCTCAACTTTTTTTATGCCGGGCTTATGCACGATATAGGAAAACTTACAGTTTCTGATGATGTTTTGAACAAAACAAGCAGACTTTCCAACGACGAATGGAGTTTGATTCAGCAGCATACGACAAACGGAGCTGCCCTGCTCAAAAACTTTACCATTCTGCCCGAAATTAACGACGCAGTTTTATATCATCATGAACGATATGACGGAACCGGTTATATGAACCGCCTTAGCGGAAAGGATATTCCGCTGGTTGCACGCATTGTAGGCATTGCCGATGCCTACGACGCAATGAATACAAACCGCTGTTACAGGCTCAAGTTTTCGGAAGAACGAATTATTTCGGAGCTGGAGCGCTGCCGCGGCAAACAGTTTGATCCGGACTTAGTACCGTATTTGATCTCTATGATTAAAGACGGGACGATATATAAATTATAGTCACACAGGAGTAAACAAAATGGATTTGATCTATGGTATCAAAGACAAGCCAAAGGCTGGCAAGGTAATTCTTTTTGCCCTTCAGCAGCTTCTGGCAATCATGGCTGCAACAATCGCTGTACCGGCAGTTGTAGGACACAACCTTTCTGCTTCAGCAGCATTGTTTGGTGCAGGTGTAGGCTCAATTGTCTACCTGCTTTTCACAAAAGGCTCAAGCCCTGTATTCTTGGGAAGCTCTTTTGCATTCCTGCCTTCAATGTTCAGCGCTTTTGCAGGTGCCGCAACACTTGGCCTTACAGAACAGGCAGGTTACTGGGGTCTTATAATCGGTGCCCTCATGGCAGGACTCGTTTATGTAATCATCGCAATTGTAGTTAAATGCTGCGGTGTAAACTGGATCAGCAAGCTCATGCCACCGGTAATCATCGGTCCAACCGTTGCAATCATCGGTCTTTCACTTTCGGGCAATGCAGTTGGCGATCTTATGAAGTCTAACATCGAAGGCGGAAGCGTATACATCTGTCTTATGTGTGGTCTTGTTACCCTTGCTGTTACAATGCTCTGCGCTACTTATGGAAAGAAAATGGGCAAGCTCATTCCTTTCATCATTGGTATTCTTGCAGGTTACCTTGTAGCTTCTATTTTTGCCATGCTCGGAAAAGCAACAAACTCAAGCGAACTTACTGTAATCAACTACAGCGCTCTTAAGAACTGCGGTTTGTTTGCACTTCCTAAGTTTACATTCCTTCTTGGCGGCGGCGAAGGCCTTAAAGCCGTAACAGGAAAATATCTTATTGCAATCTTTGCAGCTTATGTACCGGTTGCATTTGTAGTATTTGCAGAACACCTTGCAGACCACAAAAACCTTTCTACAATCGTTGGACAGGATCTTTTGGAAAACCCTGGTCTTACACGCACATTGCTTGGTGACGGTGTTGGTTCTATCGCCGGTGCCTTCTTTGGCGGTTGTCCAAACACAACATACGGTGAATCAATTGCCTGTGTTGCCATCACCCGCAACGCTTCTACAGTTTCTATCTGGGGTTGTGCAATTGCATGTATCATCTTCTCTATGATCAGTCCGCTTGTTGCCTTCCTTGAAACAATTCCTTCTTGTGTAATGGGTGGAGTTTGTATTGCTCTTTACGGCTTTATTGCTGTATCCGGCTTTAAGATTTTCCAGACCGTAGATTTGAACAAGAACCGCAACCTCTTTGTTGCTTCCATCATCTTTATTACCGGTGTAGGCGGCATGGTTGTAAGCTTTGGTGCTGTTGAAATCCGTACAGTAGCCTGCGCACTTATCCTTGGTATTCTTACCAACGTAATGCTCTCCGGCGAAAAGGAAGAAACACCAGAAGAAGCTAAGGCTGAGTAAATAGTAAACAGGGGATAGTAAATAGTATGAGGGGAAAGCCTTCCCCTCGGCCGCATTTCATTGCGGCCTACCCCTTCTCCTAGGGGCTTACGCAGCCCCTAAAACCCCGCGCTTTTTTAAAACGCCTTTTCAATAACTTCCAGAACGTCGCTGACAGGAATAAATGTCAAACCTTCCTTTACATAGTCAGGGATTTCTTCCAGGTCGCGTTCGTTGGCTTTTGGGATTATTATGGTTTTAATTTTGTTGCGTTTGGCGGCTACGGTCTTTTCTCTAAGGCCTCCAATTGGGAGCACCTGGCCGGTAAGGCTTAGCTCGCCTGTCATGGCAAGATGAGGCTTGATTTTTTTGCCTGTGAGTAACGAAACAAAGGTTGTGGCCATTGTAATGCCGGCGCTCGGACCGTCTTTTGGAGTGGCTCCTTCGGGTATATGCAGGTGCACGATATTATCTTCAAACCATTTAGCTTCTTTTATACCCTTCTCTACAGCGTAACGGCGTGCCCAGTTGAATGCAATCTGGCTTGATTCTTTCATTACGTCACCCATCTGGCCTGTAAGAACGAGGGAACCTTTTCCGGCAAAGCTTACAGCTTCCAAGAGTAATGTGTCGCCGCCCATACTGGTCCAGGCAAGGCCTATTGCAGTACCAGGGACACAAGCGGTTTTTATCTGGCTTTCGTCAAAGTCGGGTTTGCCGAGGTATTTTGCAAGGTCTGGGGAGTCAATGGTGATAGAACCCTTCGACAGGCTCAGGGACCCCATATCGCTGACAGTGCCTGATGATTTCTTTTGGGGTGCCTGAGGCTCTCGAAGGCCCCCTGTTGAAGACATGTTTTTATCAACTTCCTGTACTATTTCTGTAACAATCTTGCGGTGGATTTTATCAAGGCACTTTTCAAAATGTCTTACACCGGCTTCTCTGGCGTACTCTTCGGCAATTGTCATAAGAGCGGCCTTGGTATATTTTACCTGACCCTTTTTCAAGCCGTTTTTTTCCAGGCTCTTTGGGATAAGGTATTTTTTGGCAATTTCAAATTTTTCCTGGTCGATGTAGCCGCTGAGCTGAATTATCTCTGCACGGTCGAGCAGCGGAGACGGAATACTGTCCAGAGTATTAGCCGTAAGAATAAAGAACACGTTGGAAACATCAAACGGAAGATCAAGGTAATCGTCGCGGAAGGTGTTATTCTGCTCCGGGTCCAGTACTTCCAGCAAGGCGCTGGCAGGGTCTCCGTTATGGCTTGAACCCATCTTATCAACTTCGTCAATCATAAAGACAGGACTTGCGCTCTTGGTAATTTTGAGTCCCTGAATGATTTTTCCCGGCATAGCACCAATGTAAGTTCTTCGGTGGCCTTTAATTTCGGCTTCGTCACGCATGCCGCCCACACTAAAGCGGAAGAACGGCTTTTTCATTGCACTGGCTATGGAACGACCCACGCTTGTTTTACCAACTCCCGGAGGTCCAACTAAAAGCAATATAGAACCCTTGCTGTCGTTTTTCATTTTGCGTACGGCAAGATATTCAATAATGCGTTTTTTTACATCATCAAGGCCAAAGTGATCTCGCTCAAGAATCTTCTGGGCTTCTTTAATATCAAAGCCGTCCATTTTTGAGCTGCCCTCTGTATTCCAAGGCAGGCTGCAGATTAAATCAAGGTAATTTCTTATTACCATGTATTCGCTTGAACCCGGGTCAGTCATGCGGAATTTCTGCAGCTCGTTGTTTGCGGCTTCGAGCACCTCGCCCTGCAGCTTAAGGCTTTCTATTGTCTTTTTAAACTTCTGATATTCTGTAGCGTCTCCACCGGCAGTTTCGCCAAGCTCTTCCTGGATGGACTTCATTTCTTCGCGCAAAAAGTATTCACGCTGATTTTTTTCTACCCTGTCGTTAAGCTCGCGCTGGATCTTTTTCTGAACACGCAGCAGCTCCTGTTCCTTTTTGATAAACAAAAGCACCTGCTCCATTCGGGCACGCACATTCAGAGTTTCCAGAATCTTCTGCTGTTCAACCTTATCAACATTCAAAATGGAAGCAATAAAGTCGGCAATTTTACCCGGGTTATCAATATTTACCATATTAAGGCGCATTTCTTCGCTGAACAAAGGATTGTTTTCGCTAACCTCCTTCATCTCGCTAAGCAGCGCACGGGTCAAAGCCTTTACCTCAAAGGTGTCGGCTTCTTCTTCTTCAAGATATTCTACAGCGGCCGCAACCGGAGCCGAATTATGAAGCACCTTGCGGATTTTAAAACGCTTTACAGTAGAAATGAATATATTAATGCCGCCATCAGGCAGATTTACTTTCTTAAGGATTCGGGCAACAGTACCAACCCTGTACATATCTGCGGCAGTAGGAGTTTCTGTATCGTTTTTGAGCATTACAATACCAATAAAGCCGCCTTCTTCGTGAGCCTTTTCCACAACCTTTACGTCGTCGGGAGCATTAATCATGAGCGGAGTAAATATGCCCGGAAAAATGGGCCTTGACTGCAGAGGAATTATTAAAAGCTTTCCCGGAAGTATATTTTCTGTGAGAACAATGGAATTTCCGTTCTCATCATCATCATAAATATTTGTCATATATTCTAATATAATAAAACATCGTTAAAAAGGCAAATTTGACAGTTAATATATATTATTTTTTTTTCTAAACTATTTTTTTAATTTTCCGATATTCAAGTTAAGGTTGTAAATTTTAAAGGGGAAAATTTATGGAACAGAAAAAAACATTATGGATTATTGCTGCAGTAAGCGTATTTCTGCTTGTGGTATTTGGTGCCGCAATGATTCTTTATAACCCGACAGCACGTTCTAATGCAAAAATTGCGAGTGTAAAACCTGTTGAAAAAAGTAACCAGGCTCCATCAGGCTGGACAAACGAAAGTGCACAGCAGAATGCACAGACAAGTTCACCACAGGTGAATGATATGTTTGTTGTTTCCGAAAACACTACTGTATTAGGCTTTAATCAGCAGCCTGCAGCAGAAAACAACAGTCAGTCTACAACCATAGATTTAAATGCTCTTAAAAAAGAACTTGCTTCTGAAGGAGCTCTTGCACAGAATCCTCCTCAGAACAACATAAACATTACAGTAAACCTTTCAGATCCTGAAACTCAGGCTAAGGTAGAAGAACCGGGAGTTGTTCTTACCAGCCAGTATTATACAGGCAGCGCAAAAGAAGCAGAAAAAGCTGAAAAAGCAGCTGCCGTAAAGAACCCAAGCCCTTCAACAGGCACAGAGACTACAGTGGTTGCAAAAGCAGCTCCAAAGTCTTCCGGTTCTACAAAGACTGCCGCAGCACCAAAGACAACAACTGCTGCTCCGGCCAAAACTGCAGCTGCAATTACACGCTTTTGGGTACAGGTTGCAGCCTACAGCAACAAAAAGACTGCTGAAAATGCAAGATCAATTCTGTCAGACAGAAAAATTAATTCTGACATCTACACCTACGAGGATAATAAATCAAAATTATTCTACCGTGTAAGAGTTGGTCCTTTTACAACAAAGAGTGAAGCTGAATACTGGCAGTCAAAAATTACAGAGATTTCTGATTTTGCAAAGTCAGGAAGCTATGTAACCAGCACAGTGAATTAAAAAAACATTTTTTTTCATAAAAAACTTCCTATTTTTAACAAAAAAAAGCAGTTAACTATATATGAGGTATATACAGTTAATTGCTTTTTTCTTTTTTATGGGCCTTGGTGCGCTGCGCGGCGGGAACCAGGCTTTGCATGCATTCAATATTCAGCAGGATTATTCTGCCAGATTAAAGCTTTCGTTTGCGGAAGGCCGATTTAATCTTGAGCGCAAAAATGAGTTCAGGTACAACTGGGGCGTGGGCTTAAATACACACCAGCTGTTTCCGGTATTTCCTGTTGTTTTTAAGTGCGGTAATGTTTCGGCAGGCGGTGTAATTTCGCGTCTCAATTCTCCTGAATTAAGCTCTGTGGCGGGAACGTCGGCGGCTCAGATTAAGCCTGCGGTACTGGAAGCAAGCCTGCCTTCCTGGAGCTCGTTTTCCAAGCCTGTGGCGTGGTATTTGCAGGGAGGATATTCTTCTAAAAATACTGCACTCAAAACCGCGCGGATAAGTGTTTTTGCAGACAAAGAGCTTTTTACCTGCTCGCTGGACTGCAAGGCTGTGATTAAGAAGTCCGTTACAACTACCCTCAGCCTGACCGGTGGATTTTACCCGTACAGGCAAAGTGAAGTAAGCTCGTGGTTTAATAATGCCTGCTTTTATCACTCAGGCGGGCATGTCTGCATGGGTGCGCAGGTTTCGGTTGCCTCCAAAAATGCCGGAACCCTTTGGATTATCAACGCCTATGAATCTCCTTACGGAAAGTTTTTGCCGGTGTTCAGGACAGAAAACTATTTTAAGCACAAGCACCTGGCAGTAAATTTTAATGCTTTTTATAATCAGAACGAAAACGTAATTACAAGCTCGGGCAAAACACTTTCTCCCCTGCTCCAGCTCAAAACCACGGTAAACTATCAGTTTCTAAAAGGAATTAAAGCCCCGCTCATCATCAAAAACAGCCTTGGTACTCAGGCGGACATCAAGCTTAATTCCGACACACACAGCCTTAAGACTGCGGCAGGCATTAAGTTTACCGGCGAGATAAACACATTAAATATTGTTACCAAAGCCACCTTTAATGTAAAAAAACTGAACGAAAGCACCGCCATAACTTTTTCGAACGGCAATGTTGATTTGTCTTTTGGGACTAGCATTAAAAAACTTAAACCCGACCTTTCAGCCAGATTTAATTTTGAAACTGATGATAAAAAAAAGAAATGGAACTTTAGCCAGAAGGCGGGAATAAACCTGCACTATTACGGCACAGTGGAGTTCTGGAACAATAACGCCATCACATTTACGCAGAAAAATTACAGCCCTACAAACCCAACCACCCTTAAAAAAGATATCGACTTTACCTCAACGCTTGGAATAAAAGCAGTTATAAAGGATGTAAGCCTGTCTATGAAAATATCGCTTGAAATATAAAAAACCCCGGATACTGACTCCGGGGTTCTGAATAATTTATGTTTTGTGTGTTATATTACATTCCGTAAGTAGAAATGAATACACCGGCTGCAATAGCTGTTCCGATAACACCTGCTACGTTTGGTCCCATAGCGTGCATCAAAAGGAAGTTAGTTGGATCTTCTGACATACCAACTTTGTTTGCAACACGTGCTGCCATTGGAACTGCCGATACACCAGCTGAACCAATAAGCGGATTGATTTTTTCTTTAAGGAAGATGTTCATAATCTTAGCCATGATAAGTCCGCCCATTGTAGCAATACAGAAGGCAAGAAGACCAAGAACGATGATACCCAAAGAGTTTGCGTGCATAATCTTTTCCGGTGTCATCTGTGAACCAACGCCCAAAGAAAGAAGGATTGAAACGATGTTCATAAGTTCGTTTTCTACAGTTTTAGAAAGACGCTGAACAATTCCAACTTCCTTAATAAAGTTTCCGAATGCAAGCATACCGATAAGTGGAGCTGCAGGTGGCAAAAGAAGAATTGTTACTACAAGCAAAAGCAATGGGAACAAAACTTTTTCTGTCTTAGAAACCGGGCGGAGCTGCTTCATCTTAATGAGGCGCTCTTTTTTTGAAGTAAGAAGCTTCATGATTGGAGGCTGAATCATTGGAACAAGTGCCATGTACGAGTACGCAGCAACTGCAATAACAGCCATCATTTCCGGAGCAAGCTTACCAGATACATAAATAGAAGTAGGACCGTCGGCACCACCAATAATAGCGATAGCACAAGCCTGCTTCATGTTGTAGTCAATACCAGGAATAAAGTTCATAGATGCAACACCAAACAAGGTAGCAAATACACCAAGCTGAGCAGCACCACCAAGCAATGCAGTCTTAGGGTTAGCAATAAGCGGACCAAAGTCTGTCATGGCACCAATACCCATAAAGATAAGCATCGGGAAGAACTCGTTTCCAACACCGGCGTTGTAAATGATGTGAAGCATACCGTCTGGAGCATCACCCATGCCAGCCCCTGGTATATTTACAAGAATAGTACCAAATCCAATCGGAATAAGAAGAAGTGGTTCAAAGCCCTTAACTACTGCAAGGTAAACAATTAAGAAACCAATTGCAAGCATGATAAGTCTCTGCCAGCCTTTTACCGGATGAGCGGCAAGGTCAGCAGCGGCCTGAGCAGCCTGTTCTTCTTTTGCAATCTCCATTGCTTCTTTAGAAGCTTTTTCTTCTGCAAGCTCTGCAGGAGTTGGAGTGTGAATCATCTTATAAATACCGGTATTCTTTGCAACATTCTTAAAGAAAGAAGATACCGAAATAGGCTTGATATTCTCCGAACCCTTTACGATTGTTGAACCCGCGGTCCCTGAGGCACTCGAAGGGCCGCTAGAAGCTCCAGCTTTACCGCAGCCAGCAAAAGAAAGAGCCACTGCCATAAGACAGATTATGGTTGTAATCTTAAGGTACTTGTATTTATCTTTTTTATTGTTTAATTCTGTTTCCATAATTATTCCTTTTGTCATGCTGAACTTGTTTCAGCATCTGTGGACCCTGAAACAAGTTCAGGGTGACAGTTTTACTGAATCTGAGCTACAGCCTGTCCCTGTGCAATCTGGCTTCCGGTTGCGGCGATAAAGTGAACCTTACCTGCGGCACCTGCCTTAATTTCAAGTTCCATCTTCATAGATTCAATGATGATGATTGTTGTATCTGGCTGAACAGCGGCACCTTCTGCAACTGCATAGCGGAGCAATGTACCAGCTACAGGAGCTGCAACTGAAGCACCTGAACCAGCCGCGGTCCCTGAGACACTCGAAGGGCTGCTAGGAGCTGCTGCCGGCTGAGCAGGAGCTGCAACTACTGCACCACCAAGGTTACCCAAAGTCTGTCCTGCCTGAACCTGGTCGCCTGTATGTACTGTATAAGAAATCTTTCCTGATTCAGGAGCCTTTACTTCAAGCTCCATCTTCATAGATTCAATCATAATTACTGTGTCGCCCTTCTTAACCTGGCTTCCTTCCGGAGCAACAAACTTAAGAATTGTTCCTGCAACTGGTGAAGGAACAGGAATGTTACCTACACTTGTGGTCCCTGAGGCACTCGAAGGGCCACCAGCTGTTGCAGCACCAAATGTAACATTATAAGACTGACCGTTTACAGTAATATTATCACCGTTTGTAGTAACACTGTATGGAGTTCCGTTTACGTTTACTGTGTAAGAACCGTTAGCACTTGCACCGGCAGCAGGAGCTTCCTTCTTAGCAAATGCAGTAGCTGCATCAACAGGTCCCTTAGCGCGTTCAGCAAAGAACTTAGGAGCTACGTTAGGGAACATTGCATATGTAAGAACATCTTCGTCAGAACCGTTACCACCGGCCTTCTTAGCTTCTTCAACCATCTTGTCCCATTCATTAGGGATTTCGTCAGCAGGACGGCAGGTCATTACCTTTTCCATTCCGTTCTGTTCAAGAGCCTTCTTTACGAGTTCCTGATTAGCCTCAGCAGGAAGAGCACCAAACTTACCTGTAATAAGGTTGCGGAAATCCTGAGTCATTGTCTTGTAGCGTCCCATAAGAACGTTCATAACAGCCTGAGTTCCTACAATCTGAGAAGTTGGAGTTACAAGTGGAACATAACCTGCGTCCTTATGAACGCGTGGCAATTCAGCAAGAACTTCGTCCATCTTGTCACCTGCATTCTGCTGTTTGAGCTGTGATTCAAGGTTAGAAAGCATTCCACCTGGAACCTGAGAAAGAAGGATACGTGTATCTGCACCAAGGAAAGAAGATTCCAAAGAAGAATAGTGCTTGCGTACTTCGCGGAAATAAGCTGCAAGTTCAAGAAGAGCTGCTGTATCAAGACCAGTGTCCATGTCAGTTCCCTTGAGCATTTCTACGATTGTTTCTGTCGGTGAATGAGAAGTTCCCATAGACATAGAAGAAATTGCAGTATCGAGCCAGTCTGCACCGGCTTCGGCACCCTTCAAAAGTGTTGCAACAGAAAGACCTGTTGTTGCGTGTGTATGGATTTCTACAGGAAGATCAACTTTTGCTTTAATAGCCTTTACAAGGTCATAAGCAGCATATGGCTTTAAGAGACCTGACATATCCTTAATACAGATAGAATCTGCACCAAAGTCAGCATAAGTCTTAGCAAGCTCTGCATATTTTTCTATTGTATGATAAGGAGTTACGGCATAAGAAATTGCCATCTGAACATGCTTTCCAGATTTTTTTGCAGCCTTTGTAGCGCGTTCCATGTTGCGTGGGTCGTTGCAGGCATCAAAAATACGGAAGCAGTCAATACCGTTCTTTGCAGCAGCTTCAACAAACTTGTCTACAACGTCATCTGCGTAGTGGCGGTAACCAAGAAGGTTCTGTGCGCGCAAAAGCATCATGATTTTTGTGTTAGGCATTGCAGCGTGAAGCTTGCGGAGACGATCCCAAGGATCTTCGTTCAAAAAGCGGATACAAGAGTCATAAGTTGCTCCACCCCATCCTTCTACAAATTTATAACCGATTTTATCAATCATTGGACAAGCAGGCAGCATATCTGCTGTTGTCATACGTGTTGCGTGAAGACTCTGATGAGCATCACGAATTGCAAGTTCAGAAATTCCAACTTTAGCCATTTTATTTCCCCTAATTTTTTATGATTTTAATGCCTTGTCGTGCACGGCAGCCGCAATAGCAGCAATAATAGCCCCATCATTTCCGGAGTTTACCGGAGCCGAAGCCGCAGGTGTGTCAGCAGGTTTGTCTTTGTCCAGCTTAAGAGCATGAATTACGCCTTTGAGAATAGTCATGCAGATAATCAGGATAATGATAAAACTGAATACAACACACATTCCAAGCAATGTCAGAAGTCCGCTCTGACCAAGCATTTCAGTGATAGTCATAAAAAAATCCTTAAATACAATAAAAGTCGTAAAAATCGAAAACTTTCGCCCCTATTTTACTATATTACATCATACCGAAATCAAGGATTTAATTCAATAAAATATTCTTTTTATTTAAAAAATGAGAAGAAATGTATGAATAAAAAAACAAGTCTAATCTTCAAAACAAGTGCGTACTACATTGTCATTCTTTGGTTGACAAATTACAATAAATCCATTATTATAATCATTACAATTTTGTTTTATTAGAATAAGGATATTTATATGCAGATGACAAAGCAGTATCACAACACATTACAGGATGCGGGAATACGGCCTTCGATTCAGAGAACAGCAATTTATGCTTTTTTGTGCGAGCACCCGGTTCATCCGGACGTAGAAACAGTTTATGACGCGCTCAATCCTATTTACCCTACTCTTTCTAAAACTACAGTTTACAATACACTCAAGCTTTTTGAAGAAAAACATATTGTTCAGTCAATCAAAATAGAAGACGACAAGCTGCGTTTTGATGCCGAAATGCGTAATCACTACCATTTTAAGTGCATTAAATGCGGTAAGATTTTTGATATTTTCTTTGATGATGCCAAAATGCCGGGCCAGAACGATTATGCATCGTCGCTTCCACAGGGTTTTTCGCTCAGTAAGATTCAGACAAATCTCTGGGGGCTTTGTAAGGACTGTCAAAACTAACTGGCCCTTCGACAGGCTCAGGGACCCCAGCCAATTCGCTAAAGTTTTCCTAACATTAAACCCATTTCCCTCCGATATAAACGATAGAGAAGTGTTCTAAACAGATTGTCGGGTCAAGCCCGACAATGACAGTTGCTTTTATGGCAATGACAGTTGCTTTTATGGCAATGACATGATGTTATCGAGGGGAAACATGAAAAAGACTACTTTTATATCATTTTTTGCTGCTGCGATTTTGATTTTGGGTTCGGGTTGTACTTCTGCGCCTAAAGAAGAAAAACCAAAGTCGGCGCTCGATCTTATTAAGGCCGGAGAAACAGACAAGGCCCGCGGAATGTTCCAGATTGATACAGATATTAACGCCATAGATTCTGACGGCAATACTTTGCTGCATCTTTGTGCCGCTCTGGACGATTCAGGTTCAATAGAATACTTCCTTTTTAAGGGTGCAGATTCCGAAATCAAAAACAGAAACGGAGATACACCACTTCATATTGCAATAGAAAACGACTCTTACAGTGCCGCCAAGGTGCTTGCAGCCGTTGGTTCCAACCTTTTTGCACATAACGGCAAGGGAGAAACTGCCCTTGATATGGCGCTGGAAAAAGATCCCCGCTATTATGACCTTTTCATCAACGAAGATTCACAGAAAATCCGCTACGACAATGGAAAAACCCTTGTTCATTATTTTGTACTTTCTAAAAATATACGCGGTGTAAATGCCTGCATTAAGGCAGGACTCCCTATTTCGGTAAAAGACGACGACGGTAAGGCTCCGCTGGACCTTGCTTTTGAAGATATTAACAATCCTGTTTCTGTAGAAATTGCCGCAACACTTATTCAGGGCAATGCAGAGCCTGTTGAAACAAACTTTTCTTACTTTCAGGATGCAGTTGCTGCCCGAAACCTTAACCTGCGCCTTGATGACGGACAGACTCCGCTTCATTTGAGTGCAATTCTTGGACACAATGCAATTGCTTCTTATCTTTTGGAAAACAATGCCAGCACACAGGTTCAGGACAGCTCGGGCGCTACCCCGCTCCACGAAGCCGTACGCTACGGAAACCTTGAAATTGCAAAAATGCTTCTGGATGCAGGCGCTAACATAAACGCCAAGGATAATCTGGGTAAAACTCCGATTATGCTTATTGTTCCAAAAAACAGAATAAACGACACCTACGAACTCTTAATCCGCTACAAGGCAGATTTGAACCAGGCAGATACTTACGGCGACACTGTTTTGCATACTGCTACAATGCTCCGCGCTGGCTACCAGGTAATCAAGCTGCTTACTTCTTACGGCGCAGACATTAACGCTCGCAACAAGGAAGGTGTTACACCTTTGACAATTGCCATTCAGTCAGAGGATATTCTTACCATAAAATATCTTACTGCAAACGGTGCAAGCATTCATACTCAGGACACCCACGGCAAGTCTCCGCTTTCAATGGCTTTTGAAATGAGCAATGATGTTTTTGAAGCTACCTTGAACGAAGGCAACTGTAATACACAGGATTCGGAAGGAAATACTCCGCTGCACATTGCACTCATAAACAATGCACCAATGGCTAAGATTCAGCACATAATTGGTCTTACACAGGATGTAAATATCCGTAACAAGAACGGTGACTCTCCATTGTATCTTGCCTGCACAAAAAATCTTGAACAGGTTGGCAAGCTTTTGCTGGAAAAAGGTGCAGATATTTTCTCTACAAACAAGGATAATAATTCTCCGCTCAGACTTGCTCTTAAAAACGGCGGAAGACTGCAGAGCTGGCTTATTACTTCACGCACTATAGTTTCCACAGACGGAAGCGGCAACACAGTGCTTCATTATGCGGCAGACTGGGAATATGCACAGGCTATTAAGACCCTGCTCGAAAAAGGTGCAGACATTAACGTAAAGAATGCAAACGGAGAAACCTGTCTGTTTAATGCTGCCAAGAGCAATAATCCTCAGATTATACAGCTTCTGGTAGACGGCGGTGCTTCGGTAAAGGACCGCGACAACCTTGGTAGTACTCCACTCCACATTGCAGTTAGATGGGGTGCTCAGAAATCTGCAGAAAAGCTAATTAAGCTTGGAATAAACATTAATGCGCAGAACAGTGCCGGAAAATCTCCTTTGGCCGAGGCTGTAATTGCAAACAAATATGATGTTACAAAATACCTTCTGGAAAACGGAGCAGATCCAAACTCCTGCGATGCTAACGGTATTACAATCCTTATGGATACAATACGCGCGCAGAATGCTCAGATTGTAAAGCTGCTTTTGAATTATGGTGCAAATCCTAACCTGCAGCAGATAAACGGACAGAATGCTTACCACGAGGCGGCATATATGGGCAATACAGAGATTATTGCGCTTATACGTAATGCCGGGGGAAATCCGCTTTCGCGCGACAAGGAAGGAAACACTCCATTTTCAATTGTACTTAAAAAGGATATTAAGATTATAAACGAAGTGCTCGGTACTTCTTACAATATTACAGACAGCGACGGTAATTCACCGCTCCACATTGTTGTAAAGAATAAGGGCAGCACTACACTGTTGCGCACACTGGTTGAACGCGGATATCCACTGGACACACGTAATGCAGACGGCTATACACCGCTTAATTATGCTATTGAAGCAAACAATGTAAGCATGGCCGAAATTCTTCTTGAAAAGGGTGCAAATCCGTTTCAGACAATTGATAAAAAGGGAACCAACGGTGTTACAATCGCACTTGACAAATCCAACAAGAAAATGATTGAAACAATCGTAAAATATGCTTCCGGTTTGAGCGATATACAGGGAAATACAATTTTACACTATGCAGCTAAAACTTCCTCTACCGAAATTGTTAAACTTCTGTTATCATATGGTATAGCAACAAATGTTAAAAATGTTGCAGGTGACACACCATATACAGTTGCTGTAAGATGGAAGCGTCCGGATATTGCAGAATTATTAAAAGGGAATTAAAATAGAAGGAAGAGAGCGGAGTAAAAAATGGATACTATCACACTTGATTCTTTACATGAAAATCTCACCTTTACCGGCGACCTGATGATAGACAGCACCTTTGTACTTCTGCCACAGACTGCACCTGTTACAAAGGAATTAATTCAGGCTCTGCATGAATGGGAATTTGACTCTTTTTACAGCGAAGGAAATCTTAGCCTTGGCGGTGACATTGGCATTTCATTAAATTCCGGGGAAGAGAATGTAAAGAGTGACGGCTCTCAGAAAATGGGAGATTCCCTCAAAAAGGCAATTGAACGTTCCAAGAATATTCAGCTCGATAACAGTGATAATGCACGCATGGAGATGGTTCAGAAGGTTTATGATGAATACATGAACTACATCGAAAGTGTATTTACTCACTACGCAACACACAAGCAGATTGACCAGGAAGATCTTTCAGAAACTGTTCAGGAGCTTTGTGTATTCATTAAGGAAAACAAACGCTTTATTCTGCGCGTAAACCCTGCAGAAGAAAATACAGATAAAAACTTCCTTGTAACACATTCCATGAGAACAACAGTTCTGGCCCTTGCCATTGCACAGCAGCTTAGAATGCCGCTTTCTAAAATGGTAGACCTTGGCGTTACAAGTATTGTTCACGAAATTGGTATGCTGCGTCTGCCTCCACAGATTTACATGACAGACAAAAAGCTTACTCCTGGTGAACGTTCTCAGATTCTCAAGCACCCTGTATTGGGCTATACAATTACAAAGGATTTAAACTTCCCTCTTACAATTCAGCTTGGTGTTCTGGAACATCACGAAAAAGAAAACGGAACTGGTTATCCTCAGAAGAAGACCGGAGACAAGATATCTACAAACGCAAAGATTATTTCTGTTGCCTGCTCTTACGAAGCCATTTCTTCTTCGCGCTCTTACAAGACAGGCCGTTCTACCTTTGAAGCAATTGTTGAACTTTTGCAGAACCGTGAACGTTCTTATGACGACAGCATTATCCGCGCGCTGCTTTATACTGTTTCACTCTTCCCTATCGGTTCTTACGTATATCTTTCTGACCGCAAAATTGCCCAGGTTATTGATACAAACCCTGATAACCCTAAAGCACCTATTGTTCAGTATCTTACCGAAAAAGAAGTCAATGGTTCGCCAAAGATTATTCCTACCGGCACAAACGGAATCAATATCATGCGTATTCTTTCCAAGGACGAGGAAAAAGATATCCTTAAGCTGGTGGAAGATAAATATAAGGTTATTGAACAGGCTCAGTCCGAAGCCGCAGCTGCACCTCAGAACAGTGGACCAGTTGGAGCTGCAAAACCTTCTGTTGCCGTAAATCCTGCTGTAATGGCCCAGACCGAAGAAGTAGACATCAACGAGTTTGCTTAAAAGATTGTCGGGTCAAGCCCGACAATGACAGACTGCACGGTGTCATTGCCGTGCTTGACACGGCAATCTATTTTAGTTAAAGAAATTCCTTATCTTTTCCACATCCTCATGGAACTTTTCGTCAATTACAGGCGGATGTTCATTAAAGAAAAGAATCTGTATCATCTGTTCCAGAGTGTGTGCACCCCAGATTGGAACGACATTTTCGTACTGACTTAAAAAGCCAAAAGCAAGCGGAATATTATCTACAAGTCCGCCACCAAGCGGCTGCATTGCAATAAAGCCAACATCGTGTTCTTCGCAAAGCTTAACCAGCTCTACAGTATTATCTGAACTCACCATGTTAAATGGAAACTGAAGTGTTTCGTAGCAGTCAGATTCTACGGCTTTGATTGCTGTTTCAAGATTTGTAGTTACAATTCCAATGTGATTGATTTTTTTATCTTTTTTAAGTTCTACGAGTGTTTCGTAGATTTTGTCTGCCCCACCCGGAAGCGGCAGAAACTTATTTACTTCCAGCTGATACAAGTCTACTGTATCGCAGTGAAGTGTCATAAGGCTGTCTTCCAGGTCGGACTTAATTTCGGCAGAGGTTTTGGCTGCCGTTGTTGTAGACAGGAATACATTGCGCTTAATGTCAAACAGTGCTTCTCCAAGGAGCTTTTCGCTTGCAGGAGTCTGATGCGAAACATCAAAAAAATTAATTCCCGCATCGTAGGCAGTGCGCACAATTTTTGCAGCTTCTTCGTCCGAGCCTGCATCCGAAAGTCGCATGGCACCAAAGGCAACGCGGGAGATTAATAAGTCTGTTTTTCCTAAACGAACGTATTCCATTGAAACACTCTGTCATTGTCGGGCTCGACCCGACAATCTCTTTTTGAGATAGATTCCCGGGTCAAGCCCGGGAATGACATTACTTTGTCACCGGCTTGTAGTTTTTAATAGCCTTCTGGATAAAGAATACGAGGTCATCGAGGGCAACGCGTTCCTGTTCCATGCTGTCGCGGTAACGTACTGTTACTGTGTTGAACAATTCGTTTGGAGTTCCGTCGTCTTTCTTTTCCTGGATTGTATCGTAGTCTACAGTTACACAGAAAGGAGTACCAACTTCGTCCTGGCGGCGGTAGCGTTTACCTACTGTTCCGGAAGTATCGTAGTCTGTTACAAAGTCTTCCTTGAGCATGTGCTGGATTTCTTTTGCCTTTTCTGCAAGACCGTCTTTCTTCATAAGTGGAAGAACTGCAACTGTAATTGGGGCTAGGCGTGGGTCAAGATGCAAAACTGTTCTGTAGTCTTCTGGTTCTCCAGGTGCTGCAACGTTCTGCTCTTCGTAACCTTCGCAAAGGAACATAAGGAAGTTTCTGTTCAAACCGGCAGAAGTTTCGATTACATATGGAACGTACTTCTTGTTTCCGTCTTCCTGATCGATATAAGACATATCTTTCTTTGAGTATGTCTGATGCTGGCTAAGGTCAAAGTCTGTACGGCTGTGAATACCTTCAATTTCTTCGAATCCGATTGGGAAGTTATATGTAATATCGTATGCGTCTTTTGCATAGTGAGCAAGCTTGTCGTGGTGGTGCCACTTGAGCTGCTTTTCCGGGATACCGTACTTTAAGTAGAACTGCCAGCGGTCTTTTCTCCAGCGGTCGAAGGTCTCGTCTTCAGTTCCCGGCTTACAGAAGTATTCCATTTCCATCTGTTCAAATTCACATGTACGGAAAATGAAGTTCTTGAAGATAATTTCGTTACGGAATGATTTACCAACCTGAGCAACACCAAAAGGTACTTTCATACGGTTAGACTGAACAATGTTCTTGAAGTCTGTAAAAATACCCTGACATGTTTCTGGGCGAAGATAAATCAAATGGCTGTCGTCTGCAATTGGTCCCTGATATGTCTTGAACATAAGGTTGAATTCGCGGACTGCAGTGTACTTGCGGTTTTTGCTTCCACAAGTCGGGCAGTTGATGTTTGCGTCGATAAAAGCTTTCATTTCATCGTGAGTCATTGTATCAACAGGTTTTCCTGGGTTTACATCAGGATTAGCTGCAACAAAGTCTTCGATCAATTTGTCTGCGCGGTGACGTGCATTACATTCAATACAGTCAACCATCGGGTCAGAGAAGTGATCAACGTGGCCACTAGCCTTCCATGTTGTGTGATGCTGAAAGATTGCAGAATCAAGACCAACTACATCATCGTGAAGCTGAGTCATGTAGTGCCACCATTCATTCTGAATATTTCTTTTGAATTCTACACCGAGCGGACCATAGTCCCATGCACCTGCCTGGCCTCCGTAGATTTCTGAAGCCTGATAAACAAAGCCTCTTCTCTTACACAAGCTGATGATTTTGTCCAGGGTACATGCGTGTGTGTCTTTTTCGTTATTTGCCATTTGTATCTCCTTACGACTCTGGCGTGGGCCGTTTTTGATTTTTTTTGCCAGGACATACCGGGAAAGGCAGCCCATGGCATTTTAGTTGTATTTGATGAGATTAACATAAAAAAGGAATGTATGCAAATGAAAAAATGTCATCATTGGGGTCCCTGAGGCTCTCGAAGGGCCCCCAACACTCCCTCCTCCACCGACTGAACAAAATGTTCGCCCCAGTATTCACATAAAAGCTGGCGGGCGGCGGTCTGAAGCTCGGGGATTACGGTTTGGTTCATCTGGGTAAGGTTGTTGGCAAGGTAAATGGTTGTACGGCGGCGGATATAGTCTACTTCTTCGTTTGTGATTTGGGTTTGGGATTGATTTTGTTTGAGCCACTGGGAAATTACTGTAAAAACGCTGGCTGTGGAGCAGATCATTTCCCATTTGTGGAGTGTGTCAATTTTTCTGGTAGAGCTTACACCGCTTGTAATACGGTAACGGTAAACGTTATTGTCAATTCCGGTATAATATCGGGCAAATTGAGTTATAAAGAATGAAATAAGATAATCTTCGGCAAAATTGCATTCGGAATACGGAATATTATCAAAGGCTTTTACAAGCAGCTCGCGTTTGATTAGCTTGCCCCACAGCATACCCGAAATGTTTCCGTTTGTAACCCATTCATGAAAAATCTGATGTCCTGTAAGCTGGCCGATTGTAATGCTTGCAAAACGGTTCTTTTGGGAAGGAATAAAGCTGCCGTTGTCGTCAAAGGTGCCCGAAGAAGTTTTTCCCTGAATGATGTCGGCGGGGTCCCTGTTCCTGTCGAAGAATCCACAAAGAGCACCCTGCTCCATTTCATCATCACTGTCGACAAAGCAGATGTATTCGCCGTGTGCTTCGTAGCAGAGTGTACGGCGTACTTCGAGAATGCCACGGTTTTCGTGGTGTTCAACAAACTTGATTTTTAATTTTGGAAGATTTTTTGATTTTCGGAACGCATTACATTCCTTTTGCGCAAGATGCACAATTTTCTTTGCTGTCCTACCCTGCTCGTCCTTACCGCGGCTTGCATCGCTGACAATTACAATTTCCAGCTCTGCATACTCCTGCGTAATAACCGAGCGCAGACATTGAAGGAGAAACGGCTCGGTATTATAAACAGGAATGCAAACGGAGATTGTAAGAAGCATTAGTTTTGACCAAGAGGGATATACGCATAAATCCATTCATCATCAAATTCTGAACCATTACCGCTTAAATTATTTGAATAGGAAAAAAGAGTGAACGCAAATAATGCTGTAAACAAAACAGTGAATAAGCGTGTAAAAGATATTTTTGTTTTTTTCATGATGTAAGCTCCAGAAATTTATAAGATAAAATATTTTAACAATTATGGTTGGGTAAATCAATAAAATACCGTCTTTATCTTTTCTTCGGGACACTTGTCAAAAAAGTCTGCCAGTTTTTGTTCCAGGTCGGGGATGTCCTTTGCATTTACAAACTGGGTCTGTGCGTAGTGACTGAATTTAAAGTTCTGGCAGAAATAGGTGAAGAAACGTTGGAGGCGGGTCTTCCAGAATTCCGGGGGTTGGTATTGTTCTATTAGGGTGATGTAGTCCAGACAGAGAGATTCCATGTTTAAGGTGGTTTCGACAGGCTCAACCACCGCAGGAATAGTTGTGGTGGTTGAGCTTGTCGAAACCACCTTAAAAATCCAGGGCTTCTGCACCGCTGCGCGGGAAATCATAACACCGGCGACATCGGGGCAGCGGGAAACGGCATTTTGGTAAGAGGCTTTATCCTTTACATTACCGTTGAGGTAAACAGGCACGCGGCCTTTATAACGCTGGGCAAGACGCTGGCAGTATTCGTATCTTGGCGGGCGGACAAGCTTTTCCTTTTTTGTGCGTGGGTGCAAGGTCAAAAGCTCTACTCCCTCCCCTACAAGCATGTCGCAAAAATCAAAAAAGCCATCATCTGTAAAATTATCATCACCAAGGCGGAGCTTTACGCTAAGCCGTTTGTCTGCAGGCACCACAGAACGCACAGCCTTGACCATTTCCTGAGTTTCTGACCTGTCCTTGAGCATCCAGGCAATTCCGGCCCCGTAACGGTAAATGTCAGGCGCAGAACAACCCATATTTATATCAATGCCTATTCCGGGCAGTGCGGCAAGCTTTTGAGCCGCAGCCTTAATATTTTCTGTATCATGGCCCGTAAGCTGCCATACAATTTTGGAAGGAACCGGAGCGGGATCAATGTAATATTTTTCAAAAGGTCCTCCTGTAAGCAGGGTCCCGGCATTAATCATCTCTGTAAAATATTCATCACAACCGCCAAACTGTTCAATCAGAATTCTAAACGCAGGGTGAGAAATTGTTGCCATTGGTCCGCACACAAGAATTGACATAATTTAATAATATAGAATTTTAAGCAAAGTATGTATATAATTATTACTATGAAAAGAACCATATTTCTTATTGCTATCATATCTTTATTATCTCCTCTGTATGCTCAATTTTCTGAGCTTGATAATTATGTAACACGAACCTGGACCAGCACCGACGGACTTCCGGGTAATTCGGTTTCGGATGTGCTTCAATCGGATGACGGCTTTATGTATTTTGGTACTTACGAAGCCCTTGTACGCTTTGACGGCTATGAATTTGAAAGCATTAATAAATATACAAACAAGAAGTATTCCTTTATTTCTGCTCGCTCAATTTTTCAGGATTCTCAGGGAAATATCTGGGTAGGTTCCAACGACGAGGGTGTTCAGAAAATCGCCGGGGATTCTACCAAACTTTATACTACGCAGAACGGGCTGCCTAACAATTCTATCCGTGCATTTGTAGAAGACAAGGCCCACAATGTATGGATTGGAACTTCAAGCGGACTTATCTATATTACTCCCGATGACAAGATTGTAACTCCTCATATTGCAAACAGCCATGATAATGATGCAGTTCTTGTTTCTCAGCTTTACAAGGATACTGCAGATAAAATATGGATGGTAACTTCGGCAAATAAGGGGCTTTACTATTATTCTGACGGGGCATTCCAGCGCTTTACCCAGATTGATGAGCTTGGAGACTTTAGCGTTTCGTGCATCACACAGGATTCTAACGGAGACTTTTGGATTGGCCTTAGCGAAAAAGGAATAATCAAATTTTCAAACGGAAAAATTACCCGCATAAAGTCAGACACCTTCCTTGATAACACACCGGTTTACGATATCTATTTTGATAAATACGGCACTATCTGGTTTGGAACTCAAAAAGGAATTGTTATCTGCAGTAACGGTCAATACACAACCTACGGCGGCACCAAATCTATTATGAACAGTACAATCAACCGCCTGTTCGAAGACCGCGAAGGAAACTTATGGGTTACTACCGACTCCGAAGGTATTGGTAAAATCAGCCCGGGAAAATTCCGCATGACAATTTTGAATACAGGTGTAAACGCAATCTGCGAAGATAAAAGCGGAAATGTCTGGGTTGGTACAGATGAAGGCTTACAATGCTATCAAAACGGCGAAACTCTGGTAGAAAACGACGCTACACGCTTTTGCAGCAATACCAGAATCCGTCACATTGCCCTGGCACAGAATGGAGACCTGCTTGTAAACTGCTACACTGCTCCGGCACAGGTAAGAATTACAAGCCAAGGCATTGTATCCTGGACAACGGAAGAAGGCATTGCCGGTAACAAAACCCGTGTTTCTCTGGAATCCAAAGCCGGTGACCTTTACGTTGGTACTACTACAGGACTTTCTGTAATCAAGAAAGACGGTTCAATCAAAAACTATACTGCGGCAGACGGCTTTGTAAACGAATACATTATGTGTCTTTACGAGGATGCGGCCGGTCAGATCTGGGTTGGAACTGACGGTGGCGGTGTTTATATCCTTAAAAACTATAAAATGGTAAACAAGTACACTGCTGCAGAAGGGCTTGCCGGTAACGTAATTTTCAAAATCACAAATGATAAGGAAGGCGCTTTCTGGATTTGTACAGGAACCGGTATAAGCCTTATCCGCACTGATATAAACAATAACTTTAGCGACACAAGTATTTTCAATTTTACTTCGGAGCACGGGCTTCAGTCAGATTCTATTTTCCAGATGATACCTGACACAAGCGGTATTGTATGGATGATAAGCAACAGAGGTATTACTTCGGCTCCTTATGAAAACTTCTATAAAATAGAAAAAGGTGAACGCACAAACCTTAACTGCAAATTCTATTCTCAGAACGACGGTCTTAAATCAAGCGGTGCAAACTCTACTGCACTTAGCATGATAGATTCCCACGGCCGCATCTGGTTTACAATGACAGACGGTTTTGCTCTTTATGATCCTCTTAAAATCCGAAATAAAAACGTGCTGCCTCTAGTCCAGATTCAGAGCGTAAAGATTGATGAAAAGGAATATACAGATTTTTCTAACGAAATTATTATTCCGGCCGGAACAAAGCACATTGATATTAAATATACCGGTTTGAGCTTTATTGCCAGCGAACAGAACAGGTTCAGCCACATGATGCAGGGCTTTGATACAAAGTTTTCTGAATATACTTCGAACCGTACTGTTTCTTATACAAACCTTAAGCCGGGCAATTATACCTTCTTTGTAAACATTATCAACGCAGATGAGTTCACTTCCAAAGAGCCTGCCGTAATTCATTTTGTCCAAAAACCGTTTATTTACCAGCGCTATGGATTTTGGATTGCAGTGATTTCGGTTTTCCTTAGTGCGGTTGTGCTCATCTTTATGCTTGTTTTACATGTAAACAAAAAGCGCCAGCTCATGCTCGAAACCCAGATTCAGATGGCAACGGTAGAACTGCAGATGGCAAAGGATGATTCAGACCGCCTGCTCAGAAGTATTCTTCCTGTTTCTATTGCAGAACGAATGAAGGGTCTTGCCGGTGAACGAACAATTGCCGACAGCTACAAAAACGTAACCGTACTTTTCTCGGATATTGTAGGCTTTACAAAAACAACCAGCAACGAATCGGCAGAAAATATTGTAAGCTCGCTCAATGCACTTACTTCTCGTTTTGACAAGCGCGCGGCTCACATGGGTGTAGAAAAAATCAAGACAATCGGAGACGCCTACATGGCAGCCTGCGGTGTTCCAACTCCTAACGAAAAGCATGCAGAGACTATGCTCAAGTTTGCCCTTGGTATGTACAAGGATCTTGCCGAATACAACAAGACTGCAAAGATTAAGTTTAATATAAGAATCGGTTTGAACTCCGGTCCTGTAATTGCAGGTGTAATCGGTGAAAATAAATTTATTTATGATATCTGGGGTGATACTGTAAACGTAGCCAGCCGAATGGAAAGTGCCTGTTCACCGGGACACATCCGCATTACTCAGGCTGTAAAGGATTTGATTGAAACCCCTACCCGTCATCTTAAATGCCGCATGGAAGAATGCGATGTTAAAGGTAAAGGGGTGATGAAGACATTCGAATTATAATGTCATTGTCGCGGTCCCTGAGGCTCTCGAAGGGGTCGAAGGGTGCCCGACAATCTCTTACTCGCTTTCCTCTTCTTCTTTTTTAGCCTCTTTTTTATCTTTTATATCTGCAGCGCCAATAAAGAAGCAGATAAAGCCTATAAAAGCGGAAAGAACCGGTGCGCAGCCCTTGAGAAAGGAAATTACATCTGCTCCCCAGGCCAGAGGGCCCATAGGCAGGCAGGCAAACACTGTAAACCCAACAAAAAGGATGCCAAGTATTATCGTAAACATAAAAAACTCCTGAAAAACATTTTATCATAAATTATTATAATTGCAAAATTTTACTTGACATAATCGCTGATATATTGCATTTTATGTCTTAGAAAGAAATATTACTAAACGACCCAGCGACATAGCTAAGTTTTTGTAAGAAAGTGCTTTTTGTCGTGCGTATGTACGGCTTATCATTTTTTTAGATTGAGGTTACTTGAATGAAAGGAAGTCAGGTTACCATTGATCATGTATCCAAAAAATTTGGCGATTTTGTTGCCTTGGATGACATCAACTTTACTATTAAACCGGGAGAGTTCTTTTCTCTCCTTGGTCCTTCCGGCTGCGGAAAAACTACACTTCTCCGTATTATTGCAGGCTTTGAATTTCCGGATGACGGAGTTGTTCTGTTTGATGACAAGAACGTAATTCCATTAAATCCCGACAAGCGCGAATCCAACACAGTTTTCCAGACCTATGCATTGTTCCCGCATATGACTGTTTACGAAAACGTTGCTTTCTCTCTCAGACTCAAAAAAATGTCTAAGGAAGAAATTGACAAAAAGGTTCGCGAATATGTTCATCTTGTTCAGCTGGACCAGCATATCGATAAAAAACCAAATCAGCTCTCTGGTGGTCAGAAGCAGCGTGTAGCAATTGCACGTGCCCTTATCAACGAGCCAAAGGTATTGCTTTTGGACGAGCCGCTGTCTGCATTGGACGCCAAGCTCCGTGCAAACCTTTTGATTGACCTTGACCGCCTGCACGACCAGATTGGTATTACCTTTATTTATGTAACTCACGACCAGAGTGAAGCTCTTTCTGTTTCTGACCGCATTGCAGTTATGAACGCAGGACACGTGCTTCAGATTGGTACTCCATACGAAATTTACGAAAGCCCTGCAACTCAGTTTGTAGCACAGTTTATCGGCGAAACAAACCTTTTTGATGCCGAGGTTGTAGACTGCGTACCACACAAGGATGCAAACGGTAACGATGACTTTATGGCTACCCTCAGCATTCCAGAACTTGGTAAGCAGGCCCCTCTCGCCTCTGACACAGAAGCAACTGCCGCTTTGGACCGCTACATGCAGGTTACAGACTACGAAAACACAGACAAGGGACAAAAGGTTGCCTTTACAATCCGCCCTGAAAAAATCCGCATTACACTTGAACCGCCGGAGACTGGTGGACGTACAGATGTAAATGTATTCTGCGGAATTGTAGAAGAGCCTATTTATTCAGGCTTCCAGTCAAAGTTCTATGTTAAGCTTGATACAGGAAAAATCATCAAGGTATTCAAGCAGCACACAGACTATATGGATGATGGTCCTGTTATTCAGTGGAAGGATCGTGTTTACGTTTCGTGGTCGGCAGAAGACGGCTATATCGTAGAAGACATCCTTAAATAGGTTCCAGAAACTGCGGTCCCTGAGCTTGTCGAAGGGCCACATAATTAGGTTCTAGGTTTATGAAGAATAAAACACTTAATAAAGATAAAGACAAACTGCTGACTATGGGGTCGTTCTACGGCTGGCCTATGGGCTTGTGGTTTATGATATTTTTCGTAGCTCCGCTCATCATCATTTTTATTTACAGCTTCCTTAAAAAAGGAATCTACGGTGGTGTTGAATGGCAGCTTTCGTTCAAGGCTTACAAGCAGATGTGCAAGCCTGAATATGGTCTGATTGTATTGCGTACACTCAAAATCACAATACTTTCTACTATATTTACAATTCTGGTTGCAATTCCTAGTGCTTATGCAATGGCACGCAGCCGTCATCAGACTCTGTTTTTGTTCCTGGTAATCATTCCGTTCTGGACAAACTCGTTAATCCGCATTTTTGCCTGGATGAGCATTTTGAACAACGACGGAATCCTTAATCAGGTGCTTATGAGCCTGCATCTTACAAAAGAATATGTTCCTTTCCTTTACAATACAAAGGCCGTTATTCTTGTAAGCGTTTACATGTACATTCCGTATGCAATTCTGCCAATCTTTACTGCAGTAGACCGCTTTGATTTTTCTCTGCTGGAAGCTGCACGCGACCTGGGTGCTACAAAGCCTCAGTCAATGTTTAAGATTTTGATTCCGGGCATTAAGAGCGGTATTGTTTCGGCTTTGATTTTTACATTCATTCCGATTTTTGGTGCCTACACCGTACCTCTTCTGGTCGGCGGTAAGGACTCATACATGCTTGGTAACATCATCGTAGACCAGGTTCAGAAAACCCGTAACTGGCCGCTTGCTGCAGCCTTTTCTATGGTGCTTACAATTATTTCTGTTGCTGGTATTGTTTGGATTACACGCTCCAACAGTCAGGAAGCCAAGCTCAAGACTAAGAATACAAAAGAAGAAAACTACGTGGGAGGTACAAACTAATGGCAAAGAACGTATTTATTGTCATCCACGATGCCCTCCGCGGAAAAAAGCCTGTTTCGGAAAATGCACGTCATGCACGCCGCACCTGGAAAAAAGCCGGACAGCACAAATGGTCTTTTTCAAAAACTGTTTTGTGGCTTACATTGCTCTTCCTTTTTATTCCGCTGTTTGTAATCATCATTTATTCTTTCAACGACAGCAAGGGTGCAGAGTTTACAAGCTTTAGCATGAGATGGTACAAGGAGCTTTTCTTTAATTCAGGAGCTTTGTGGAACGCACTTTTGAACAGTATGATAGTTGCCCTTTCTTCGGCCCTTGTTTCGACCCTGCTTGGAACAATGGCTTCTATCGGCGTAAACTGGTATAAGTTCAAGGGAAAGAAGTTTATTCAGACCCTTACCTATCTTCCAATGGTTCTGCCAGAGGTTATCATTGGTATTTCCATGGTAATTTTCTTTAGCGGAATCCATCTTCCTTTGGGATTGTTTACGGTTTTTGCAGCACATACTACCTTCTGTCTTCCGTTTGTTTTCCTTATGGTAAATGCCCGACTTGATGAATTTGACTATTCAATCATCGAAGCCGCACACGACCTGGGAGCAACAGAACGCCAGACAATGCTCAAGGTTGTAGTTCCTGCAATTTTCCCAGGCATTCTTTCGGGATTTTTGATGGCCATTACAATGTCGCTCGAAGACTTTGTAATTACCTTCTTTGTTTCGGGACCGGGTTCAACAACCCTGCCTCTGTACGTTTATTCCATGATCCGCTTTGGCGTTTCTCCGGTAATAAACTCGCTTTCTGTTGTAATGATTATCATTACCTGTACTATTGCATTTATTTGCCGTAAAGGTCTTAAAGGCTTTGCGGCTGGACACTAATAAAGTTTTGTCATTCCCGTGCTTGACACGGGAATCTCATATAAGTTTGCATTTTTATTAATATAAGATTGTCGGGTCGAGCCCGACAATGACACAGGAGACGTTAATGAAAAAATTCTTGCTTGTTTTAACAGCAGCATTGTTGGTCGCTTCTTCACTCACCGTTACCGGTTGTAAAAAAGAAGATGATGGAATTTTGTACCTGTACAACTGGACTTATTATACTCCGGATTCTGTTCTTCAGGCTTTTGAAAGAGAATTCAACTGTACAGTTAAGGTAGACACCTTTGATTCAAACGAAGTTATGTATGCCAAGCTCAAGGCAGGAGCTAAGGGATATGATATTACCTTCCCTTCTCAAGACTACACTTCTATCATGATCAATCAGAAAATGCTTCAGCAGATTGATCAGACAAAGTTTACAAACAAAAAGTACATCAACCCTGCATGTAAGCAGCTTATGACTTTTGACCCGGACATGAACTGGCAGGTTCCTTACTATCTTGGTATGGCCGGTATTGCCGTAAACAAGCTCAAGGTTACAGACTACGAAAAGTCATGGAACATTTTTGCACGCACAGACCTTAAGGGTCACATGTCTATGATGGACGATATGCGCGAAGTTATTGGTGATGCTCTTGCTTATCAGGGACTTTCTGTAAACACTGTTGATGATGAAAAGCTTCAGGGTGCAGCAGATTTGATTAACAACCTTTGGAAGCCTAACCTTGTAAAGTTTGATGCCGAAGGTTTTGGTAAGTCATTTGCAGCAGGAGACTTCTGGGTATGCCAGGGTTATGCCGAAGTTGTATATGGTGAAGTTCCGGAAGACAAGCAGGACGAAATGATTGACTTCTTTATTCCAAAGGAAGGTGGTCCACAGTACCTCGACTCTATGGTTATTCTTAAGGGTGCCAAGCACTACGACCGCGCTATGGAATTTATCAACTTTATCCATCGTCCTGAAATTTATGCTATGTTCCTTGATGACTTCCGCTTCCCAGGCTTTGTAAACCTTGAAGCAGACAAGCTCCGCACAACTGTTCCTATGTATAAGGCAGAAGAAATGGCTGGTGGTGAGCTTAAGCTTGACGTTGGCGAAGACCTTGAAAAGTTCAACGAAAAGTGGGAAACAATCCGCTTTACTGCTGACTAAAATGTAATTTGTCAGACTTCTCAAGTTAATAAAAAAACTCCGGCTTAAGGCAGAGCTGCTTTTAGTTAGGCCGGAGTTTTTTTTATGATATTATTTATTTTTTTCTTGAATCCAGTATTTTTGTTTCTTCTCTGTCTTTTTCAAGATCTTCAAGTGCCTTTTTAAAGGTTTTGTCTTTTGGATTTGCCGCTGTAAATTTGTTCAGAAGCTCTTCTGCTGCATCAAAATCTTTTGAAATCTGAAGCATACGGGAATAATTGTAGCCGGCTGCAATATCATCTGTAGATTCATAAATCTCTTTATAAATTGCTTTTGCAGCTTCATAATCAAGATTTTTACCGCTGAGCAATTTTTTTGCAGACTTCATCTTTTCTTTAACCTGCTTGTCTTTTGATTTAGAATCCATGATTGTCATTGGCTGATTGTAAGGAATATCAAAAATTAAAGTTGCAATCTGATATACAAATCCTCTGAGCTGGTTTTCTACAATATACTGAGGTTCTTTAAGCTCAGCCTTTGGCGAATAAGAAGAAGTTGTATCAAACAGTTTATATTCATTTTTGCTTATAACCGAATTGTCTGCAGATTTTATAATCATAACTTCCATTATTGCAGAAACCTGACGTGTCCATTCATCTTTGATAACAACAGTTTCGCCTTCTACATCCTGTGTAAGAGTAACACCATTATCTTTTACATTAAAATCTGTAAAAGAAACCTGAATGCTGATATCTGATTTTCCATTAATAATGATGAACTTACCATCATCCTTCTGATAATCTGATAAAGCAGAAATAAATTTATTTCCTATTGCTTTCTGATCCTGTTCGAATGTATCTCCCCGCTTTGGTGCATAAATTCTGATTGGAAGAAATTCAATTGAATTTGCAAAAGAAAGATCAAGTTGTGATGGCATTCTTCTGGCAACAGAAATTGTTGCTCCAAACAGCTGCATAGACAATGCAATGAGTAATGGTAATAAAAGGTATTTCTTTTTCATATTGTTCTCCTTATAGTAAAATAGAATTATTTCTTCTATTATACCCCCCCCCCTCAAGCACTTTGTAAAGACAAAATATACTACTAACCTTCTATTCTGTATTCCACATACCTCACTTTACCGGTCTTTACAGCCTCTTTAATAGCCTTTTCGCGCTGAGACAATTGGGAAGCTCCTGTTTTTACTTCAATAAGAAGGACTTCATCGGCAGTACCCTTCTGATCCAGACCCGGAAAGGCTACAAAATCAACAGGCTTACCAATAAAACGGGCGTCTGCGGGATTACAAGGAAAGTTTGGCAAATATGGAGCCAATTGTTCTGCAAGCTGTCCACCTTTAACCGCATTAGATCTTTTGACCGCATCCTGGCGAATTTTTTTTAGCTTGCGCGACATGGCAATTTGTTGAATAATTAACAAAAGTACCAGAACAATTATGACGAAAATCAAAAGTAACGTGCTTAAAGAAATATTGTTTAACATAATAGGAATTATAGAGGATTTTTTATGAAAAAAACAGTTTTAATTTTTGCTTTATTTTTCTTTGTGGCAGGCCTCTGGTCTCAGTCTGTAAAATTTGAATTCAAGCAGAAAAAAGGCAACTCCGGCAGTTATATTTCTACCGTTCAGGAAGACGTTTACATTAACAACGTGCCAAGCCATCACTCCGAAATCATAAACCGTATTTCTTCTTCCATGACAAATGTTGCAGCCGACGGAGAAGCATTCATTTTTGCAACCTACATGACTACCGAAAACACAATCAGTCAGCGTACCGGACGCAGCCTTTCGTGGGGAGAAGAAACAACCTCTGTTTTCAGCCGAAAGAAAAACGGTGAGCTTACAATTTCTGATGATATATACATGCCTACCGTGCGTAATGTGCCTGTATTCCCTGATAAAAAAATCAAGGTGGGCGAAACCTGGACAGCCAAAGGAAAAGAGGTTCAGGATGTGCGCAAGGCCTTTAATATGGAAAAGGCACTCATCTTTCCTTTTGAAGCAACGTATACTTACAAAGAAGACAAAACCGTAGACGGCAAAAAACTGAACGTGATTGAAGTTGCCTACGAGTTTGAATATCAGTCTACCGATGAACAGCTTAATGCAGGCCAGACACTCACAGGCTCTACAGGCTGGTCCAAGCAGACACTTTACTGGGATAATAACCGCGGACTTTTGGACCACTATGATGAAGAATTTTTGATAAAGATTGGGGACGTTTATGGAAACCTCTATGTCTTTACCGGTACAGCACACGCAGAGCTTACAGAGTTTACTTCGATTAATGATGACTCTACTGTAAAGCAGCTGCAGGATACCTTTGACAAGCTCAAGCTGGAAAACATTTCGGTTAAGAAAGGCGACAAGGGTCTTACAATCAGTTTGGACAACATTCAGTTTGAACCGGACTCTGACGTGCTTATGGAAAGCGAAAAGCTCAAGCTCAAGAAAATCGGTGAACTTCTTAAGCAGTATTCAAACGACCTTTTGATAACAGGTCACTGTGCCGAACGTGGAACAGTTTCTGCCCGCCAGAAGCTTTCCGAAGAACGAGCCGAAGCGGTTGCCTCTTATTTGATTGGCCTTGGCGTACGCGACCAGTACCACATCTTTACCCAGGGCAAGGGTTCAAAAGAGCCTGTAGCCAGCAACAAGACCGAAGAAGGCAGAGCTAAGAACAGGCGTGTTGAAATAACGATTATGGATTAACAAACAACCATGTCATTGCCGGGCACCCTTCGAGAGCCTCAGGGACCGCGGACATGACAGTTTATTCCGCCACAAAAACTTATCTACCCTGATTTTCCCGGATTTTATCAGCTGGTCCACAACTTCTACGCTGTCGTTATGATTCCAGATATTAAGATGGAGCGTTTTACGAAAAATATCATTCATGCGGGCGGCGTGCTCTTCCTGGACCTCTTCTTTTGAATAAAAGTTCCGGTACTTTTTAATCATATTCCAGGCCAGCTCCCAGTCGCACGGTTCATACTTAACTCCGTCGCAGACATCACAACCACTGCAAACCGCCTGCTCTGCCCCAAGCGCATCAAGCAGTACCTGCCGCCTGCACGAAGTAGTTTCTGCAAAGTCCCGAAGTGCTGCTTCGCGGCTGCCTGCCTTAAAAACTGAATAATCCATACTGTCCTGCAGGCTCCATAGCAGAATTGCCTTGGCTACGCTACCGTCACGCCCACCACGCCCTGCTTCCTGAATATAAGCTTCGGCCGTAGCAGAGGCTTCCAGATGCACTACGGTTTTTATATCCTTTTTATCTACGCCCATCCCATAAGCACAGGTTGCACATAAGATCCCGTCGCGGCTGTTGTAAAACCATTTTTCAATTTCTTCTTTTTCAACTTTTTCAAGGCCGGCATGATAAAACTGAGCTGTACCGTTACCAAAACACATATTAAGTTCGCGCGCCATGTCTTCGCTTTTGGTTCTGGTACCGCAAAAAACAATCATGGGGCGCTGCTCGGTTGCCGCCAGATACAACACTTCCTTTTTCTTTACGGCTGCCTTGCGCACATAGTAATGAATATTCGGACGGTCACTTTCACTGCGGACAACATGAGCCTGCCCGTCAAACAAAATCTGTGCAACACGAGACAAAACAGGCGGAGACGCTGTAGCCGTAAAAGCTGTAACTACAGGAACCGCAAGCTCCTTTAAAACCTCGCCCAGTCCAAGGTACGACGGCCTGAACGAATCTCCCCATTCAGAAACACAGTGAGCTTCATCAATTGCAACATGACAGATTCCAACCTGCTTGAGCTGCTGAACAAGGCTTTTGCTTTGAAGTACCTCGGGGTTAGCGATTATGATTCTGGCCCCTTCTTTAAGCTTACGGAAATTTTCCTGCCGCTCCGCTGCAGTCTGTCCGCCACGGAACATCACACTTCTAAGGCTTCCTTCTTCCATACGGCGCTGCTGGTCTGTCATAAGGGCAAGAAGCGGGTAAATTACAAGGGTTGGACCTTCTAAAAGCAGCGCAGGCACCTGAAAGCACAAAGACTTTCCCGCCCCGGTAGGCAAAAGCACAATCTGCCGCCCCTTGCAAAAGGCATCGTTTTGAGTGTCGACAGTCTGCTCGCCTTTGAGGTTTTCATATGCTTCCAGAATATTGGCCACGACAAGACGCTGCCACGGAAACATATACCGTATGCCAAAGTTTTGATACGCCGCCTTTGCAACAGGATCATCTTCATAAATCTGTTCATCGGCATCAATTTTAATTATTTCTTCCATGTATATAGTTTTCAAAAAAATGAGTAAAAACAGGAAGTTTTTGGGAGGATTTTAGTAAAAAAAGTGATTTTTTTATTTATTTTTCAACCGATTCGTCTTTTGCTTCTTCTTTCTTTTCTTCAGCTGGTTTTGCAGGAGCCGGCTGTGCTGCCTTACCCTTCTTCTTTTTGCGAGGCTTTTTCTTATAAGTAAGGATAAAATTAGCAGCCCACATAACAAAAAGCATGGCAACAAGCGTAACAATTACACGCCAGTCCTTGAGGATATTCAAAACAAGATCTAAAAAATCTTTTATCTTCATAATAAAAATATCGGCTAACAGTTCCCAATTTTTAAGATTTTTTCTATAATGACCCGTATGGTAGGAATTATTGATTTTAATGCGGGAAATATTACAAGCCTTGAACGTGCGCTTGAATATTTGAACATTCCTTATGTTACTTCTAAAGCCCCTGCAGAGCTTGCAAAGGCAAACTGCGACCGCTTTATGTTCCCTGGCGACGGTGACGATGCTTATGCCATGAGTGAACTTAAAAAAAGCGGCTTTGATGTTTTTGTCCGCGAACAGGTAGCGGCAGGCAAACTTCTTTTTGGAATCTGCGTCGGTTCACAGATTATTTTTGATCATTCAGAAGAAGGCGACACCGAATGCCTTGGTCTTGTAAAAGGCGAAATCAGACATTTTTATTCAATCAAGCCTGAACTCAAAAATGAAAATATGAAGGTTCCTCATATGGGCTGGAACAACCTGAGCTTTGAAAACGGTGACTGCCCTATCCTTAAGGGAATCAAAAATGATTTTGACGTTTATTTTGTTCACTCTTATGTAATCTGCCCGAGCGACCTGAGCGTGATTAAGGCAAGCGCAGATTATGGAATTAAAGTTCCTGCTGTAATCCAGAGCGGAAACGTTTTTGCAACCCAGTTCCACCCGGAAAAGAGCGGTGTTTCTGGATTAAAGATTATAGAAAATTATTGCAGAATATAGTTGTCATTGTCGCGGTCCCTGAGGCTCTCGAAGGGCGACCCGACAATCTATCTTGAAAAATGGATTACCGGGTCAAGCCCGGTAATGACGTGGAGTTAAGATGTTAAAAAAACGAATAATAATCTGTCTTGATGTAAAGGATGGACGCACTACAAAGGGTGTGAAGTTTCAGAATAATATAGATATTGGTGACCCGGTAGAAATGGCGGCTGAATATTACCGTCAGGGTGTAGATGAGCTTGTTTTTTATGACATCATTGCAAGTGCCCGTGGACGCGGCCCTATTCTTGATTTGATTTCGCGTGTTGCACAGCAGGTATTTATTCCGTTCTGTGTCGGCGGCGGTATTGGAACTATTGAAGATATAAGGTCTACAATTCTTGCGGGCGCAGAAAAAGTTTCACTCAACAGTCAGGCTGTAAAAAACCCTTCCCTTATCACCGAGGGCGCCCGCATCTTTGGCAACCAGAGCATTGTTCTGGGAATGGATGTCCGCCGCGACCCTACCAAGCCATGCGGCTTTGGAACCACAATAAACGGTGGCCGCGTAGATACAGGCCTGGATGCTCTTGAATGGGCAAAAAAGGGAGTATCACTTGGAGCCGGAGAAATTGTACTCAACTCTATGGATGCCGACGGTACAAAGAACGGCTACGACATTGAGCTAACACGCCTTATTTCCGAAAACGTAAATGTTCCTGTAATTGCAAGCGGCGGAGGCGGAACTCCAAAGCACCTGGCAGACGCTCTGACCGAAGGAAAAGCCGACGCAGCCCTCATTGCAAGCATGGTTCATAATGGAACTTATACTGTAGGTGGCATTAAGGATGAATTGAATAAAATGGGAGTACCTGTGAGGTTCTAACGTCATCCAAAACTTGTTTCGGAATCTATTTAATCAATACAATATCGTGCGCGGGAAGTTTCCGTTTCAAAAACATCAACTGCAAACAGTACGGCTTCTTTTTTGCCCGGCTTAAAGGAAATATCCACACCGCCCTTTGAAAGCTCAGCCACTACACCGTCATAAATGTATTTTGCAATACGCTCTGCACTTGGATTATTATCAAAAACTTCAAGGTCGTTCAGATTGGTATGGTCCAGCTTGCCGCACACAGCACGCAAAGCACCCTTGAGCGCAGTAAAATCAAGCAGCATGCCGCCTTCGTTTAAAACTTCTCCGCGCACATGAGCATAAACCTTATAATTGTGGCCGTGGAGATTTTCGCATTTACCGTTATAATCGCGTAAAAAATGTGCCGCTGCAAAATCGGCTGTAACCCGTACTTCAAACATAGTTTATTTATAGAATTTTATCATAAAAAAATCCATATCAAATTCATAAAAAAAATGAAAAATTTGTTTGCATTATTCAGATTTTCATTATATAATCACTCTTGGCTCAAAAATAAATACTATAAACCTATTCAAAAAAACTAAACAATCAAAAAAATTAAAAAATTTTCGCGTTTTTGGAAGAATTTGCTAAAAAAAATTCAAATTCTGCCGATAATTTTGTGCGTTTTTTTCGGTGTTATGCCGAAAATTTAAAAGTAGGAATGCGTATGAAGCGATATTGTACGACCTGTCAAAAGCTGATGTTCTCTTTCCTTGCTGCACTCTTTTTGTGTGCCGGCTGCAAGAATAACATCAACACTATGCTCGAAGACTACAATTCGCATTATGAACCTGCAACCGACATGGAGCATATAATTAATCCTGGAGACGAAGGCTTCAGGCAGGAAAACATGCTGGATCCGACCTACTTTGTAAGCTCGGAAGGTTCTATAAATATTGCTGCACCATATAATTGCAGCGCTTATGAATGGGCATTTTATAAAATTGTATATATACAGCAGGGTTCACAAAGTGAAATTAAATCTACCCTGCAGGACATTACCGCCGGATTAGATTTTTATTCGGAGAGTGGTAAAAACAAGCGGGAGTTCCGTGCCTTTGTTCCACGTTCGCGCATCAGTGCAAACGAAGAGCTTAAGCCGGATACTTACATTTTACATCTGACAGTTATTGGTAATGATGGTAATAAGTACAAGGACTGGTGCTCCATCGTTATCTACGAACAGGTCTACGGACAGACCGATTTCTTCAAGGAGGATTAACATGAAGAACATTAAACTTAAAGCAGTAATGCTCAGTGCAATGTTAATTGCTGTAATTGCAGCCTGTAAAGGAGATGCAAACGGAACATTTACTGGAAGCGACAAACAGCCTCTCAACATTACGATTTCGCAGAACGACAACATCAAATTCGTTAAGAACGCAAGCAGTCGTACCATTGTTGCAGATCCATTTGTTGCAGACGAACATTTGAAATTCTATCTTTGGGGTAAAGCTCAAAGCGGACAGGAACTCGCCCCTAAAGATGTAACTGTAACATCTACAGACGGAAAAGTCGGAAAGGTAATTCTGGATATTGACTGTTACAACTGGTCTTTAACTCTTGCCGCTTGTGCAGATTCAGATTTACCAGGTGCCGATCCAACTGCAGACGAAGTTCTTACCAAGGCAGTACTTATTGGTTACGGTAACGTAGATATGATGTTTACAAACGTCATCAAATTTACACTTACACCAAAGGGCCTGAGCAAAACAGGTAATATTGATTTAACACTTGGCCTTGAAAGCGGCATGACAATTCCTGACGGTTTTATTGCAAAAGCATATATTTACGATATTACAACAGGTCAGAAAATTAAGAGTGCCGGTGGCGAAGATACTTTCATGACTCTTGATAATGCAGAACTTGTTGCAGGAACAGCAAGCTTTGATGCTAACGGTGAAGACTTAAAACCGGGTACCTACTCTTTCCAGGTTGAATTTACCAAAGCAAATGAAAACCGCAAGTTTGTATGGAATGATGTTCTTATTATTCTGCCGGGCAAAACCGTAGATGATACAATTACTATTCCTAACCTTGTTGGTTCTAAACCTGCAGCCCCTTCTGATTTTACAGTTCAGTTTAATAAGTACAAGGCTTCTAATGGTACACTCACAGATGAAGCAGAAGAAGCAGTTTATCCTGGCTTCTATACAGCACACTTTGAGTGGGATGGAGATGCAGTAAATACCGAAATGAACTTTGCACTCGAAATTGCAGAAATTTCTGATGATGCTGTTGTTAATGCTCCAATTTCTACAGTAAGTGCTTTTGATGCAATTTTTGGTGATCCGGAAATTGCAACTGACGGTCAGATTAATGCAAAATACTCATTCAACTATCTTAATGATGTAAGGGCAAATCCAAGATTCTACAAGGGAGGTTCATTGTTTGCAAACAGTGAATACCTGGACGTTTATCTTGAACTTGGAAAACGCTATATCGCCCGCCTCTATTCACAAAACAACGCCGGATATTCTACAACAGCTGCTTATGTAGAAATTACAGGTGTAGAAACTGGTGCCGTACTTCCTACAATCAACCGCTATAGAGTAAAATACATTGTTCAGGGCGGTACCTGGAACGAAGGTGAAGATATTGGTGGCGGAGAAGAAAGCAGAGACGATAAGATTGTTTACTGGAGTAAGAGCGACCAGACCTATACTGTACTTAATCCTGTAAAGGGTGCAAATGGAAAAGGTTCTGCCGGAAATCCATATCTTTATAATGGACCTGCAGACTGGATTTACTGGATTACAGATCTTACAACAGGAACAAAATATCCTGTAACTGCTGACGTTCCTGATGCTTATGATGACTATAAGAATCTTAATCTGTATGCTTCTTATTCACGCGAAGGTGATATCGAAATCTACAACGATAAGACTTATGATATTCTGCAGGCATGGGTAAGTGCATTTGGTATTAATGGAACAGTTGCAAAAGATGCTACTAACACTGTATCTAAGGCAACAATTGGTGCTTCAACTACAAAAGTTTCTCTTACTGTACCGGTTGCAACAGGTGACAATCCTCCAACCTGGAAATACAACAATGTTTCATTCAAGATCAGTTATAGTGGACATACCTACTTCTATGCAGAGCAGGATGGTGCAGAACGTGGCACAGCAAATGAATTTGAAATTGCTTTGAACAACCTGCCAACCGGTTATGTATATAACTGTATGCTGCAGGCACAGTATCAGATGACTACAGTAAGCTATCCATTCACAATAGATCTTACCGACTAGTCCTTTGACTTAGCCTTTACTCCCCTTCTCTGGTTTTCAGGGAAGGGGATTTTTTTTTGGAATGACACAACACACTTTTTCTGATAAACTGTGATTATGGCAAAAAACAACGGCTACACGACAATTTACAGCGATGATGATATTGTAGTTCTCAACAAGCAGTCCGGAATCCTTATTGCGGCAGACAGATATAACCAGGAAGCGCCAAGGCTCGACCTTATGGCAGAAAAAGAATTTGGCAAGCTGTTTGCAGTTCACCGCATAGACAAGGATACTTCTGGAATTATTGTTTATGCACGAACAGCTGAAGCACATAAAAAGCTTTCGGAACAGTTTGAAAAACGCCTTGTTCATAAAACCTACCACGCTCTTGTTTATGGTCATCCGCTGTGGCCCGAGCTTCATGTAGATTTAGCACTGCAGCCGGATGGAGACATAAGGCACAGAACCGTTGTAAGCAAAAAATACGGAAAGCCCTCTGTTACAGACTTTACAAACCTTGGTTCCTGCGGACCATATTCTTGGATAATTGCAAGGCCTCTTACAGGACGCACACATCAAATCCGTGCACATCTTGCGGCAAACGGTTTTTCTATTGTCTGTGACCCTCTTTACGGCGGTAACCAGAAGCCTGTCCGCCTGAGCGAAATCAAACGCAAATGGAACGGTGACGAAGCTGAAGAACGCCCTCTTTTGAGCCGTCTTGCCCTTCACGCCTATAAAATTGAATTTACACATCCTGTGACCGGCCAGGCTGTAAGCTTTACCGCACCCTACCCTAAGGATATGGAAGCAACCAGAAAGCAGCTTGCAAAGCTTTTTGATATAGACCCTCTGGAGCAGTAAATGAAAAAGATTTTGCTAATTCTTTCAGTTATCTTTTTTTTCAACACTTTTATGTTCTGTCAGGACGCTGATAAAAAGGAGCCTGCAGTAACTGTTGAGTTTGATACAGAGGGCGGCTGCTTTACCGGAAGAATAATTGAGAATGTCTGGAATGTAAAAAGAACTACCAATGATAATCAGGTAACATTAACCCCAACAACAAGACTCAGCATGCTGGACTGGCAGTTTTTGAATGCAATATATACCGGCTACAAGCTTAATCTTGAAATTGATAAAAAGGTTGTTTTTACCTTTGATCTTTTTACGACCTTTAAAGGCGAGTACGGCATAATGGAAGATTATGACTGGAAATATGCTTCGCAGCCAGACCACCTTACAAATTATTCAAATCATATTAACATTGTGGATGACTTTTACCAGATTGAGTTTATGGCAGGTCATTCCTTTAGATTCGGTGATGCGGAAAAGTATATATTGACTCCCAAGCTTGGTTTACAGATTCAGAATATAACCTTTATTGGATATGGTGGCTTTAGTTTATACGAAGATAATAACTGGGAAGTAGAAGGCTTTGGAGAGAGAAACGTAATTTCGTACAACCAGTTCTTTATTTCTCCCGAACTTTTGATCGAAAACCGGTTCAAGCTTTTTGGCTTTATGACTATTAACTTTGACCTTGGCGCCACCTGGATAAAAACCATGGAAGCCCGCGACCATCATTTTGTACGCGATCTTTACTTTATGGATAAAATTGAAGATGCATGGCTGCTGCAGGCCAAGCTCGCAATCTATTTTAAACTTGGAAAAAATCATAAGCTTGGAATTAAAGGCGGCTTGCAGTTTATACCGGATTCTTACGGCTTGTCTTATGCTTCTGACACATCCTTTGAAAGCATTGATAATACTCCAAACTACAAAAACTTAGGTGGTACAGTACGCTTCCTTGGTAATTACGCCATTGTGTATCAGCTTAATTTCTAAATTTTAATTCTTACACTGGTAATTCTGCGCTGACTAACTTCTTCTACTGTAAAAAGAATTCTTTCTTTTACAAGCACCATGCCTGCCGTTGGAAGATACCCGATCTGTTCCAAAACCCATCCGCCAAGAGTATTCATTTCTTCGGACTGAAGGTTTAAGTGAAGGATTGCATTAACTTCGTCAAGCTTAAGGTCGCCCGGCACAACAAATGTGTTAGCAGAAACTAACTGTATTTTTTCTTCTGCAGGAATATTGTCGCGTGAATTTTCATCAGTCATGCGGCCGAAAACGACTCTTATAATATCTTCAATTGTTACAATTCCGGCAGTCTGTCCCTGCTCATTCAATACAACTGCAAACTTATTTTCTTCTTCCCTGAGTCTTTGCAAAAGCTCAAGTGCAGAAAAGCTTCCCGGAACAAAAAGCACTTCATCCATTACACGGCCTGCATATCCCGGTCCTGCATCAACCTGCTCGTTACCGTACAAAACCTTTTTATAATGAATTACACCCGCAACATTTTCAGGCGTATCCTTATAAACAGTAAGATTTGAAAAGCCGGAAGCAAGGAATTCATTTACTACAGTTTCATAATCTGCATCAATGTTTACCATGCTTACAAAGGAACGATGCTTCATAATATCTGTAGCCGACAAATCATTAAACTTGATAATCTTGTTGAGCATGCGGCTTTCGTTCTTTTCAATGGTTCCTTCTTTTTCGCCGACATCAATAAGGGTTTTAAGTTCTTCTTCTGTTATCAGGTGCTCGCGCGGTTTGATAATTTTTTCTACAATCCAGACAACTCCATGCGACAGTCGTTCAAAAAGAAAAACAACAGGAAAGAATATTTTTTCAAGAGTGTACAAAGGCACTGCGCTCGAAAGACATTTTTTTTCTGGGTTTCTTCCAGCAATTGTTTTTGGAATAATCTGTCCAAAGGTTGTAATGATAAAGGCAGTTGCAAGAGTTGGAAGACCTACTCCGCCACCACCCCAGATTTTTACAACAAGAGCAGTTGCCAGGGCCGAAATAAGTGCATTCAAAAAATTGGTACCAATCAAAACTGTTGTTAAAAGCCGCGGCATATTTGCCTTGAGCTTGGTTACTGTAGAAGAACCGCGTTTTCTTTCATCCTGAATATGACGGAGCTTTACCTTATTCAACGAAATATACGCTGTCTCCGACGAAGTAAAGAAACCTACAAACAAAATGAGGACAATAATAACTGCAAGAAGGATAATATCTGAAATGCTTATATTCATTCAGCCTCCTCCCCGCTTTGTTCTGCTTTGTCACGGAATATTCTTACGCGTTCAATTCTGTGTGCCTGGATTTTCTTTACCTCAAAGGTCCAGCCTTCATATTCAATTTTGTCATTAACTACAGGCATGCGGTTCAACTGTTCTATAACCCAGCCGCCTATAGTTTCGTTTACATCAGAATCAAGATTTATTTTAAGATCGCCGCTCAAAACCCTGAGCAGTACAGATCCGTTAATTTCAAAATCATTTTTGTTTTCTACAGAATCAAAATCAAAAACCTTACCGCGCAGCGAATCATCACCTGGCATGGCAAAAATCTCGCGCGAAATATCTTTTTCGGTAACAATGCCGTCTGTACCCGAATATTCATCAACAATAATTGCAATGGACTGGTGGCTGTCAAACATCATCTGCTGAACCGAAGACATTGTCTTGGTGCCAAGTATAAAAAGCGGCGGGCGCATAACTTCGGTAATCTTAAAGCTTTCGGGACAGTTTTTATATTTAATCATGTCCTTAAGATAAATAATGCCCACAATATCATCTATGGATTTTCTGTAAACCGGGAAACGTGTAAAACCAAGGCGCTGCGAAAGTTCAATAATATCGCGGTAGGTAGAGCTTGAAGAAACTGCACGGATTCTTGTGCGAGGCACCATTATATCCTGAGCTTCCAGATCGCTGAACTTAAAAATCTGGTTCATAAAGCGGTTTTCATCTTCTTCGATAACTCCCGACTCAGAGCTCATTTCAAAAAAGGTTTTTATTTCTTCTTCGGTGTAAGACTTTTTCTGTTTATCGCTCTTAATGCCTATAATGCGGAGCACCAGCTGAGAAAATGCAGTGACTATAAAAACTACCGGATACATAAGCTTTACAAAAATACTTATAAAGCCGGAAAGCCGGTAGGCAATCGGATCAGGACAGCGGGCGGCAATTGTTTTTGGTGTGATTTCTCCAAAGATAAGCAGGAGAATTGTTGCGGTAAAGGTTGCAATAGAAACTCCGCTTGGACCAAAAAGAGAGAGTGCAATGGAAGTTAAAATTGCCGAAAGAAAAATGTTTACAAGATCATTGGAAATAAGGATGGTATTTATAAGGTGCTCTTTTTTATCCAGAAGCTTGCCCGCACGTAAAGCACGCTTGTTTTTGTTTTTTCGGAGAATGCGCAGTCTGAGCTTATTCATTCCCAGAAAAGCGCTTTCCGAAATAGAAAACAACATGGAAAGTGTTATGAGTGCGGCAGCTATAATGAACAGATACGAGGGTATGTCTTCCATCAATAAACCGTATGATTATTTTTCATCTGCAAAGCTGTTGATGTCCTTATAATCGTTCTTATCAACATTTTGTCTGATAAGATTAAAATACTCAATTGCTTCTTTAATTGCAGGTGCTTTTTCTGACTGAGGAGCCAGGTCATAAGAAGTCTGCAGATAAGTCATAATTCCGTCGTAGTCTTCGGAACCACTGTAGGCGGCAAGATAAGCGGCTGTATAAAAACATTCCTGTTTATCTTCTGCCTTAAGGAAATTGTTGTTTGCAGCTTCCAGATATTTCTGGATGGCACTATCTGTGTCACCTGTAGAAAAAGCTGTTACAGCTTCGGTTTCGGCAAGTGCAAGAATGTATTTTCCGGCAAGGCCTGTTTCGTTTTTCTTGTCCAGCTTTAATACTTCCTGAACAAGAGGAAGAAGGAAGTTTCTGTATTCAACAGCAGTTGCGTTGTAAAGTGTATCAATTGCTTCTACCTTTTGAGAAGCAGAACCTTTCTTTGTCTGGGCAACCATCTGATTAAAATCACTAAGCTGCTCTTTTTTAGAATCAAGAATATTCTGGAATTCCAGCATGCTTGAAAATTCTTCTTCATCAGAAATCTTTGAAACTACATAGCCTTCTTTTGTACAAAGGAAAACAGCAGGCATGACATCAATATTAAAAAGCATTGCTATCTGATAATTTGCCTGTATATCATCGCTGCTAAAATCTACATGGAAAACCGAATAGTCTTTTTTTATTGAAGAAAAAGCTTCGTCCTTTATGATATCTGTAACAAACTGTTCATTCTGTTCATCATTGCGCTCAGAAGTAAACACAGCAAGCAGCGGAATATTTTTCTTTTCTGCATTCTTTACAGCTTCTTCATAATCTGTAAAGCATCCGTGGTCATCTTTAGCAGTATTTTTTCCACAGGAGATAATAAGTGTACATACAGCTATTACAAAAAGTATTTTTTTAAACATAAACATTCCTTTAGCAGGCCCTTTGCCAGGCTCGGGGTCTGCGATTATTTAAAGTAAGAAACTCCAGCAGCAAATACGTTCTGGCAGGTAGTTTCGATTGGGTTTGTAAGAGGATTTCCTCCTACGTTCTTGAACAGGTCAAAGCTTGCTCCATAAGAAGCCATGCCTACTCCGCGTTCAGAGTGTCCCATTTTACCAAGTACGTGTCCGTCAGGGCTTGTAATACCTTCAATTGCATAAGCAGAACCATTAGGGTTGTCCGGCTCGGTAATTGCAGGGCGTCCAAACTCGTCTACATACTGAGTAAATACCTGCCCGTTTTCGAACAGCTTTTTAGCAGTTGCTTCGTCACATACAAAGCGGCCTTCTCCATGGCTTATTGCAATGAGCTGATTTCTTTCATCAACTACACTTGGATGCATTGCCCAAGGAGACATTGCACTTACAATACGTGTGCGTACAATGCGGCTTATGTGGCGTCCGATTCTATTGTATGTAAGGGTCGGCATATCAGGAGTCATGTCGCAGATTTCACCGGTTACGGCAAGACCTGTTTTTACAAGTGCCTGGAAGCCGTTACAGATTCCAATTACAAGACCGTTGCGCTTTTTAAGAAGGTTCATTACTTCTTCGCTTATGTTACCGGCCTTAAGCACGTTTGCAATAAACTTTGCAGAACCGTCAGGCTCGTCACCACTAGAGAAACCGCCGGACAAAGCAAGAATCTGTGCGTCGCGGAGTTCTTTTGCAAGCTGCTCCAGAGATTCTGTAAGCTGATCCTGTGTTCTGTTCTGGAGTACAAGGATTTTTGTATCTGCACCGGCAAGATTGAATGCACGGGCCATATCAAATTCACAGTTTGTTCCAGGGAATACAGGAAGCAGTACCTTTGGATGAGCTGTTGGCTGAACAAAGGCCGGAGCCTTGCGGATATCGCTTAATGATTTATGAACACTTGTTGCCCATTCAGGGAATTCAGGAAGATCCGGAGCACCGCTTACGCGTGGGAATACTTCCTTAAGCTTGTCTTCCCATTTATCAACACAGTCATAAAGGCTGATTGCTACTTCCTGATTTGTTATTCCGCCAAGTGTTGCGTTGCGGATTGTGATGATAGGTTTATCGTCTGTACATCCAAGCTGAACTACAGTGCCTTCTACAAAGCCTGCCTTTTCAAAATCTGAATAGTAAGCAGATGGAACTTCTACAATGATGTTTCCGTAGGTTGGAACAAAGAGAGAGCGCAAATTGTCTGTGGTGGTTGAGCTTGTCGAAACCACCGAAGCCGCATCAATCTTTACTCCCACCATATTTCCCATTGCCATTTTGGTAACTGCTTCGGCAATACCGCCAGGGCCAACAGGATACATAGAAGAAATCATTCCGTTTTTATTCAGTTCGTAAAGTACGTCTGAGTTTTTAAGGAAGGTTTCGTAATCAGGCTCAAGCAGGTCTGAATAAGGAACCTTTATCATATAAATGCGGTTTCCAAATACCTTGAATGAACCGCTCAAAACGTTCTTGGCTTCGTCATGAGTTACGGCAAAGCTTACGAGTGTGTGTGGTACGTTGATGTCTTCAAAGGTACCTGACATAGAGTCCTTACCGCCAATAGAAGCACATCCGCTTTCTACCTGGGCATCAATAGAACCAAGCAGGGCGGCAGCAGGATAACCCCAGCGTTTTTCGTTTACTGCTCGTCCAAAGAATTCCTGGAAGCTAAGGCGTGAAGTACGTGCCTTACCACCCAGACAGGTGATTTTTGCAAGGCTGGACAGAACGGCAGTTTTTGCACCGTGCCATGGAGACCAGTTGCCAACGCGCGGGTCAAAGCCGTAAGCCATAATGCTTGCAGTGCTTGTTTCGCGTGGAGACACAACAGGAATCTTTGCAGCCATACCGGCTTCAGGAGTATTCTGATATTTTCCGCCATATGGGAAAAGGATTGTGCTTGAACCGATTGAACCGTCAAAGCGTTCACCAAGACCACGCTGAGAACAACAGCTAAGGTCGTTGATATTTGCAAGCCATGCGTCGTGCAGATGATTTTCTACACAGCCTTCGCATTTTACAGGCTTGTTCAATTCTGCGGCTGCTGCATCCAAAGGATTAAGCAGCGGTGACTTGGCAGGTTCAGCAGGCTGTTCAATAACAGCAGTTGCTTCGTGATGAGCACCGGCAGCATCAAGGAATTCGCGGCCAATGTCTACGATTGTTTTTCCACGCCATTTCATAACAAGGCGGTTTGTATCTGTAACAGTTGCAACTACAACTGCATTCAAGTTTTCTTTTTTAGCAGCTTCGATAAAGCGGTCTACGTCGGCCTTGCGTACAACAACAGCCATACGTTCCTGGCTTTCGCTGATTGCAAGCTCTGTACCGTTCAAGCCTTCGTATTTCTTTGGTACTGCGTCCAGGTTGATGTCCAGTCCTGGGGCAAGCTCGCCGACAGCAACAGAAACACCACCGGCACCAAAGTCATTACAGCGGCGGATCATCAGGCTAACTTCCTTATTGCGGAACAAACGCTGAATCTTACGCTCTTCTACTGCATTACCCTTCTGAACTTCGGCTGCGGCAGTTGTAACAGATTTAACTGTGTGAACCTTAGAAGAACCGGTAGCTCCACCAATACCATCGCGGCCAGTACCACCACCAAGAAGAATGATGATGTCGCCTGGTTCAGGACGTTCGCGGATAACTGTATCTACAGGAGCGGCTGCAATAACGGCACCAAGCTCCATACGTTTTGCGGCATATCCAGGATGATAGATTTCTTCTACCTGTCCTGTTGTAAGACCAATCTGGTTACCATAAGAAGCAAAGCCCTGTGCAGCCTCGCGGCAAAGCTTAATCTGCGGAAGCTTACCCTTCATAGTTGCACTGAGCGGAACTGTAGGGTCAGCGGCACCGGTAATACGCATTGACTGGTAAACCCAGCTGCGGCCAGACAATGGGTCACGGATAGCACCACCAAGACAGGTTGCGGCGCCACCAAAAGGTTCAATTTCTGTAGGATGGTTATGAGTTTCGTTTTTGAACATCATAAGCCAGCGTTCAGTAGCCATAGGGTCATCTGCAGCGAGCGGCTTACCCTTTTCGTCTGCAGTGTAATGTACGTCTATATAAACAGAACATGCGTTGTTTTCTTCCGAAACTTCCATATCTTCAAGCTTGCCGTGCTTTTTAAGATACTTCATGCCGATTACAGCCATGTCCATAAGGCAGACAGGCTTGTCGGTGCGGCCGGCATACATTTCGGTACGCATTTCGTTGTAATTGTCTAATGATTTTTTGAACAAAGGAGCGTAAGGACCGTCTTCAATCTTAATATCCTTGAGCTCTGTCAAGAAGGTAGTATGACGGCAGTGGTCAGACCAGTAGGTATCGAGTACGCGGATTTCTGTTTCTACAGGGTCGCGTCCTTCGCCTTTAAAGTAATCCTGCAGGAACTTAATGTCCAGGTGGTCCATTGCAAGACCCATCTTGTTGCGGTAGGCTTCAAGCTCATCATCGTTCATCTTGATAAAGCCGTCTACAACAGGAATGTCTGCAGGCTCTTCTATATCCATCTTAAGTGTTTTAGGTTTTTTATCGTCTGTAAGGCGTGAATCAACCGGGTTAATAAGGTAGTTCTGAATCTTTTCAATATCATCCTTAGTAACCTTTCCTTCGAGCACTACAATCTTAGCGCAGCGCACAACAGGAGGTTCGCTCAAAGTTTTTACGCCGGCATTCACAAGACCCGCACGCAGCAAAGAAAGGCACTGCTCAGCAGAGTCAGCACGCTGATCATACTGTCCAGGCAGGAATTCCCAGATAATCTCTTTACCGTTATGCTTAGGCATCTTCTCTGTAAAAACAAAGTCGCTCTGTGGTTCAGAAAAAATGCGTGTAGCCGCAATCTTTGCAACCTCATCACTTACATTTTCGATGTCATAACGATTGAAGTAACGAACACCGGTAACTCCGGCAATTCCCAAAAATCCATTAATCTGTGCAAGATAACTCTTTGCCTCGTTTTCAAAGCCCGGGCGGCGTTCAACATATAAACGATACATATAGATATTATAGCAGATTTTGTGGGGTTGGGAAATAGTTAAGAAATTATATCAATTTTTCATAATCTCTTTTTGCATAAAAAATATGCATAATAGAAACAGTCTTTTTATCTTCGTCAATTAAATATATAGCTACATAATTTTGTTTAAATAAAAAACGGTGATACCCTTTTTTCTGAAGCCCCAAAATAGGACACAAAGGAAATGTATATGGATCTTCAGAAAGATAACTTTTTTGTTCATAAAAATCGTCAAGCAGGCTTTTTGCCGCATTCAAATTACATAATTTTTTTACAAAGTATTCTACGATTGAGTCCAGTTCTGCTTTTGCCGAATCAATAATCTGAACTTTATAAGCCATACTTCGTCCTGATATCTTTAATTGCATCATCAACATCAGAAACTTTTCCTGCTTTTAATTCTGTTTCAGCAATTGCAAGCTTATCATATAAATTATTGAAGAATGTAGATTTTTCAAAAGTTTCCATGCTCATAATAACCATGTCACCATAACCATTTTTTGTAATAAAAATAGGCTCTTGAGTTTCATGGCATAAATTAGAAATTACAGTTGTGTTCTTTAAATCTCTTATAGGTCGAATTTGCGGCATACTATCACCTCTTTATGACATAATTATGTCACAATAAATACAATTTGTCCATAAAAAAAGCTCTCCGACATCCGCAATTTAGACCAATTTAAGTGTGTTCAGTTGAATTTGCAAGAAAAAATAGTATTTCTGCAGCCCTATCTATTTTCTATATTAGCAAATACATCCGCAAAGGCCCCTTCGTTGTACAGTTCAAGGAACTTTTCTACTACGGCGGGGTCAAATTGGGAGCCGGCGCAGTTTTTGATTTCCTGAATGATAAAATCTTCGGGCAGACTCTTGCGGTATGGGCGTGTAGAGCTCATGGCGTCAAAAGTGTCGGCAACTGCAATAATGCGGGCAACCCAAGGGATGTTCTGACCTCTTAAGCCATCTGGGTAACCTTTACCGTCAAAGCGTTCGTGATGATAGCGGGCACCGGCTGCCAGATCTTCAAGAATCTGAACATCCTTTAAGATTAAAAAGCCGCGGCCGGGATGACTTTTCATAATATCAAATTCTTCATCGGTGAGCTTACCCGGTTTTTGCAGGATTGCATCAGGAATACCAATTTTTCCTATATCGTGCATAAGCGCAATGTTATAGAATTTGTCTACAGTGTCTGAATCTTCACCAAGCCTTTGAGCAAGCATTTTTGTATATTTTGCAACACGCAGAGAATGACCGTTTGTATAAGTATCTTTACCGTCGACACAGTTTGCAAATGCATTGATTATAGCCTTGTTGAATAAATGCTCCTGCTCTGTTTTGGCTTCAATTTTTTTGATTCTATATTTAATGGCACGATTTACAATAAAAGCAACAACACATGAAATTAAAATAATTGTAACAAACCAGAACCATGCCCTCTGCCATATATAAGGCGTTTTGATAACAGTAAGCTGCGCAGGTTCGCTTACCACTCCGTCATCATTTTGAGTTAGAACTACAAATCTATAGGTGCCTGGCTTAAGGTTTGTATAAGAAACAGTTCGGGCGCTTGTCCATTCAGAATACTTGTCTTCAAAGCCTTCGAGCCTGTAGCTGAACTTAAGGTTTTCCGAAGAAAAATAACTCAACGCCGTATATTTTAAAGAAAGACGCTTAACATCAGGATCAACAACAATAGTATTGTTCTTATACTCACAGGTAATATCGTCCACTGTATAATACTGGAAGGTTGCCTTTGGACAATCATTTTTTGCACCGGACTTAAGAGGATCATAAATTGCAAAGCCGTCTACAAGAGTAAACCACACTCGCCCAAGAGAATCCTTTGAAGAAAGAGATGTAGAAGTAACACCACTTGTAATAAGACCGTCAGAAGCGCCGTAATATTTTACATTGAGCTTATCTGCTTTTCCTGCAGCAAGTGCATCAACCTCTGAATAAGGCACAGAAAAAATACCCTTGTTAGTTGTCATCCATACAGTCTGAGTATAATCGCAGATCATCTGGAAAATGCTGTCTGTTCCAAGTCCGTTACGCGAAGTAATGTTTACAAAAGAATCTGTTTCTTCTATATATTTTGAAAGACCTGTACCTGTAGCAACCCAGATACAATCATTATTCTTAAGGATTTTGAAAATAACGTTTCCTGCAAGGCCGCCTTCGTTTTCGTTTGAAGAATAATGCTTTATGATTTTTTCATCCTTTAAGACATGAATACCGCCGCCGTTTGTACCGGCCCAGATCTGATTTTTATCATCTTCATAAAGCCACATAATATAGTGATTTACAAAACCATCGTCGCGGGTCAAAGTTGTAACACGGCCGTCTTTTTTATGAATTATACTCAAGCCCTGAGTTGTTCCTACATAATAGTCGCCGTTGGAAGCCTTGATTGCAAGCCTGCACTTTTGAGAAATACCGTCATCTGTAGTCCACACCTTTATTGAATCATCAGGGTAAACGCAAAGCTGAGGAAAATCAGAATATGACGAAATAAGAATTTCATTATCCTTTGTCATTTCGATATGGCGGACACGGCAGCCCTTTGTTCGTCTGGTAACTTCGTTTTCTATAAACTGATTGTCTTTGTAGCAGGCAACACCATTATCTGTACCAAGCCAGGTAAGCTTACGCATTGTATCTTCGCAGATGGCATTAACACTGGAATCCATTGAAACAGTTGCAAACTTGGCATGACTCAATTTTTGAAGTCCACCGCGGTCAAAGCCAACCCAAATATTTCCTTCTTTATCTTCAATTATCTGGCAGACAATATCATCAGAAAGTCCGTTAGTCTTGTCAAAATATGAAAAGGTGCTGTTGTGAAGAATTGTAATACCGGCATCCATTCCAAACCAGTAATTACCCTTTTTGTCCTGAATGATAGTATTTACAGCTGTACTTCCGTGATGATTATGACCGACATCATAAACTGTTTCTTCGCCGTTGTGGATTCTTACAACATAGCTGCCGCCCATGCCAAACCAGAAGGCGCCTGTATCATCCTGAGTTACAATTCGTACAGAAGGATTTTTTATAGACTTAATTCCTTCATAGCGTTCAAGCCTGTTGTTTACATATACAAAAAGATCATTTTCAAGACCTGTTGCAATCCACATTCTTCCTGCAGTATCACAGTATAATGCACTTACAAGGATTTTTTCCTGACCAAGCTCTGCAAGCCCTTGGGGAAACTTAATTTCTTTTTGCGGAGTGATATAGCAGATGCCGCCTGCAGTTCCAAGCCAGATATTATGAGAAAGGTCTTCGCACAGAGCATTTACCTTGTTATTCGGGAGCCCCGATTCCATTGTATATTTTGAAACTGTTCCATCCGGAGCAATTGAAGTTACTCCTTCATCATTATGACCAATCCAGATTGTTTCATCAGAGCTTTGTAAAAGTGAACGGGCCGAAGCAAAATCAAAGCTTGTGTCTGCAGAACGACTGAAGGTTTTAAACTCAACTCCATCAAAACGAACAAGACCGTCGTAGGTACCAATCCATATATAACCGGTTTTATCCTGCATAACAGTTGTAATTGTCATACCCGGAAGTCCGTCTTCTGTAGTCCATTTCTTGCTGACATAATCAGCAAGGAAAGTCTGGTCTGTTTTAACCTCTGTAATTTCCTGAGCAATTAAAGCAAATGATAAACACAATAAAAAAAAGGTGCCTAATAATCTCTTCTTCATAAAGAAATTATAGCACCTTTTTATTGTGTAGGCAAATTTGTTAGGGGAAAACCCCTATACTTTACCTTATTTAGAACTTATATGTTCCTGTTGTTACTGTACCGCCGTTTGAGTAAATGTCAAAGTTTACGGACTTGGTGGCGTTTGCGAGCTCCTGATAGAACTCAGCCACATTTTTGATAGCCTTTCCGTTTACTGCGGTAATGATATCGCCTTCCTGAAGGCGCAGGCTTGCAGCAGGAGATTTGGCTTCTACACTGGCAACAACTACACCCTTAATCTTGTCGTTTTCAATCTTGAGCTGCTTGCGTGATTCTTCGTTAAGAGGAGTTGCAATAAAGCCCGGCCAGAGCTTGTTGTTCTGACTGCTTACATCTTTGGCACGTGCTTCAATCTTAACGATAAGTTCCAGAGTCTTGTTACCGCCGCGCAGAACCTTGAACTTGGCTGTTGTGCCTGCTTCGAGGTAACCTACATCGCGAACAAGCTGATTTACAGATCTTACAGTCTTGCCGTTTAATTCTGTAATATAGTCACCAGGTTTAATTCCTGCCTTGTAAGCCGGAGAATCCTTAAATACTTCGGCCGCAAATGCACCGTTGATTTTTCCAACTCCAAGCTCTTTCTTATAATCATCATTTACTTCGAGCAGAGAAACTCCAAGCCATCCGTAAGTAATTTTTCCGTCTTTGATAAAGGCGTCAATTGCATTCTTTACATTGTTGATTGGAATTGCAAATCCAAGACCAACTGAACCGCCGGAAGAAGAAGCAATCCAGGTGTTGATTCCGATTACTTCGCCGTAGATGTTTACAAGAGGACCACCTGAGTTACCCTGGTTAATGGCTGCATCTGTCTGAATATAATCGCTGATAGAAGACATAGAGCTTTCGCTACGGCCTGTAGCACTTACAATACCCTGAGTAACAGACTGGCTGTATCCAAGTGGAGCACCAAATGCAAGACAGATGTCTCCTGATTTTACCTTGTCTGAATCGCCGAGCTTTGCAACCGGAAGAATGTCCTTTGTTTCAAAAGAAATAAGTGCAATATCAATGCGTTCATCACTTCCTACAAGCTTAGCTTCAAAAGTTCGTTCATCATTAAGCTTTACGCTGATTTTTGTTGCATCACCGGCAACGTGGTTATTTGTAAGTACGTAATAGGTATTTCCTGTTTTGCGTACAATAACACCCGAACCAAGACCAGAGGTCTGATATTCACGGGTATTACCGCTTGAAGAATCATCGCCCTTGTTGTTTCCGTTTCCAAAGAACCATTCAAAAGGATTGCCGGATCCACCAAACGGCGATGTATATGTTTTTGTCTGGGTAATATCAACTTCTACTACAGAAGGAAGAAGGGTATCCGAAATAGAACGGAAAGTTGTCTGGAATGCTTCTACAATACTCAGAGCCTGTTTCTGTTCAGCAGTTTTTGCGGTTCCCTGCGAAAAAGCCTGACCGCATAAAAGAAGTGCAATCATTGCACCGATCAACATTTTTGAAAGTTTTTTCATTTTGCATCTCCTGTTGATTTTGTTTTATTATTTATAAATATAATAACAGATTTTCAAAAGTGTAACATAAATGTTTTGTTATAAAACTGATTGTTATTTTTTCAATGTTGTAGACCTAAAAATTGCTTTGCAATTTTTTTAACGGTCTGCTATTGAACACCGACCGCCAGCGGCCTTACACATAATCAAGAGCTGTCAGGACTTCGGTATGGTCTTCGAAAACTGCTACAGTGTGTTCTTCGTGACAGGAAACCTCTCCGTCGGCAGTTACTACAGTCCAGCCGTCATCCAAAAGCTCTACATCAGGAGTACCAAGATTAATCATAGGCTCAAGTGCAAGCACCATTCCGGGCTTAATGCGTGGATTCATACCGCGGAAAGGAACATTAGGAATGCTTGGATCCTCGTGAACCTCAAGCCCTACCCCGTGTCCGCAATAATCGTAAACTACACCGTAGCCGTGCTTTTCTGCAGCAATTCCATAAACAGCCTTTGCAATGTCGCCGATTCTGTTGCCTACAACACAGGCATCTATTGCCGCCTGAAGGCATTCTTCGGTAACCTGCTTAAGCTTGCGGACCTCAGGAGCAACATTACCCACTAAAACAGAATGTGTTGAATCGCTTATATATCCGTTCAGATTTATGCCTACATCCAGGCTTACCAGATCTCCGTCCTTTACAATGCGTTTTTTAGAAGGAAGCCCGTGAATAACTTCTTCGTTAATGCTTATACAAACTGCACCTGGATAATCTTCCAGATACCAGGCAGGAGTTCCGCCGTGGGAAATTATAAAATGCTTGAATAAATCGTCTATATCTTTTGTGCTCATTCCGGCCTTGATTTTTGGAAGAAGCTCATTAAACATGTCGGCAGTAAGATGGCAGGCCTTTCTTATACCATCTATTTCTTCAATAGTCTTAATCTTAATCATAGTAAGTCTATTCTAACATTTTGCACGCTTCTCGTAAACATATTTCACTGGTAGCGGCATCTCCTACCCTGCGGTATTCTTCGCTCATCTTGCGTAAAAAGAACGCGTCGTTAGTTTTGCCTAACTCCAAATCCAGTGCGCGCTCGTAAACATCAAGGGCAAGCTCATCACTTATAACGCCGTCAATATTGCGCTTTAAGATTGTAAGGGTAAAGTCTATAACCTCGGGGAAAAAGATGTAAAAATAGCGGTAGGAATATTCCATCTTGATTATCTGTTCCAGAAGCAGGAATGCGTCATAATACTCGGCGCGGATTACAAGCTCCTCTGCAAGTATATATCCGTAGTCCATAAAATCTTCGCGCGTAAAATAATTTTTGAGTGAAAAATCTGCATGTGTCATCTGCATGCGCTTGAACTCTGCAACGGCTTCGTCTTCTTTATTATGCATGAGCGTGTAAAAAATAAATTTAGCACGGCTTTCGGCATCGTCGCGGGCTTTGAGCCATTTGTAATAATCAAACTCTTCGGCATTGCGCACATTCTTTTTCATGCGGAAGAAAAAGCCTTCGTCAAAAATGCTGCGCTGGCGTGCATCGCTAAGGACGCGGTAGGCGTGAACTACATCGTTAAATTCTTCGTGTCTGGTTATGTCGCCGGTAAGGTCGGGATGGAGGTTCTTTACTTTTTCGCGGTAGGCGCGCTTAATTTCTGCAAGCGTTGCATCTTGGCGCACACCTAAAACTTTATAAAAATCTTTCATTAAAATACTTTAAACTGTGCTTCTATGTCCGCGTCGGGCTTAACGACCAGGATAGGAATGCGGGAGTTTTCTATGATGTCGCCTTCGTGGGTGGAGTGGACATTTCTTTTTACAAAACGGTCTTCCTTCTTGCGTTTTGGGGCACCAATTATAATCATGTCGGCTTCAAACTTTTTGGCGGAATCTAAAATCTCGGTAACTACGGCGCCATCCCTAAGTTCGGTCTGGGCAATAACACCCTTACCCGCAGCCAGAGAATGAACGTATTCCAGATAGTTCTGTCCTTCGTAGGCAAGGTCTACCTTGTAGTCGGTCTGCTCATCCTTGGCAAGCATCTGATTAATTCCAAGATAGCTGATTGTAGCAGAGTCAATTACATAAACAAATTTGAGTTCCAGATTATAGTCGCGTGCCATCATAATTGAATACATGGCTGCTTTTATAGAATCTTCCGAACCGTTTATTGCAACAAGAATCTTTTTAATCATTTGCCCTGTCTCTCCTGCTTTTTCTTAAGCGCTTTGAGCACAAAAACATTTTCACGTTCTCTTTCTTCAAGAACACCTTCTATATATTTTATCGTCTCGGTTGCCTGTGGAATTATCATTTTATCAAGAGCATTTACTCGTCGCTGGGTGCGCTTAACCTCTTCTGCCAGTCGCCATACAATTGTTCTGATGCTGGCCATCTGTGTAAGCAGCGAAAGCAGATCCAGGAATTTTATGATTACGGCATCTGTGTTTGCATAGGTTCCAAGGAATGAATAAAACAGCTCCTTTTTTGGAAGCTCAACATCTATGGTTTCAAACTGCATACCGCCAACAATCGCTGTTTTTTCAATAATATCATAATCATAATGAATTGCATGAGAAATGCGTTCAACCTCGTCTGCACCGTCCAGCATGAGCATGCGTTTAAAGGCAGGATAGGCCTCGTTAATTGCACGGTCAATTTCATCTTCCAAAAGCTTTACCTGTTCTACAAGACGCATAAGCTCGCGAACAAGGATTTCACGCTTTTCTTCGAGCAACTCGTAGCCGTTTGTAGAAACTGCAAGCTGTTCCTTAGTAGAGAGAAGATTAGTTTTTGTCGGTGCAATGTTTATGTTCATTTCCTATACTTTTCTATCAACTCTGGTTTAATACGTGTCAGTTCTTCTACCGGCAGCTCTTGAAGAATGCTCCAGCCAATATCAAGGGTCTGCTCAATGGTACGGTCCTCTGTTTCGCCCTGGCTTACAAACTCCTGCTCAAAGCGTTCTCCAAAGCGAAGGTACTGGCGGTCTAATTCACTGAGCTCTTCCTCACCAATGATTGCGGCAAGATTACGGATTGTCTTTACCTTGGAATAAGAGGCAAACAGCTGTGAAGAAACTGCTGCATGGTCGTCGCGTGTCATATCCGGGCCAATACCATCCTTCATCAGACGGCTAAGGCTTGAAAGTCCTGCAACCGGCGGATAAAAGCCCTTTTGAGAAAGCTCACGGCCAAGTACAATCTGTCCTTCTGTAATATAGCCTGTAAGGTCAGGAATAGGATGAGAAATATCATCGTTAGGCATGGACAAGATTGGAATCTGTGTGATGGAACCGGCAGAACCCTTAATTTTTCCTGCACGTTCATAAAGCTCTGCAAGGTCCGAATACAAATAGCCAGGATATCCTTTACGTCCAGGAACTTCTCCACGGGTTGTAGAAATTTCACGAAGGGCTTCGCAGTAGTTTGTCATATCGGTCATAACAACAAGTACGTGCATGCCTTTTTCAAAAGCAAGGTATTCTGCGGCAGTAAGGGCACAACGCGGAGTGATGATTCGTTCAATGGAAGGAGCGTCTGCAAGACTCTGAAACATTACTACATTGGCAAGAACACCCGACTCTTCAAAGGTGTCTACAAAGAATTTTGCAACGTCGTATTTAATACCCATGCCTGCAAAAACCATAACAAATTTTTCGTCTGAATTACGGAGCTTTGCCTGCCTGATAATCTGTGCCGCAAGCTTGTTATGAGGAAGTCCGTTGCCGCTGAAAATAGGAAGCTTTTGTCCGCGTACAAGAGAGTTCATTCCGTCAATTGCCGAAATACCTGTCTGAATAAAGTCGCGCGGATAAACACGTGCATAAGGATTAATTGGGTTACCGTTTACGTTTCGTTTCTCACTTGAAACAATTGAAGGATAACCGTCTGCAGGCTCACCCAGTCCGTTGAATACACGACCAAGAAGTCCGTCGCCTACCCTAAGCTCAAGCGGCTCATCAAGAAATTCAAAGCTGGTTTCGTCCAGGTCCAGTCCTGTAGTAGAACCAAAAATCTGAACAACAACGGCAGATTCACTTATATCTACAACCTTACCGGTGCGCTTGTTTCCGTTACGGTCGCGTACACAGACAGTTTCATTATAAAAAACATTTTCTGTACTTTTGAGAACGATGATTGGACCGTCTACCGAAGTAACGCCTCTATATTCAACACCTTTCATATTTACACACTATCCCCTTCTGGAAGAATAGGCCCTTTCGAGCTCGCCCATCTGATCGTCAAGACGACCGCGTATTTCTTCTATCTTATCTATCTGGTCGTTAGGATACTGCATCTTAATGCGTACCAGCTCGTCGCAGACAGGAAGACTTGTTACCCTCATCAAAAGGGCACCGCGTTTTACAACTGCATCTGCACGGCGGTAATATTCCATAATCAGTTCCAGAATTAAAATCTGTTTTTCTATTGAACAGTATTTGTCTATATCGTCAAAGGCATTCTGCTGCAAAAATCCGTTCTTAATCATTTCGGCAACCTTAAGGATAAGCCTCTGCTGCGGCGGCAATGCATCAGGTCCAATAAGGCGGACAATCTGTTCAAGCTTCTGCTCACTCTTAAGAAGATCCAGTGCCTGCTGGCGGAGCTGCTTCCACAAAGGATTCCTTACTTCCCACCAGTCGCGTACTTCGTCTGCATATTCTGAATAAGAATCTATCCAGCCGATTGCAGGATAATGGCGCGCATTTGCAAGCTCTCGGTCCAAGGCCCAGAAGCAGCGGATAAAGCGCTTTGTATGCTGGGTTACCGGTTCACTAAAGTCGCCGCCCGGAGGAGAAACCGCACCAATTACAGAAACAGAACCGTTGTTACCGCAAAGGGTTTGTACACGACCCGCACGTTCATAGAATGACGCAAGACGTGTAGGCAAATAAGCAGGGAAACCTTCTTCGGCAGGCATTTCTTCCATACGGCCGCTAAGCTCGCGGAGTGCCTCTGCCCAGCGCGAAGTGGAGTCTGCCATGATTGCAACATCCATACCCATATCGCGGTAATATTCTGCAAGTGTAATACCTGAATAAAGCGAAACTTCTCGGGCTGCTACCGGCATGTTAGAAGTATTTGCAATTAAGATTGTACGCTCCATGATGGAACGTCCTGTACGCGGGTCAATAAGTTCAGGGAACTCGGTGAGTACCTCTGTCATTTCGTTTCCGCGTTCACCACAACCAATGTATACAATAAGATCTGCATCGCACCACTTGGCAACCGCATGCTGTGTCATTGTTTTACCGGTTCCAAAACCACCAGGAATGGCAGCAGTTCCTCCCTTACTCAAAGGAAAGAAAACATCAATTACACGCTGACCGGTAATCAAAGGCTCAGAAACTCCAAGCTTTTGTGTATAAGGGCGCGGCTTACGAACAGCCCAGTACTGAGCAAGATATATTTCTTCGTCAAATTCTGTAACACCAATTACATCATTAATAGTGTAGTCTCCGCTTCCGGCAAACTTTACAAGCTTACGGCCACGAAGCTCCGGCGGCACCATAATTTTTTGTGTAATGGAAGAAGTTTCCTGAACGGTTCCAAGCACAAAGCCCGGATGAATTTCTGTTCCCTCGCCCACACCTTCTACAGCATCAAAATGCCAGACTCTTGTATCATCAAGAGGCTGTGTACGCTGACCAGGAAGCAGGAATGCGCTGTCATCTTCGGCAGACTGCTTGTCTTCTCCGCTGAAAAGAGATTTAAGCGGACGCTGAATACCGTCATATATATTTCCAACCAGACCCGGTCCTAGGCGCAGAGACAAAGGACGCTGAGTACATACAACCTTTTCTCCAAGGTGCATACCTGTGTCTTCCTCGTAAACCTGGATTGTAGCATTACCCTTATTCTGGCGGATTATTTCTCCAATTAATTTTTTTTCACCGACATCAACTACATCATAAAGTCCGCAGCCGTCAAGCCCGGTTGCATACACAATAGGGCCGGAAATTCTGGTGATTTTTCCTTCTATCATTGTGCACCTCCAAAGGCCACATTTCCATCAAACAAAGCCTGTGTAAGCTGTGCGCGGTATTTATCCATAATGCCTGCAAAAACCTGAGTCAAGGTAAGTCTGCAGCGCATAGATTTGTCTGTTGTCTCAAGGATAATTCCTTCGTTCTTTTCAAGGCCAATATCATCTTCAATAATTGTTCTGCTGAATTCAGTCTGAACAATGGATGCAGGCTTTATGCCAAGCACAGACTCAAGCTTGCTTCCAGCCTTATCCTTGTCAAAACCATAAATATAAGCATTAAACTGGCGGCCGTTCAGAACAGCTTTATCGCAGGAATTCAAAACCAGTTCAAGACGCTTTTCTTCGCCAAGCTTTTCAAGATATTTATTTACAGCCTTTATAAGCTCTGTCTGAACAAAGGAAACGCTCATTCTCTGTTTTTCAAGAGGAACAGAAGCCGTTACATCCTTTTCAAAGGCTGCCAGTTTTTTTGCATAAAACTCATTCTTTTCGGCACAGGCTTGTTCTATGCGCTTATCTACACCGGCAAGAATCTGTGCACATTCTTCTTCGGCGCGCTTTAATACCTTTTCGGCCTTGCGGCGTGCTTCTGCGCGGATTTCATTATCTAATATTTCTGTAGAACGTAATTCCTGCATTATTTTCCCCAGTCATGCTGAACTTTTTACAGCATTTATACATTTACACCGACAGCCTCTCTTATTGCATCTGTAAGAGTCTTATGACCCTTCATATGTCCGTTTAGTCCGGGCACTTCTACAATAAGAGGAAATTTTCCTGTTTTCTGCCACTCAAGTTCTTCCTGCTCAATAAGTGCGGCCGCTTCTTCCGAAAGTATTAAAACCCTTGGAATCTGATCGGAAGGAACTCCTGCTACACCACCCTTGCCGGTTACTCGGTTAAAGGCATCGAGTACCTGCTCGCGTGTATCTGCAACAGTTCCTTCTATACCCGTCATCTTAAAGGCAAGAACAATCTCTCGCTGTCCGATGATATAAAAATTCACGATACGTTAAAATCTGATTACAAAATGAGGATCAAAACTGCAACAAGCATTCCCCAAAGACAGATACCTTCGGCAAGACCAACAAATGGCAAAGCCTTACCTGAAAGCTCCGGATTTTCGCTCATTGCACCCATTGCACTTGAACCGATTTTTGCAACTGCAATACCACCGGCAATACATGCAAGACCTACTGCAATTGCTGCAGCCAGATACTTAATTCCGGCAGAAATGCCACCTGCATTTGCGGCAGCTTCTGCGGCACCCTCTGCGTCCTGTGCAAAAAGTGCAGCACCCGCACAAGCAAAAATTGTCAGAATAAGAAAAAGTCTTTTCTTCATTTTTATCTCCTTCTATAATCAAAGATTGTCGGGTCAAGCCCGACAATGACACATGTCATTCCAGAGTCAAGCCCGACAATGACACATGTCATTCCCGGGCTTGACCCGGGAATCTTATCTATTCTCAAATCTAAACGGTTTAAACTCACTTCCGGTTTCATTAAAGAACTTGGAGAAAAATTCGTAGTACTGCAGCCTTATAACCTGAATTGCTACAATCATTCCTTCAAGCACTATGATAATTGCGTTTCCGATAATCAGAATTGCAATACCGGCAACACTGCCTTCTCCACCAACCATATTGGTCAATGTCAAAATCAAAAAGTCAAGAACGGCATGAGAAAGCGCAAAGGCTCCTACACGCACAAAGCTTACGGTATTAGAAAGATAACCCGAAATAACTTCTATGAGCTCTACAACACCGGAAATAAGATATGTCCCAACCCCGTTTTCAAGCAGAGGTTTTCTTCCGGCAACAAGGTTTTCAAAAGGCTCAGCAAAGGCCGCAAAGAAAAGTGAAACGCCTATAACTATCCAGTCGTACACAGCAATTGAATGATGGAACACAACCATGCGGATAATCAGCGCAACCACATACCAGAAGAACACTGCACCTGCAAGTCCGTTCTTTCCAAAAAAGGCTTCGTCATAACGACGGCGTATAATATTGTTGATGATATTTACGATAAGTCCGATTGTATTGATTATAAAACCAATGCCCACCGCAACTCCAAACACACCGAACATTGCAACTATAGAAGAAGGATCGCTGGAAGGCATCATCTTAAGGATAGGCGCATGCGGAGTTCCAAAGAGCCCTGTTACCCATTCAGCCGCAGGCTCAAGCAATGTTTCGTTTGAAAAGAATTCGCCGGTCAAAAAGCCCATGAGCGAACTTGAAACACCAATAGCAATAAAGATTGGTGCAAACTTGTTCCAGCCTCCAACCTTAATAACCTTTGCGGCCATAAGAATACCCATCAAAAGGAATACGAGTCCCTGGCCAAGGTCTCCAAACATAATTCCAAACAGCAGAGTAAAGAAAACCGCAACAAAAGGTGTCGGGTCAATGGTACCATAAAGCGGCGAACCATAACTGAAAATCATGCGCTCAAAGCTCTTTACAAAGCGTCCGTGTGTAAGCTTAACAGGAACCTGCTCTTTGCCCGCAACAACATCAGGAATTTCCAGCGGAGAATAAATGCGGATTGCAATGCGTCCCTGTGTAATACTGTCCAGTTCCTTCATATAAGTATCGCATTCGGTAAGCGGTACCCAGCCCACAATCCTGTAAACAAGCTCTGTAGATTCAAGATTGCGTTCTACATCCGAAATCTGAACTCCGATTGCAAACAGCTTTATAAGATGATGAATTGCAAGCTTGTGGGTCTCCGCAAAATTGGCGCGGGTCTGTGCCAGCTCATCATACTTATCTACAGCCTTGTTCTTTTGAGAAGCAAGTCCGTTCAAAACATCTTCGGGAACGCCTTCAAAGTTTTCCGGAATATCCAGGGCAACAAAGCCAAGCTTTTGCAGTACAAGGTCTACCTCTGCACTGTTCTTTTTAGAAGCCGCAACCAGAATATGAGACTTATCATCGCCAAGGGCAACAACCACAGCCTTTACACCAAGCTGCTGTTTTACTTCATCAAAACCGGCCGGATCAATTTTACCAACCCTCAAAGCCAGAAACGAAAGATTATCAATTTCGGAAAAAGACACCTTAAGGTTTGCAAAGGCAAGCGCCTCCTTGTAGGCATCCGAAGTTTTTGTTACTTCTGCCGCAGCCGCCTCAAGCTCACTTTCCAGATCGTTATAAGCCTTTAAGATACGTGCTGCATCTTCGCGGTCCTTTGCATTTGGAGCCGCAATTTCCATGGAAGAAAATTCTTCATCAGAAAGAGGAATATCAAGATTAACAGAAGCATTCCTCAGGCTTGTATAAAAGTTTGAATCAACATCAAAATCCTTGGACTTAGACGTATCCTCGTTCTGCCTGTTCTGCAGCTGAAAAGATTCTTTTTTACCAATATATTCTATTACCGGAGCAATGTCCTGTTTAAGAACCATAAGCTCCATGAGCCGCATTTGTGCCGTTCTAGCCATTTATTCCTACAGCCTCCATTGCTTCTGACGAACCTATGTTAAGGCGCAGGCTTTCTACAGCCGTCCTTATACAGGTAAGCTCGTAAGATTTAATCTTGAACCAGGCTGCCAGTGCCGCATCTTCCATCGTATAGTGATGAAAAATCTGACTTGCAAGGACTGCCTGATGTCCCGTATATCTGCGTTCAATCCAGACAGGATCTACACACCACACCTGACCAGGTTCGTAAGGGTTAAGAAATTCTGAGTACTTCCAGTGTTCCCAGTCAGAATAATTATTTACATCAAAAGAAAGAGCCTTTATTGCAGGACCCGCAACAGGATCATCCTTGGTGGCGGCATCGGTAACATAAAAAAGGTTCTTTAAAATCTGATCCTGCGGCATTTCGTAAAAAAGCTTAAGACGCAGGGCCCAGACTATATTCCTGATTATAAATTCATCAAGAAAAAGCTTTTCGTGGCCTTCCCTGTCTGCACCATGACAGCTTTCAATTGCATTCCAGTTCTGACGCAGCAACTGAAGGTCAATCTTAAACTCCAGTGCCTGCTGCTCACTCAATTCCGGAACCTGTTTAATCCATTCATACTCAGTTCCGGCTGTCATCTTGGCAAGATCGGGCCATGCTTTTATGTTTATTGTACTGTAATCTTTTAAATCAAGCAAATGCGGACATTCAGTTTTTCCCGCACAAAGAGCGTCAATAATCTGCTTAAGATTGTCTGCTTCAAAGCGTTTGATTTTAGAGGTAAGGATTAAAGGTGCGTCGTCGTATTGATTAAGAAAAAAAATGTACTGCGATAAAAAATTGTCAAAGGCCCTTTCTTCTATCTGACGTGCCAGCATAGTTTCGGGAACCAGTGGAGCCGGTTCATTGAAAAGCAAGCCCCATAAATCTGCAAGAGATTCTGCATTAAAAAGAAGAGGTGCCCTATCCTTTACAAAAGACCTGCTCAAAAGGCCAGCAGCTTTGGGATAACTAAAGGCAAGTGCAGTAGATTTGTCCATTATGCCCCCAGAATATCGTCGAGAACTTTGTTAAAGGCCTCGTAATTGCGGGGACGACTCTCCAGTTGTGATTCAAACTGATTAAGCTGTTTGGAATGTTCAGATTTTTTGACTTCGATTGTCTGCTCAAATTCATTTTGAAGTTGAGCAGCAACCTCATCATATTTTTGCTTGAATTGTGAATTAGCCTGATTACGGGCTTGAGTTGTTCTGGCGTCTGCTTCTTTTACGGCATTATCAATTAAGCCGGCAGATTCTTTTTCTACAGCAAGCAGATGGTTAATTACGTTTATCTCTTCCTGCATTTTTTAAATCAGATATTATTCTGCAGATTCACTAGTTTCTGTCTGAGCAGAATCTTCCCACCAGTTACCGGAAGCAGCAGCTTCGTCAACAATTTCTTCTTCAGGAATTGATTCAACAAACTTGTCTACCTTTGGCTTTCTGTTTACAAGTGCAAGTGAAAGTGTAAGAATAAAGAAAAGAACAACCATTACAGCAGTAGCTCTTGTAAGAACACTTGCAGAATGAGAACCGAATGCTGCAGTACCACGACCGCCGAGCAAGCCACCCATTCCATCTTCATTATCGCTCTGGATGCAAACAAGAAGAACCAGAAGAACACAGATAATGATAAAGAAAACCAAAAGAACAATACCGATTGTACCCATTTTTATATCTCCAAATAATAATCGAATAACAGTTCTAGTATTTTAATGAAAAAAACTCAATTTGTCTATACAACAAGCCGAACAAACTCAAATCTAATACCCAAAACAGCTCGTATATGATAGAATATAAGCATGAAAATCAAATGCCTTCTGCTTATTTTTATAGTTAATAGCCTTTGTTTTTCACTCTTTGGACAGACCTTTATAGGAATAGGCAACCTTAAATATTTTGAACGCGCATATCCAGACATTACCTTTGAACGCCGTTATGACCTTAAGGCTCAGGACTGGGTTATAAACGTAACCGTTCCTTCTGTACCAGGAGATAAAAACAGTCCGGGAAAAACCACGGAATTCTACTGGGCCAATGCAAGCTTTCTGCCTGCCGAAGAGCTCCCCAATAAAGATAAATACTGGCCGCTTTTATACACCTATCTGGAAGAACTTGCCGATCCCGCAGACTTTACAGAAGAACAGAAAGAACAGATAAAAAAATTCAGCTCTGACGAAAACCGCAAAAACGGCGCAGGAACCCCTATGTTTCTTTTTGACGCCATTTATGATTCCAATACACGCCGCTCACTTGAAACCCACATCAAGCGCATAAAGTTTTTGGGCAAAATGACAAATGTACACGACCGCATGGTAGAGCCTCTTGGCCGCGTAGAAAAACGAATAAACAACCTTGCCAAAGCAGACAGCTCGGTACAGGAATTTTTGAATAACCTTTCTTCTACCGATGCCTACAGCTGGCGCATAATAGACGGTACCAAACGCAAATCTTTTCACAGCTACGGAATTGCCATAGACATACTGCCCCGCTCCCAGGGAGGCAAACAGATTTTCTGGAGCTGGGCTGCCGACAAATATCCCGACACCTGGATGCTCGTTCCCCTCAAAAACCGATGGATGCCGCCGGACAGCGTAATCAAAGTTTTTGAAGAAGAAGGCTTTATCTGGGGCGGCAAATGGGTTATCTACGACAACATGCATTTTGAATATCACCCCGAGTTGATTCAGTACAATTTTTACCGTAAAATGTAAGCCACAAGGAAACGTAAATGGATACAAAAGAATTATACCGCGAAATCTTAAACGAACATAATATAAATCCCACACACAAAGCTCCCATGGCAGAACCAACCTTCTGTCTTGAAGGAGTAAACCCAAGCTGCGGCGACCAGATTACCCTCCAGCTCAAGCTTGGCGACGACGGCAAAATTACAGATGCAAGCTTTACAGGAAGCGGCTGCGCAATAAGCCAGGCCTCTGTAGACATGATGGCAGACTTAGTAATTGGCAAAACAAAGGAAGAAGCCCTGGAGCTTGCCGACATTTTTGACCGCATGATTAAAGAAAAGGTAACCGAAGAAGACCTGGAAAAGCTTGACGAAGCAGCAGCCCTTCAGGATATTTCGCACATGCCTGCCCGCGTAAAATGCGCAATGCTTGGCTGGCGAACAATGAAGGAAATGTTTGGATTGTCGGGTCAAGCCCGACAATGACATGGGTATTGAAGAAAGCCTTTTTTTATGGTAGAGTGAATAATCTTTTGGTGCTGTAGCTCATCTGGATAGAGCAGCTGCCTTCTAAGCAGCAGGTAGACGGTTCGAGCCCGCCCAGCATCATTTTTTTTAATTATTTTCAGTCTTGGAATTAATGGCAACCATGCCAAGATAATGAACGGGACTGTAAATAGACTCCCAGTTATCATCAAACATCATAAACACAGAAAAAAGCGCCACATAATAGATTCCGTCTTCGGAAGGTTCCCAATTTGTCTGATAATTAAAGTCCTGGTCAGTTTCTTCGGGCAGTTTATCGTTGTCGCCCTTGCGTCCAAAATCAAAGGTCAGCGAGTTGGTATTACGTACAGGAACACCCACATTTGTGCCGTCCACTAAAATATGCGCATTATAGCTTCCGCTGGAATAGTTTGTAAGCCTTATAGAAACATTGTTGTGATATGCGTTTGAAATCTGGAAAGAACCCGCATAGGCAGAGCCCGGAGTCTTTACATGCAGCTCCTTGTAGCCGTAGGTATTACTCATCGAAGTAAACGAATTACCCTTGCGGTTATCGTCTTCGGTCATGGCAACAAGGTTAGAAACCTGTGAATAAGCGGTTGAATATCTGTTGTAGATTTTATAATAGACATAGCCGTTACCCATATCGGTTGAATTATCAAGCTTTTTTGTTGTAAAGGTAAATTCGCACACATCGTAGTAGGTTTTGTATTCAGAATCTACTACCGGAGGATCCTTAACGTCCGTAACAAAGTCGTCAAGAACTACTCTAACAACATCAAGCCCGCAGGAAACGGTTAAAAAAATAAGGCATCCGGCTAACAAAAAGAGAATGAACCTCTGTTTATTTTTTAAGCCGAATGCCATTTTATATTACTGAATTTTTCCCTGACTCTTAAGTTCGATAAGTCTTGTGTGAGCAAGGTTTCCCCATTCGTCATCTGTAAACTTATCGATGATTGTCTGATAGGCCTGAGCAGCGCCTTCAAAGTCAGCCTGTGCCTCAAGAGTACGGCCAAGGCTAAAGTAGGCATGTGCAGCCATTCCAAAATCCTTGAACTCAGCTGCAGCTCTGTAAGCTTCTACAGCTTCTGCAGTTTTACCAAGTTCTTCAAGACAGCTTGCCTTGTTATACATACAGATTGGAGCAGTATAAGATTTTTTACCCTTTGCAATGGCAGCGTCATAATAAGTAATTGCGCCGTCATAATCCTTCAAAATGTAAGCAAGCTCTGCGCTGAGCATGTTAGCTCTTACACCTGCAATTCCACCCTTCTTTGTATAAGAAGCAAGGTTTTCAATACATTCTGTAGATTTTTTTGCCAGTTCAGCATCATCAAGACTGCTGGAATCTGCCATAAGATTGTAATAATATGATTCTACGGCAGCAAGATTCTTTTTGCTTGCAGTCAAAGTTATAATTTCAAAACAAACAAAGCCAAGCACAAGAACAATAAGTACAACAAAAGTAATTAAAACCGGCTTTCTGTTTTTTTCAAGAAAACCATTAATCTTTGAACTTGCTGTAGTTTTTTCATTTTTTTCCGACATATTTTTAACCTCAAATATTTTATCTATTTACTTACGGATCTGTAATTCTTCGATAAGGCGAATAACATAGGTCCGCTGTATTCCAAGCACCTTGGCAGCCTTTGTCTGATTCCAGTTGTTTTCTTCCAGAATCTTTGTGACATATGCCTTCTTAAAGGCATTCACCGCAGTCTTTAAGGTTTTATCCTGAACACCCTGAGCAGTTTCCAGAACTCCACCCGCAGCCTCCGGGCCACCATTTGCCGAACCAAGCGCCATATCCGCAGTTTTTATAAAAGGCGGTTCACCGGTTATAAAAGCTCTTTCTACGGCATTAATAAGCTCGGCTACATTCCCCTGCCAGAAATAATTCTGCATTACTTCCTTTGCTTCTTCTGAAAAACCTTCAAACGGCAAACCTGACTGGGCCTTAAGCTTTCCAAAATAATAATTTGCAATAGGAAGAATATCTTCCTTACGGTTACGCAAGGGAATCATATTTACAGGAACCAGACTCATAAGGCTGTAAAGGTCTTTTGAAAAAGATCCCTGTTCAATTCTATCTTCTATATTTACTTCAGTAGAAAAAATAAAACGGATATTTTTTCGTTCAGCATGTACCTGATTCAAAAGTGTAAGCAGCTGTTCCTGAAGCTTCCAGGCAAGGGTTTCTACCCCGCTTATAAATATAGTTTTTCCCAGAAATTCAAAGGAAGGTAATTGAGAGACAAGGTCAAAAAAACGGCTGACCTCGTCATCTGAATAGACACGGCAGTCAAGCTCAAAAAAATCTTCGGGATTGTTTTTTCCTTCGATGTGAACAAGATGCGCAAAAAGCCTTTTTCCGGTTCCGCGTTCGCCCTTTAGCAGGACAGAAGCCGTGTTTTTACAGACAACTAAAGATATCTTTTTTAGTTCCTGAATAAACTGACTTTCGCCTGCCAGAGAGTCGGTATTGCCGTATTCTAAATTTCTCAAAACCCACCAGTCGTTTTATCAGTCGTTTTTCTTTGTGTTCAAAAGGTCACCCAGTGTGTATGCTCCGTCTCCGTCATCATCAGAACTTGACATGTACTGAGAGATTTCATCACGCTGCTGCTTTCTCTTGAATTCACGAACAGAAAAAGCTACTTTTTCTTTTTCAGTGTTTACATCAACAACATAAACGTTGATCTTATCACCTACTTTATATTTTGCAACTGCTTCTTCAAACGGAGTTTCTTTGTCTTCGCTCAAGTTTGCCTTGTTTACAAGACCTTCAATTCCGTTAGGAGCCTTTACAAACAGACCAAACTCTGTAATGGAAGTAATTTCGCCTTCCAGAGTTGAACCAGGTTTATATTCTTCGGCAAAAGCCTTCCATGGATCATCTGTAAGCTGTTTGATACCAATCTTGATTTTGTGTTCTTCGGCATTGCATTCAAGCACAACAGCTTCGATTTCCTGATTTACAGAAAGCTCGCTGCCAGGATGCTTAACCTTCTTTGTCCATGAAATATCATCTGCATGAAGGAAGCCGTCGATACCATCTTCAAGCTGAACAAAAGCACCGATGTTAGTAACCTTAACAACCTTACCCTTAACCTTAGTTCCGGCAGGATAACGTTCTGCAATAGAATCCCAAGGGTTAGCCTGTGTCTGCTTAAGACCAAGAGAAACACGGCCGTTCTGAATGTCGTAACCAAGAATCATTACATCAACTTCGTCACCAACATTTACCATGTCACCAGGCTTGTTAATCTTCTTTGTCCAGCTGAACTCAGAAATGTGAACAAGACCTTCGATTCCCTTTTCAAGTTCTACAAAGGCACCAAATTCTGTAAGCTTTGTTACCTTACCCTTTACGATGTCATCAACATGATATTTATCTTCAAAGTGTACCCAAGGATCTTCTGTAAAGTGCTTGAGGGAAAGATTAATTCTCTTGTCTGCAGGATCCAGGCGGATAACCTTAAGTTCAATTTCCTGACCTTTTTTAACAAAGTCTTTTGGACGAGCAACGTGACCCCAGCTCATGTCGTTGATATGGAGAAGACCATCAAAGCCTCCCAGATCAATGAATGCACCAAAGCTTGTAAAGCTCTTTACAGAACCCTTTACAGTGTCACCAATCTGAACTGAGTTGAAGAAAGCATCGCGCTTTTCGTTGATTTCTTCTTCAAGGAACTTGCGGCGGTTAACCACAGGATTAAGCTTATTATCTGAATAAAGTCTTTCGATATAGAACTTAGATTTTGTACCAAGTAATGATTCAGGCTTTTCAACCTTTTCTGCGTCAGCCTGGCTGATTGGCAAAAATGCCATACGATCAACACCAAGGTCTACCTCGTAACCGCTCTTTACTACCTTTGCAATAGTACCAGTTACAGGAGTCTTATCCTTGTAAGCCTGCTGAATCTCTTTTAAATAACGCTTTGAATCAGCCTTTTTCTTAGAAAGCACAGGACCACTTGAATTGTGACCTGTCAACAACGCCTGAACCTTATCCCCTTCTTTCGGCAGATCGTCT
>JAFZOJ010000049.1 GCA_017550685.1 Treponema sp. | reverse complement strand
TTCGGTGATGCTCCATAAAGAAGTATCTCTAAACCAAGACAAATAGGCAGGCTATGAAAAGAGCTTTACACTCCTATCAAGGAGAGTAAGGCTCTTGCTATTTTCATTAGCTGATTTCATCTTTAGTTTTCTCCTTACACATTATGTTTTCCTCAGTGAAAAACAAGAAAAAAGAGTACCAGAGTGATTGACTATTTGGGCGAATTGTGGTATAATTGTATAAATACCGTCGATTATGGAGGTAATGATTATGGATCGCAAACTGATTGAGAAATATATTAACAGTTTTGATAAGAAAATTGTTTCTGTATTAGATTTAGATAAGTGTAAAATCGAGTATTCGGGCATAAAGACTGGAAGAGATATTCGTGACATTCCAGGCGATGAAGAAGTGTCACGAGCCTTTTTGCTTACTCGTCTTGTAAATGAACTCGGTTACCCAGCCGATCGAATCGAGATAGAAACAGAATATACAGCAGGTCGCCCTCATACTAGAACTACAACCTATTATCAAAGATTTTGTACAGTGTTATGTGGAAAATAATGACAAGCCTGTTGAGGTTTGGCTTGAAGCCAAAATGAGAGAACAGTTACCAAATGCTTCTGATAATGAAATAAAATCCATATCAAGTAGTATTATTGAGTCATTAGAAACAACTGAAACCAAAAAACAATCATTGCAAAAGTCTGTACAAAGTGGACGGAGTAAAGAAAGTTGGTTTGCATCAGAGATGGTGAAGGCCACATCTGGAATGTCTGCACAGCAGGCATCAAAATATCTTGCTGGGCTTGATACTGCTTTACAGAATGCAAATGAAGCACTATATAGAACCATCACAACACAGGCAGGAGCAATAAGCAGAAATCCTAATTTAGACGGCTTCATTGCTGAACAATATCACGCACAAACATTCAACCTTAATGCTGCAGCACGAAATAGTGAATATACAGCAAAAGTACTTGAACCTAATGGAAACGGATATGCAAAAAATTCCGTAGATATCGTCATTGTTGATGGTAACGGAAAAACAGTAAAAAGGTATCAATCAAAGTACTGCAAAGATGCTACTGCTACTGAACAGGCATTTGAACACGGTGATTATAGAGGACAGCAAAAACTCGTTCCTAATGATCAGCAATCAGGAATAAAAAAGAAAACAACAACTGTTATCGAATCACCTGATGGAACTACAAGTAACAGATTATCAAAAAAACGTGCTGAAGAAATGCGTAATGAAGCACAAAGTGGCAAGTGGAACGAGCTTAATTGGAATGAGTACGCCACAAAGGATTTAGCACTTGGAATTGGTAAACAAGCAGGACAGGCGGCACTTCAAGGCGCAGCAATAAGTGTTGGTTTTGACATAGCACAGAAATTGTGGGAAGGCGAAGAAATTGAGGGAGCAGATGTTGTTGAAACTGCCTTAAAGGGTGGGGCTGATTTTGGAATCAAAGCCGCAGCCGCTGGTGCTCTAAAAGTTGGTGCTGAAAAAGAAATAATTAAGTTTATTCCAAAAGGAACACCTGCAAGCACAATTACCAATATTGCTTTTGTCGCAATAGAGGATGCAAAAGTAATGGGTGAAATGGTGACAGGAGATCTTTCTGTAAAAGAAGGAATTGAGAAAATTGAGCAAACTACAGTTTCTACTGCTGCTGGACTTGTTGCGATGGGAGAAGGATCAACTATTGGAGCTGCCATCGGAACTGTATTTGGCCCTGTAGGTTCGGCAATTGGTGGATTTATTGGTGGAACTGTCGGTTACATTGCAGGTTCTAAAGTTGGTGAAGCAGTAGTTAAGGGCGCACAGAAAATTAGAGATGGAGCAATAAAGGTTGCAAAGAAAATCGTATCCGGAGTAAAGACAGTCGGAAGTGCGATTGTCAGCGGAGTAAAGAGTCTTTGCAGTGGAATAGCAAGTTTTTTTGGATTTTGAATTAAAGCAGTCACTTTATGAGGTGGCTGTTTTTTTTGTCCGCATTTTTACACACTTGATATGCTATTATGATATTATGGGCATATCATATAGAATTATCACAATAACAAATGTTCTTTATTGTGCATTTTTAATCTTGACAATTCTTTTCGATACTGATATAATAAATATAAATCCATTATGAGGAGAGGTGAGCAGATATGTCAGAACGTTCGTATATAGCAATCGACTTAAAATCATTTTATGCAAGCGTAGAGTGTGTGGAGAGAAATCTTGATCCGTTGAATACCAATCTTGTTGTTGCCGATGAAAGCCGAACAGAAAAGACTATCTGTCTTGCAGTTACTCCGTCACTAAATGCTCATGTACGGTAAAGAAGCAAGCAACCGAAAACAATAGATAGACCGCCAGCACTACACTATTCCGAACCAAAGACCAAAAGATAAGCATTTTGAGAAAATCTAAACTTTTGGATTTTCCTACAATGCCGACTACG
>JAFZOJ010000048.1 GCA_017550685.1 Treponema sp. | reverse complement strand
TGCTAATCAGTTTTTTGCACGCTTTTTTTTTGAAAAAAAGCCGTTAAAGTGTAACGTGTCCCGCCTCTCGCCCTGCCCGCGCCGTTGATAAACGTTTCATCTTTTGCACGAAATATGAACGAGGGCGGCGGGGCTGGGTCAGTCCGTCACGCTGCCCAAATATTCGTATTTATAGCCGTTTTCATCGTCTTCGGCTTGTTTCAGTTCGTACACGTCATTTTGTTTATAGTAGTAGATGCCCGCTTTGACGGATTCCGCGCCGCTGGCGGTGGTTATCCCGAAATATTGTGTGTTGGTCGTGTCGGGGTAGTCTTCGGGAATGAAAAAAACATCTTCGGGGGTTACGTTCTCATTCTCCAAAAAGGAGCAGAACGCCGCTACATTCTTGAAAAAGTTGTTTTGTTGTTCGGTCATCGCTTCGGGGTTTTAAGGGTTTATAATGAAATTAAGTTGTCAATAACTTGTGTGTAGGTGTCCGCGCTCATTCGGGATTCAACGCGGCAAATATCCGCGTAAACGTCATTTTTGCGGTCATCGGGAACAATGGCGTATAATCTCCAAAGGTTTTTCAATAGGTTCGTGAATCTCAAAACGTCATCAACTTGCATAATCTCTATTTTTTAGGGTTAGTAAATTGGGGTGGTTTGTTATCCCCTTTGTTTTATGTCGCTAATATACAACTTTTTACGGAAACCACCAAATAAAAATGCACTTTTTTTGAAAATTATTTCATTGATTATCAGACGGTTAGAAAAAAGTTTGAGAAAAATTTGCCGATTTACAATAAATTAACGGAAATTTTCGCAGATTTTCGGCACTTTGGGCGCATACTTATTTTATTGATATTCAGTTATTTACACTATAAAAGCAGCACAAAAACAGCATACCGACAGCACGCGGGCGGCGGCGGGCTGGAAATAATTGTAAATAAAAAATTAAGGAATAACGGCGGCACGCGCCGCCGTCCACGTTGTAAATATCAAGCCGTCCACATTCAATTATTATTTGTTCCTTTACGGCGGTTCAGCCGTTGCGAAACGGCATCACCACCGCCGTCCACCGCTGCCAAAGCGGTGTGTTCAGCAGCATTTATCCATATTGAAAAAGGCTTGTTTTGGCTGCAAAACAGCCCGTTTCGGCGGCTTTCGTGCCGCCGATGACACATTGTGTTGTAAATATATAAACGTCCGAAATTCCCGATATTTAGGCCTTTTATTTACATATACGGCAAAAGATGGGGCTGTCCTTGTTTTGAATAGGTGGGGCTTGGAAAAGGACAGTCCCTTTCACCTTTGTTGAGTAATTGCCAAATTACTGGTCTTGAAGACCTTAGGTGGGGCTTGATTGCCGCTATAATAACAGAAAAAGCGGTGCTTTTATTGTGCAGAAGACATAATGAAAAATATTTTAAACTTTTTATTTTCTTATATTGCTGATTATCAAACAATAAAGCCAAATCTCGTAATGCAATGCGAATATGGAGCTATGGCATAACTCCATAATAGATGTTGTTTTTTTTATAAGTGGCATGTAAAAGAAAAACGCAGTCGTGCTGTTTGACTGCGTTTTTGTTTTTCCTATCCTCTCGCGTAAGGGATTGGAGCACGTTATCGTAAGGGATTGGAGCTCCGAAATTTTCGACAGAAAAAGAGGCGACTGGAAGAAGCCGCCTTTTTTGTCAGAAAATCGGAGCGGAAACCCTTGCGATTAAGGCGGAAAGCCCGACCCGTCAGGGTTACGCCCAAATAAAAAAGAAGAATAAACAGGAAATTTATCTTCTGTACCTCAAACCATTACGGGTAAAGTAATCCTTCACCTTACCCTCTTCATCAATGACCTCCGTAAAAAACACGTCGATGTATTGTTGCGCACCATATCCGAAACTTATATCACTACCGCTGGGTGCTTTGCTGTAAGTTATCGTTCCCTCGTCATTCAGCGTGATGACTTTCATACTCCCCATCTTTTCCTCCAATTTCTTGAAAAAGAGGAAGTATTGGTCAATATCGGCATTCACGGTGTTTTCAATCACCTTGTAAATGTCATCTTCATAAGTTCTGCCTTTCTGACCAACGACAGTACAAAGGTTCTTGTCTCCGTTTGTGAATGGGAAAACCGCCACCACCTCTTTGAGAGATTTGTCATATCTGAATAAGACCAACTTGCTGCTATTTGTCAAACCCATTGATTATAAATTATTTATCGAACAATTTCAAGCGTTTATCACCACAATAAACGTTTCTGCAAAACTACAAAATATTTCATTTTCACACCATAACTGCGAAAACAAGTAGATATTCTACAATCTTTCAAAAAAAAAAAACGAAATTGAGGTAACCAACTGCTATGTCCACATTTTTGTATTTTTGCAGTTTCAAAAAACGTTATGAATATGAATAAAAATAGAACATTCGAAGAACGGTGGCCGTACGTTGTTGAAAAGTTGAAAGAAGGAACTTTCAACCCTAAGGCTGCTGAAACGATGCGAGAGTTTATTGAGAAATACCCAGAATACAAAGAGCCGGAGCCGATAGAGTGCCTAAATCTCATCATGCGTCGTGAGTACGCTGAAGAGATTGTGAGAGGAGAGAAGAAAATTGAGTTCAGAAACGTGTCGGATTTCTACTGCAAAAGACTTATTGATCCGGAGAGCCACAAGTTCATGGCCGCATTGCCTAATGAGGACAGACCGAAATACTGGTTTGGGTGGTCGTACCTGCGCCCTGTCCAGCGAATACACTTCTACAATTACAATAACACATGGTCACTTGATGTAGTCTGCGATGGTGTGGAAGTTCTGAACTGCAACAAGAGCGGTTTAGAATGGTTGCACTTATTCGGATGTCATGAGATGGATGATTTTATCAATGAAGTTATGCGTAACCCTAATGAGGTGGCACCGCAATTCTTCGCATTGATATGCGGTAATATTATAGAAAGGAAGAACATATAGGAAAAAACTATCATTTCCCTACCCTTGCCGGAACAAAACTTCCGCCCTTTTCTTTCAGTCCACCGCCGAACTTTGTCCAGACAATCTTATCCGCTGCATCAGAAAAGTGCGTGGCCTCCTCCGGCAGCACGCCGGAAGTCTTCCTTTCGCTGCTCTTGTCCTTCTGCAGCTTGCCGTCCACGTCTTTTATCATGGCGTTGTTCATGGAAATGAGCGTGAAACGGCACTTGTCGCCGTTGAAGCGCACCAAAGGCAGGTTCTCGCGTTCCTCGCGCAGAATCAAGCCCCACAGCAGGTATTTGTCCGACTGCGGTGGCTCCATCCCCTTGTGGGTATGCTCGACCACCTCCCATCCGGCTTTCTTCAAGTATGATATTGCCAGCTGGTTGTAGCTCATTGAGTTGAGCACGTTAGGATTCCTTGAATCGCCGTATTTGTCGCGGTAGTAGTGGATTTTCTTGCAGCGGTGGGTCTTGTAGTAGTCTGTCAGTTGTCCGCACAGTTCCTTGATGAGGATGTTGGAACTCTCGTCCGGCTTGACAAAGAACTCGTTGATGAAGTTTTGGCATTTGCGTTTCGTTGCGCAGTTGTTGACAAAGTCATAGTTCCGCTCTTGGCACACGCAGAAAAGGGATATCGCACTTCCCCAGTCGGCAACCACCTCCAGCGGCAGGTCGGGGTTGCAGTCGCGGTCGAATGCGCTGCTCTTGATGGAAAGTTTGTCCAGGTCAAAATTGCTCTCCTTGGCCAGCAACAGAAGCCGCTGGTCGTCCAGCCCGTTGTGATAGACGTGGCGGTCATCGCTGATGGAATAGAAACAGTCCTCCACCTTGTCAAAGAGGAAGTTCATGATTTCTACAAGGAACACCAGCGAGGGCAAAAGCTCGCGGTTTTTCTTGACGTAAGAGAGGCCGAGAAACTCTATGTTGTCGAAGGCGTTGGAGACGGTGAACAGAAGCCCGTCCTTGGAGACAAAGGGGCGGATTCTGCGCTTCATCCGGATTATCTCGTTCCAGCACTGGGCGAACTGCTTGGGGTCTGTGATGTCGAGCAGTTCCAACTGCATCTTCACGATGCGGTTCCAAATCTCAAACAGCCTCACTCCGGCCTCCTCCTCGTAATAGGAAGCGAAATCAAGCACCCACCGCCCGTCCCTTGTCGGCGGCATGGA
>JAFZOJ010000003.1 GCA_017550685.1 Treponema sp. | reverse complement strand
TATCCATTACCATACAGCGAGGAAACTGTACGACAAGCGTCGAAAGGCTACGCTCTGCCTGGTTGCATCGGCAGGAGGAACAGAGAGAAGCTTGTTGAAACCGGCAAAGCTATTACTGGCTGCGTGGTTACAAGACTTGAATATAATAATATTCTTGCTCTGTTCCTTTTGCTTTTTTACTCTGACGATAAGTTTAATATTCTTGTTGATAGAGTCTGCGAAAAACTCATTTATAAAAATGTATCTGTAAAAGAGTTTGAACTTCGTGGTGAAAATAATGAACCGCTTTATTTCCGGCTTGATGTAAAAGACAATGAAGATTCATATGTAACAGGCTGGGATATTACTACACCCTCTCTTCCCTGGACTGAGTGCCGCACATTTTATTATGACGGACATTCTGTAATTGCTGATTCAAAAACACTGCCTCTTGTTTATCGCTTTGAACTTACTGGCAAGTTTACCGAAAAAGCAAAATATCAAATCACACTTTATTTCCCATTAAATACTGAACATTACCCGACACAGAACAATATTGAAAAACTTTCTATAACGCTGGACCAGCGGACAGGAATCTGGTTAGACCTTTATGACTTGAAGCCTCTTGATGATATGACTGACATTAACTGTGCTGATACAGTTTTGTGTTTTCAGAAGTTTGAAGTTACAGGCGCAGTTGTCTTTAATATTCGAAATCAAAGCCAGAACACACAGGTAGTGCTATGAGATTCTATGAGTTACCGCCGGAAGTTGAAAGTAAAATTCGCGATACTGATTCAAGACCGTTTGTGAGAGTTGTCTTTGAGCTTGCAGGTGGTGATGTTTATATTCCGGATTCTGATATTTTGGAATGTGTTATTACTTCATATAAAACAGAAGACGGCGGAATTGTAAACTTTGGAGAGCTTCTGCTTAAAGGGCTTTATGATGTTGAACATAATGAGGAATACACAACCGGCTTGGGGGTGCAGATATGGTACTGCTTTGGAAGCCGTGAAAATACTTTCTTTCGCTTTCATCTGTTTGTTGATGATAACGGATTTCAGAGTCAGGAAACCGGCTATCTTGATAAAACTACCAAGGTACGCCTGATTGATTTGAGCTCTATTCTGGATGACACAAAACTCCAGAGAAACTGGACTGATGCTCAGACTGTAGTACGTGCTGCTGTATGTGATAGACTTCATCCAGAGAATTCTCTGGTTCATATCATTGCGGCTCGTGGTGGTATTAAACCAAATGAAATTAACTGCTGTAGTTTACCATTCATTATTGTTTATGTAATTGTCGTTGGCTCTGCTTGGAAAGAACTTTGTGCGATTGCTAACACTTATCACTGTGTTGTTGAGTGTGGTAAAGATCTGACAATTTCTTTTATTGAAAGTCCATACGACACGGAAAACGAATATTCAGAAGATTCCTGTTTTGAACTTACTGAAAACGAAATCACTCACTATAGATTTTTCAACAATAACGATAAGTATGCAAACAATGTTCGTTTGAAATATACACGCTATGTGCAGACAGAACGCCAGGAGCTATGGAGTTATTCGGATGCGCCGGTTTGGTATGACGAGGATATGAGGCCTTACTATCCGTTTACTGACGATAGCCGGAAGATTATTTCTGATACTGATTACCATGCAATTTATACTGCGAAGAATGATGAAGGAAAAACGAGGAATGTTGTTTATGCGGATCAGATTGATTCTGAACAGGACTTCTTAGACGCAATGGAAGTTACAGGCGAAGACAAACCTGTTGTGATTCAGTATGACACTACAACTTACCGCGACCGTGCGATTGTACAGCTTGGTCGTGATGGAAAACTGATTGGGCTTCGTAAAGCTTCCATAACAGGACGTGCAATTATTTCTGAAACTAACTACAGCGTGTTTGTAAAAGATGATGATGAAATAGCAGCCAAAGGTCAGATTGTAAAAAACATTACATCGAAATATCTATCTGATGACCTGTTTGAAAATGAGCCGTTCTGCCAGAGACGAGCTCGTGACTTTTTGCAGGAATGCATTAACTGCAAAGGTGCTTATTACCTGACAACTTATCTTCCTCTGATTCATGCACGTGTGGGTGCTTTTATGGATATCAGACTTAACAAAGATTCTGCATTTAAGAAAGTTCGCATTGATGAACTTACTTTCAGATACAAAAAAGAAGAAGCCTTTTCTAGCGAAATCTGGGTAACGCGAGTATAAGACTTCGGGAGGATTATTATCGAGGAAATTGGCGTTTTGGTGAAATCGATTAATGATTTGAATGTTGAGCTTTCGGGGTTCCGTTCTGAAATGAAGGAATTCAAAAAAGCTATGGAAAAGCGGATGGATTGTCTGGATAACCGAAGTACTGCCTGTCAGTTTAATCCGAATGTGTGCGCAACTGCTCGAAGGTTGGAAGAACACATTAAGGCTGACAACGGAAAAGCCGGAAAGACTATGGCGGTGATTGCCTGTGTTATTTCCTGCTTTAATGTGGCTTTGACAGTTATCACTTTGATTGTGAGGAGCTTATGAACGAAAAGATTCGTGATTTGAAAATACGGCTGATGCTGGAAGCGGAAAAAGAACTTACGGAAGATTTGACGGAAGTTCAACGCTATCAGTATTACCTGGGGCGAATGCAGTTTTTGCATTATGTGAGCGGTAAAGAAAATCTGCTTGAAGCTGACTGCTCTGGCTCTGTTTGTCTTGCTCTTCTTCTTGCAACTGGGTGTGGAATTAGAGTTACTGCTGACACTTTGTATAAAAAGTTTTTTACAAAGAAGTGTCCTGATAAGTCTGACATTCAGGCGGTGTTCTTTATTACTAACTATGACAGAAAGCTTGGAAATCGTCTTTACCACGAAGGCGAATGTGCTCATGTGGCTGGACTTGCCGGAACAGATGTGGTGCTGAACTGTGTGGAACCTTATGCGGTACTGCGGTCTGTGTCTGATATGAGACCGGTTTATAATGCGATGGATTACACCGTGGTGGTTCGAGGACTGGACCGACGAGCTTTGCAGAAAGCAAGTGATGAACGTTCTGATTTGTTTGGGGCAGATTATGAATTTTTGCAGTTTCAGAAAGCTATAACTGAGGAGAAATGAGCATGATTTTATGGCGTGCTGAGCGGCTTATTGAAAAGCTGCTTAGTGTGAAATTTGTAATTTTTGTGGTGGCTACGGTGCTTAAGTGTCTTGGAATTATTGGTGGCGGCGAATGGCTTACTGTGGCTATGGCTGTAATTGCCGGACGAGAGATTCAGAAGTTTAAGGGGTTCGGGAATGAAAAAAGAGAAGAAGGATAAGCTAAAAAATGCTGGCGCATTTTTTTTAACGCTTTCCGATAGAACACCGGCCGCCAGCGGCCTTACACAAGTCTGGGAAGTGATTAAGAAAATTGGTGTATGGATATTCACTGTGTTAGCAGCAATCTTTGCAGTGTTATTCATTAGAGAGAAAGATTGTCGGGTCACGCCCGACAATGACACAACGGAGGAAGATATAAATGCAAAAGCTGCAAAGAAACGTAAAGAAGCGATTGAGCGTATTTCTAATGCTGATGCTCGTTCTATCTGTGAATCTTACGGCACAGTCTGCGACACAATTGCCGACGGAAAATCGAGATTCAGAAAACGATGTGGCAGAGCTGACAATTGAGGAAGTCATGGAAATTGCAGAAGAAGAAATTGAACGTACTGCTCAAGAGGCAGTTAAGGCTGCTTTACTGGAAGTTGGTGGCGAGGTTGCTTTTGAAAAAGAGAGAGCTGACCAGCTGGAAAAAGCAAAGACAGCTTTGGAGATAGAAAATAAAAAGTTGAAGGAAGAAGCCCAGAAGAAACAGAATCAGTTTTTTTATGGTGCTTTGATTGGTGGGACTGGCGGTGTTGTTGTTACGTCGTTAGTGTTTAGTCTTTTAATAGGAGTTTGCAAATGATTTCAAGTAAAGGAAAAATCAAAGGTTTGGTAACTGTGACTGTTCGTGATTGTAACGGACATGTGAAGTATTTTAAGAATGGATTCTGGCGACGTCTTTTGAATCTGCCCGAACGTCCAATGATTTTCAAACATCACAATACTATCACCAATCAGGGTGACGGCATGATTGCTGATCTGATGATTAGTAATCCGACTTTGACAAAGGTGGATGCGACAAACGGCTACATGAGAGTTGGTACCGGCTGGACTGGAACTACTCCAAAGAATAACACTGGCGTAAACACTCCGACAGGTTCTTTCAAAAAGCTGGATTCCACTTATCCAAAAACTCAGGCTGCTTTTGGTTCAAGCGGTCAGAACGTTGTGCTTTATAGAACTAGCTTTGCTGCAGGTGACCTCAATGCTAACGGAATTAACGAAGTAGCTTTGATGAACGGAAATACTTCTGCAGCTAAGTGCCTGGCTTATGCTCAGATTACTCCTGCAGTAAACGTTACTTCGGCAGACAGCTTACAGATTGACTGGCAGATAACTTTTAACGGAGCTTAGTATGGGCACTACCATTGCCGGAAATCAGCATATCGGAAGTAATTATGCTCAGTATCAATATCTCTGGAAACCTGGTTCGCCAGGTGATTACGGAACTGTTGAACTGTACGAAGAAGACCGTATTTTTATTTATCAGTTTAATCCGACTTATGACCAGAGAGATGACGGAGTTCTTGCGATAGAATTTTATTATTACTATCGCAAGCCGACTTCGGAAAAGTTCTATGAGTATTGCTATTACCCCGATGATTATTACATCTATCCTTTTCTTGCCTGGTATGATGAAGATGGTGAAGACGGCGGAGCCTGGGGTGGACTCATCACTATTGATTCTGAAAAGATTTCGCTTGTTGGTCGTGAGACTGGCTGGATTCATGTAACGTTGCATGTGGAAGAATATATCTGGGGAAGATTTACTAATAATGGTAAGACGTTTGACAATACCATTTACATTGGAATCTATTCTCCGATTCTGGTTTTGAATTGGGATACATCTTCTGCAAATGTAAGTGGCGGAGTTGTTCCCTATGAACTTTACTGGAACTTTGATGATTATGAGGATGACACTGTTTATGATCTTCTTACAGGCGGATATCTTGAAGAATGTTATGAAGGCAGAAGGCAGATAAATGATTATCCAAGTTTTTATATTACCTACCGTGATGTTACACCAGAGGCTTTTAATTATGCTGTGAATGAAACGGCTGTAATGAACGTTACATCTGGCATTACAAAGAAAGCGAACTTCAAAAAACTGCTGGCGGAAATTAAAGCTGCATGTGCGACTGATAACAGGAAGCTGATTGCAAAACGTAATGGCGGAAGAGATTCCTTCACGATTACTACAGCTACACGCAGAAAAGAGATTTTCAAAAGAAGTTTTTCTGAAAGTAAAAATGTTGTTTCTGTTCAAACAAGAAAACAGAAAGTTTTTAAGAAGATTGCTGAAACTGCTGATATCGATTCTTTGGATAATAGAAAACTTGTAATTAAGCTTTCTTCTTTTTCTGAAAATCTTATTCCAACTTCGATTATTTCTAGAATGCTTGGAATTAAGAAGAACTGCTCTTCTATTGTTAGAGGAACTTCTTCATTTATAAGAAAGCTTGAATACATCAGAGATAATCTTTCGGAAAATCTGATTCCTATTTCTTCAATATTAAGAACTCATCATTTGAAAACTGAAGCTTCATCAATTCTTGTCTTTGATGATGAGCATGAGAGCCGGATGTTTTACAACAGACTTGCTGACTCTGAAAATCTGATTACTGATTCCTCAGAAAGAAAAGCTGATTGGAAAAGACTGATGGAAATTACGCCAGATGTTGAAACTGATGTTTTGCGTAAACAGGTTCTTTTCCGTTCTGCAGAAAGCGAAAGTGATTTTACGGCAAGACCTTTTGCTTCGCGTTTATTCTTTCGTACTGTGCAGACAGTGATGAGCTTTTGGGATTGGCTGCGTGGCAAAATCCGTGAGGCTAATAATGTAGTGACTTTCTTTTGTCCGATTGATTTGGAAATCAATTTTGAATGCAAGATTTAAGGAAGGTATATGAAACGTATATACAAAGGTAAGACAAAACTCAGGATTCAGATTGATACTAAGTGCGACCTTTCAGGCTATGAGGATGTTACGGTTCGAGCTGTGAATCCGCTGGACGAAGTGAAGACTTTTCCGGCTGTTGTAAAAGATGTTGAGAATGGTCTTATCTTTTTTGATATTCAGGAAGAGACAGACTTTGACATTTCCGGCTGGTGGACTCTATGGCCGGAAGTCCGCTTTGATGATGACAGAACTGCCTGCGGCCGTGCGGTGAGATTCTTTGTTTATGAAGCAGGCAGTATATGAGACAGATTGATAATTATGTTCCAGTAGAACTCTGGCACGAGGCTAAGGCTTTTGTAAAAGAAGTTACTGACGATGTAGAGATTTATAAAATCATCTGCAAGACCGTCAGTATAAAACCTTGTGAAGAAGCGGACAAGTTCTGCGCCTACTGGAACTTGGAAAGTTATGAAAAATATCCTCATGCTTTGATTACTCTTTATGAGGCTAAGCCTTTGATTGATAAACAACTGGCGGTAAGCGATGTGATGAATGCTTTTGAAGTGCAGCAGATGAGAATGAAAAATTATTATCTGCTCTTAAAAGAAAAAGGAATGATTGAATGACAAAGAAAAAAGATAGTTCACCAAAGATTCAAAATGCAGATATTCGACGTGCTATTGAAGAGTTAAGCCGTGACTTGCGAGCTAATAAGTTTGTGCACGGTGAAATGCAGTTTACAGATATTACTAACCGCGATTATTTTTTGAAAGCCTTTGGAGATAAAATCCGATTCTGCTTGATGTGGAATAAATTTCTTTTGTGGAATGGGACATGCTGGGAAATCGACAAAAAAGGAAAAGTTGAAGAAGACTGCGTGGACTTTGTGCATCACATGTACAGAGGCTTGCGCGTGATTAATGACTTACAGCTGCAGAAAGATTTTGAAAAGCATCTGATTAAAAGTGAAAGCTTCCGTCGCATCCAGGCTCTCGTTGGTCTTTTGAAAATGAGTAAGGATATCAAAGTTGCTGATGATGAACTTGATACAGACAATTATCTTTTTAATGTAAATGGAATTACTCTTAATCTTAAAAATGGAAAAGGATTTCCTCCCGAGCCTAAAAATCTGATAACTAAGAAAAGTAAATTTGTTTATGACAAAGAAGCAAAGTGCCCGACCTGGGATATGTTTCTTTTACAGATATTCAATCAGGATAAAGACCTTATTCGTTTTGTGCAGAAAGCTATGGGATACTCTCTTTCTGGTGATGTAACTGAACAGTGTCTTTTTATCCTTTGGGGAACTGGTGCCAATGGAAAATCTACTTTCTTAAATGTGCTGCAGGAGCTTTTTGGTGATTATGCCTGTACGACTGGAACAGAAACTTTTATGAAAAAGACTTCTGAACAAAGTAACGACCTGGCACGTCTTAAAGGTATAAGACTTGTTACAACAACTGAAGTTGAACAGGGAAAATCTTTGAGCGAAAGTCTGATTAAGCAGATTACCGGCGGCGATGAAATTACTGCGCGATTTTTGTATGGTGAGTATTTCAGCTTTAAGCCGACCTTTAAGATTTTTATGGCGACTAATCATAAGCCGAAAATCCGAGGTGCAGATAACGGGATTTGGCGACGTATCAAAATGATTCCTTTTACTGTCACCATTCCGCCGGAACAGAGAGATAAAACTTTGACTGAAAAGTTGATTACTGAGAATTCAGGAATCTTAAATTGGCTGATACAAGGCTATGCAATGTGGAGGAAAGAAGGATTGAACGAACCGAATGCAATTAGAGAAGCGAATGAGGAATATCGTATGGATATGGATGCTGTGGGAACTTTTGTAAATGACTGTTTTGATATTGATGCAACACTACGATGGCGACTGCCAAACCAGATGCTTTATCAGACTTATATCAAATGGTGCAATGTAAACAATGAGCGTGTTATGAGTCAGAAATGGCTTACTATGCGTATGAGCGAAAAAGGCTTTAAGCGTATGGTAAGTAATAATGGAAGGATTTGGCTGGGGCTGGCACGGAAACCGCAATGGGAGAAGTGATTGCGAGAGGCTCTATCCGATAGCAAAGGGCGTGATGGCTGGACATCGGAGAGATTTGGAAGCTGATTTTACATGCTTATATAACAACTGGTTGTACCGCAGCGGGCTTGACCCGCTGTCGGCTACGAACCTTTGTTATATGGTTTTTTCTAGATATATCAGTGTTATATATTTATTTCTTAAATAATTAATTATTGATAATTTTACTATTTCCAAATTTTAAGGATGAAAAATCAGCACCTATCATTGAAAAATCAACTCCCTCTAACATCTTTACATGATACTGACTTACACCAAACATTCCAACCTGAGGATCAACTGGAATCCAACCTATGTTTTCATCATAGAATTCTGCCCATGCATGTAGTGATTGTCCATATGGTGTTATCATATAGCCTTGGATATATTTGCATGGAATATTGTTTAATCTCATTAGAGCTACAAAGACATTCGCAAATTCTCCACATGTACCTTTTGATCTTTTTAATACTTCACTTGCTGGATATCCATATGTTATTCCAGAGGAAATTTGTAATGCTAATTCGGGATCGTAAACTATTAAATGTGTAGATTGATTTATATTTTGAAGTATTGTTTTTGCACAGTCCATAGGAGGTAATTCATTTAGATTAAGTTTTCGAGATAAATCCATTACTACAGAATTATGAAAATCTATATATTCTGTTTCTTGTAAATATTTCTCGATATCCTTGTTTTCCTTTGAGAATTTTGTTTTTGAAAAATCATCAAAAGAATTTTTGCAACGTATGGTAAGTCTAGAAACTGTACCAAAATCTTTTATATCTATCAGCTTTTGTGGAATACAATCAACTACAGATAAATCAAATTGATTTGTGTCTAATTGAATATCAACTGTGTACTTTTTTTCATGATAAATATCTATTTTTTTTATGATTAGAAATAAACTGATTATAATGATAAATATACTAGTGAAAATAATTACGTGCTTTTTCATTTTTTTAATTCCCCATCCAGCTCAGTGAGCCGTCCGTATAACTACGCGCTTAAACCGCAAACCAGCTTGACTGGTTTGTCGGATTTGAAGTGCATGTTATGGCAAATTTTTATGCATAAGCATAAGCCTTTATTTCTTCCAGCTGTGGAGCAAGTTCCATCTTTGCATTTCTGATATC
>JAFZOJ010000047.1 GCA_017550685.1 Treponema sp. | reverse complement strand
TACCCCGCCCACCCGCCCCAACTGTCTCAAAATTTGCGACAGTAGGATGGTTCATGAGTTCCAAAATGGAACTAGTAGCGTTTTATCCCACCAACACGCAAAAAATGCGTGTTGATAACCATTCTAGGCTTTCTCAAAACGCAAACATTCCTTTTTTTACTACTATTCAATTAACATAGAAGAGTAATTTGTCTCTTGTTCTCATGACTGAAACCTAGACAATTTCATCAACCCGAGAACAAGGCGAACGCTCACGCGTGGTTTGTCCGCAAGGGCAATCCATCACTTTGCCATATCCGGAGCATTGCTCTGGTTTTTGTGGTATTGTGCCCATTTTGGGGCGTGGGTCGTCGTTTATCGGGTTAAGGCTTTGTCTAGGGCCGCAGTCATGGTAGACGTTCGACTCACGCCTTTTTGTTTTCGACGACTACCTGAGTCAAGAGGCATAAACTGGAGTTGTTTATGCCGGGCGTTTTTGAAATTGAGACCAATGTTGAACGGATTGTCGAAGAACACCGCGAAAATGGTGTGACTCTTGATTTTATCTATGATTTCATTCTTGCCTATGGGTTGCCGCGAGCTTCTGTGACGCGACTTAAGAAAGGAGACCTTAATCTTTCCAAGCGTCCGGGTGAGATATGCTGGAAGGGCAAACTCCTTTACAAACAATTGTTCAAGGGCGAATTGAACGTGAGCATGGCCCTTGAAACTGCGAAATCGATAAAGCATGCAGAACGCTTTGTTGTACTCACCGATGGCGATGAATTGCTTTGTGTTGATACAAAAACTAAAGATACTTTACAAACGCTACTTAAGGATCTTCCAAAACATTATGCGTTCTTCTTGCCTTGGGCCGGTATCGAAAAGACTGAGTTTGTTGATGAAAATCCTGCCGATGTTCGTGCTGCACGCAAAATGGCAAAACTTTTCGATGAGATTCGAAAAGATAATTTGCAAAGTCAGGTGTCACAGCATGATTTGAATGTATTCTTGTCTCGTCTCTTGTTCTGTTTCTTTGCCGAAGATACGGGCATTTTTGCAGAGAATCTGTTTGTCAACACGATTGCAAAGACAACTGTTGCGGATGGTTCTGATTTAAAGGATTTTTTTGAGCGTCTGTTTTTTCTTCTAGACACTCCGATGGAATCTCGCAAAAGCTTGCCAGATTATTTAGAAAAGTTCCCATACGTGAATGGTGGGCTATTCCGTGCGAAGATCGATATTCCAACTTTTTCAGCACACAGCCGGAACAAAATTATAGAATGTGGTGAACTGGACTGGAAAGACATTAATCCCGATATTTTTGGTTCTATGTTCCAAACTGTTATTGACGAGGAACAGCGAAGTAATTTAGGACAGCATTATACCAGTGTCCCTAATATCATGAAGGTTATTGAACCGCTTTTCTTGAACGAACTTCGTGAAGAATTTGAAGCGGCGGGCAAGAATGAATTTCGTTTGAAAAAGCTATTGAACCGCATTAGAAATATTCGTGTGTTTGATCCGGCTTGTGGCTCCGGCAACTTCCTGATTATTGCCTATAAGGAACTTCGCAGCCTTGAAATGGATATCTTGCTTAAATTGCAGGAGCTTGGTTTTACAGGAATTCATCTTGATCATTTTTATGGAATTGAGATAGATGACTTCGCGTGTGAAACGGCAAAGCTTTCGTTGTGGCTTGCGGAACACCAAATGAATGTGGAGTATTATAGCAAACTTGGTACTGCGAATCCTACGCTTCCGTTAAAAGAGGCGGGGCATATTGTTAAAGGAAATGCTTGCCGTCTTGATTGGGATGATGTTTGCTCGAAGAATAATAACGATGAAATCTATGTTCTTGGTAATCCTCCGTATGATGGTTCTAGAAAACAGACGAAAGAACAAAAAGATGATATGGATTTTGTTTTGTCTGGTGAATTAAAGAAATATAGAGATTTAGATTATGTTGCTTGTTGGTTGTATAAGGGAGCAAAATACATACAAAATACAAATAATAAACTTGGCTTTGTTGCTACCAATTCAATATGTCAAGGATTACAAGTCTCTCTACTTTGGCCACATATTTTCAATAAGGACCTTGAAATAAATTTTTGTCATACAAGCTTTAAATGGACAAATAATGCTCAATATAATGCAGGCGTCACAGTTGCTGTTATAGGTTTGTCGCAGAAAAGTGATGCTCAAAAATTGATTTATACAAATGGAAATGAGCATAAGGTCAGGAATATTAACGCATATTTAATTAATGGTGGTAATGTGATTGTGAAACGACGCTCTTCGCCTTTGTCAAAATTTCCAGAAATGGATTTTGGAAATATGGCTAACGATAATGGCGGGTTAATTTTGACAAATCACGAAAAGATTGAATTCTTAAACAAGTATCCAGAATGTACCCCAATTGTAAAAAAGTTAATGGGCGCAAAGGAATTTATACGAGGGGAGATTCGTTGGTGTTTATGGATTAGAAATGAAGAATTAAAGGATTTTCAAAACAATGATTTTGTCAAGTCTCGTATAGAAATAACAAGAAAACATCGATTAAAAAGTAAAGATAGTGGAACAAAAAATCTTGCCCTTAGGTCACACCAGTTTAGGGATACGAAAGAGCCTATAAAGACTCAATTCCTAGTTCCTCGTGTGTCATCGGAACGACGAACTTATGCTCCTGTGGGTATTTTTGGAAAAGATACAGTTATATCTGACTCTGCGCAAGTAATTCGTGATGCAGAACCATGGCTTTTTTCTGTGATTAATTCAAAAATACATATGGTTTGGCTGCGCTATATTGGCGGAAAAATGAAAACCGATTATCGATATGCGAAAGATCTCGTTTACAATACATTTCCCTTTCCAACTATCAGTGACGATCAGAAAAGTATGCTGAAACAAAATGCTTTCGCTATTATTGAAGCTCGCGAAAATCACCCTGGCAAAACACTCGCTGATCTTTACAATCCAGAATCCATGCCGGACGATTTGAAAAAGGCTCACGAGGAAAATGATTTAGCCATTGAGAAAATTTACCGAGCAAAGCCTTTTGCTAGTGACGAAGAACGTCTAGAATTTCTCTTTAAGCTTTATGAACAGATGATAAGTGAAGAACGTAATCGCAACACTCTTTTTGCAAAACAAGACAAGCCCCGTAAACGTGTAAAACAATAATCGGAAATACGCAGGTCAATACCTATGCCAGATATAGTTCATTTCGAATATGCCCAGACGGGTAAATCTGCCCAAGTTGATTCCTTGGGAATGCGCGAAATGCAGGCGCGTGCTTATGCGGCTCGTTCCGCTCAATACTTGCTTCTGAAATCGCCGCCTGCTTCAGGTAAATCACGTGCGCTTATGTTCATTGCCCTTGACAAACTTTATCATCAGGGGATAAAGAAAGTAATTGTCGCCGTGCCGGAACGATCTATCGGAGGTTCTTTTTCCAGAACAGAGCTGCGCAAGTTTGGTTTCTTCGCGGATTGGGAACCTGCCGACAAATACAATCTTTGCACTGCCGGTAGTGATTCCAATCAAGGCAAGGTTGACGCATTCAAAACATTCATGGATTCCGAAGAAAAAATCCTAGTCTGCACTCACGCAACTCTTCGTTTTGCAGCCGAAGGCTTAGACGAAAAGAAATTTGACGATTGTCTTGTCGCCATAGATGAATTTCATCATGTTTCTGCTTCTGATTCTAGCCGATTGGGTGAATTGCTTCGTTCCTTGATTTCAAAATCGAGTGCGCATATTGTTGCAATGACAGGTTCCTATTTCCGTGGGGACTCTGTTCCTGTTCTCTCTGCTGATGATGAAGCTTTGTTTACCAAGATTACATATAACTATTATGAACAGTTGAATGGTTATAAATTTTTGAAGTCTCTTGGTATAGGTTATCATTTTTATCAAGGTAAATATACGTCGGCAATCAATGAAATTCTTGATACCAACAAGAAGACGATTCTTCATATTCCGAATGTAAATTCTGGCGAATCTACTAAGGATAAGCGTTCCGAGGTTGATTTTATATTGGATTCTATTGGCAATGTTGAAGGGCAAGATGCAGAAACGGGTGTGATTAGCGTTCGGCGCAAAGATGGTAAACTGTTGAAAGTTGCCGATTTGGTTGATGATGAGCCTAATAACCGAACAAAGATTGTCGATTATCTGAGAAAGATTGAAAAGCCTGAAGATATGGACTTGATTATTGCTCTCGGTATGGCAAAGGAAGGTTTTGACTGGCCATATTGCGAACACGCTTTGACGGTAGGGTATCGTGGGTCTTTGACGGAAATTATCCAAATTATCGGTCGCTGTACCCGTGATAGCGAAAATAAAGTTCACGCCCAGTTTACAAATTTAATTGCTCAGCCCGAAGCGAAAGATGATGAAGTTGTCGTTGCTGTTAATAATATGCTCAAGGCAATTACGGCTTCGCTTTTGATGGAACAGGTTCTTGCTCCTGAGTGGAATTTTAAGACGAGAGAAGATGGAGATAATTCGGAAGAACCGGGGACAATCAAAATTCGTGGACTGAAGAAACCGACTTCAAAACGCGTTGAAAGTATAATTGAAACCGATTTAGATGAATTGAAAGCGAGTATTTTGCAGGATAGGGCGATTCAGAGTGCTATCCCGGGTGATGTTGATCCCGAAGTCATCAATAAGGGACTGATTCCTAAGATTATTCGCACGAAGTATCCAGAACTTAACGATGAGGAAGTTGAAGAACTTCGTCAACATGTTGTTGTGGATACTGCATTACGCAGGGCTACTATTGAACAGCAAGGAGATAAGCGTTTTATTCGCATGGCAGGCAAATTCATCAACATAGACGATTTGCATATTGATCTTATTGATGCGATAAATCCGTTCCAGGCTGCATTTGAAGTACTTTCGAAGTCGGTTACTCCCGATGTCCTCAAATTGATTCATGAAACAATTGAAATGACACGCATCGAGATGACGGATGAGGAAGCCATAATTCTTTGGCCTAAGGTAAAAGTATTTAAGCAAGAACGGGGGCGTGAACCCAGTATGACTTCGATGGATCCGCAAGAACGCCGCCTTGCCGAGTGTATAATCTATCTAAAAAAACGCAAGAGAGAGTCAAATGCCAATCAAGACGCTTGATGACATTTTTGCCGACGACACCGACGGAATCCTTGACGAAAAACCGAAAACGCCCAAGGCAACAGACCTTGACCGAATGGTTCAGGAATTCGAGGAACTGAGCCGTTTTGTGGATAATAATGGCAGGGAGCCGTCTAGCAATAGTAGTGATCTCGGTGAATACCGATTGGCTGCAAGGCTGAATAGGTATAGAAATGATACGAGCCTTCGTGATGTACAGGCTATTTACAAAGCTGATCGCCATGGGCTCCTTTCTGGAAAAAATGAACAATATCAAGAAAAGAAAATGTCCATAGACGACATTTTGGATTCAATTGACCTTGATGATGGTGAAAATTCGATTTTCAATCTTCGTCCATCCATAAAGCAGGCTTTGGAGCGTGATGAGGCGGATTTTGTCGCTCAGCGAGAGTCTTGTAAAGATTTTGCACGCTATGAAGCGATGTTTGCTCGTGTACAAGATGAAATTAAGAGTGGGAAAAGGCAACTTCTGGATGCGAAAATTTCACATCTTAAAGAAGGAGGCTTTTATGTTTACAACGGAGTGCTCTTCTTCGTCGAATCTATTCAAATTACACAACAAGATGGTATAACGCCTGAGGGCAAACACATTTACAAGAATGGTCGTACTCGGTGTATTTTTGAAAACGGTACCGAAGCCGCTTTGTTAAAGCGTTCTGTTGAAAAATTATTGTATTTGAACGGGAAAACTGTTACTGAAAGTAGCGAAGAATCTGCCGCCAATGCTGAAAAAAGCTTGGGGATAACTCCTGATGACAAAGCTTGTGGATTTATTTATGTCTGCTCATCTTTAAGCAAAAATCCTTACATCGCAAATGTTGCGAACCTGTACAAAATTGGATTTTGCACTACTTCGGTAGAAGAACGCTTGAAAAATGCGGAAAACGAGACAACTTATTTGATGGCGCCCGTTCGCCATATTGCAAGCTGGCAATGCTTCAACATGAATCCGCAAAAGTTTGAACAATTAATACATGTTTTTTTTGGGCAAGTTTGCTTGAATGTTGATGTTTATGATGCTGAAGGGAACCGTCATATTCCAAAAGAATGGTTTATCGTTCCACTTCCGATTATTGAGCAAGCGATTAACTTGATTATGTCAGGCGAAATTGTTCGATATCGTTACGATGCTAAACTGCAAAAAATTGTGGAACGATAAAAGAAAGGGGTCGAATTCGACCCCTTTCACGTTAGGGATAGTGACCCCTTGGGGCGAAGACTTGCGGACTGTTCTTGTCCGAATTTCTTGAGAGCAAGGCTTCGTTTTATGAGGTTGGGCGGGAACGGAGTGAACCGGGCAACCCATAAAATAAAGCCCGACCCGGCGAGCCGGGGAACGTCTTTTTATCTATGCCTAAAAAGCATAGCAAGCCATAATAAATAAGTAATTGTTATTTGAAGCCTTTTTAGGTATATTGTATGTGTAATCAAAAAAGAGGCTGACAATGAAAAATATTCTGGTTCTTTCGAGTAGTTTGCGCAAGGGGAGCAATTCCGAAATC
>JAFZOJ010000002.1 GCA_017550685.1 Treponema sp. | reverse complement strand
GGCCTGACGCGTTGTATACTCCCATTCAACAAAAAGGAAGATAGAGCTTTCCGGTACATGGGCAAAAATGCGCAGCTTTACCATTGCTTCTGCAACCTGGCGCACGTTTTCGGGGCTTTCTACCTTTATAAGGCTTGCAAACTCCTCACCGTCGCCGATGTCAAAAATGCCGTCATCGTCTGCTTTTGTAGCTCCTGCAAGATATAACAATACAGGTGCGCTTTTAAGTTCCGGGGCCAGCATCTTTTCTGCTCTGTTCATTGCCTTGTTTTCAAGCAGATCGGTCGGAATTTTGGCCCATGGTTTTGAATTAAAAAAACTCATTATGCTGCCTCCTTAATCTGCTTTTTAGTTTTGCGGGGCTTCCATGTCTTTTTAGGAATAGACTGGAACCATTTCTCAAACGCTGCCTTTACTTCTGCAGAAGGCAGACAATTATCCCTGTCGCGTTCATCTGCATAAAACTGTCCGAGAGAACTATCTGTCCGTATTTCTGCAGTTGCTATAGGAATTCCGTCTTTTTGTATAAAGACAATATTATCCTTGCCGTCTATCATTTTTTCATAATATCCGGCAGCAACAATACACTGATGCAACTCTGCAGCCTGTTTTTTCCATTCGTTGTAATCTGTCGTCACGAAAATAGAATAGCCGTCAATGTTTCCGTTGAGCTCCTGAAACCGGCGCTTTATTGCTCTTATAGCGTTCTGTTTACTTTTAAGAGCTTCAAGCTTTGCCTGTTCCTTGATGCGCTCAAGGTCATCTTTTAACTGATTGTGCTTTTCGATAAGGTTTTTCGGATGCCGCCAATATTCGTCCTTTATATCGTGCGTTGTCTGGGCAAGCATCCTCATATAGTCCTGCCATATACTTATTTTGCGGTCGAGAGCAGTACAGAACCAATCCTTTTTAATGCCTCTGTATTTTTTGAGATAGACATAATCAGCAAACCTTACACCGTCTACGCCGGTACGCCTCCAATTTGAAACATCGATAAGATACCGTGCAAATAATTCAGGATTACCGCTTTTTATAGCGCTCTGAACCTCACGCAAGCCCAGGTCATGAAGCTTTGGATATTGTTTTATAAAACGCGCAATTTCCCAACGCTTCTTTTCTGAAAGCCTCCAGAAACCTTTACTCATTCCTACCTTTTCGTAATCTGCAGCAAGAATGAATTCAAGCTCTGGATGCTGTTTCCACATGATAAGCTTTTCGATTATTTCCCAGCGCTTATACATGCATCCTGCACGGTCTTTTTTGTATTTTTTTACAAGATAACGGTAATCAGGATATAAGGAATAAATAAGTTCAAGATCATCTTGCTCAACATCACATCCACCTATATCCATCGGTTTACCTGTAGCCTGCCAGCCTTCTTCTGTTGCCGGACTTTGGTCAAAATACCAACTATACCGATTTTCATTCCAAGGAAGCCCCGGAAAAGCAACTACATAGCCTCCCCAGCAAGACTGATAGAGATTTTGTTTCCATGTGTTGCCATCTTCATCTTCCTTATAGATGTCGCATTCGTACCAGATAGAAGTATTCTGTTTTTCAGACTGCTTTTTGTCATACCATCTGGCGGTCACGATACGCACAATTTTTCCATTTTCAATGACGATTCTGTCCTCATAATTTGTAGGAAAATGCATACACCCTCCTACTCAAAATCGAACAGCAGACCGTTGCCGTTTTCGTCATAATGGACCGGTTCGGATGCAGCTTCTTTTGGTTCTGCTTCGCGTGGATTCGAGCTTCCCTCGTTTTCGTTGTCCGCCTTTTCAGGTTCCGTTTCTGCCTTGGTTTCCACAGCCCCGCAAGATTGTGCATCGTTTTCCGTTTCCCCAAATACTTCAAAACCGTATTCGTCGGTTTTGAACCCACCCTGTTCTTCTGCCTGATTGGACATGACACTTGAGTTTTCGTTGTCGGCCTTTGTGGGTTCCGTTTCTGCCTCTGTATCATTCTGCAAGTTTTCGTTTTCGGGAGATGCGTCGCAGTCTGTTTCTGCCTCTGTTGTAGAGTTTTCGTTTTCCAGTTCTGCATCATCCGGGGTTTCTGCCTTGCAGTCCTCACATGCTTTTGAAACTTCCGGCGGAGTTTCCGCCAGCTTTGGCAATATCTCT
>JAFZOJ010000046.1 GCA_017550685.1 Treponema sp. | reverse complement strand
TTCTTCGGCGATATGCGGGGCAAACGGGTGCAGCAACTTCACGAAGGTTTCGCACGGTTCGCGGTAGCGCTTGTCCATCTTCATCATTTCGTTGTTGAAAATCATCAACTGGCTGATGGCGGTGTTGAAGCTCATGTTTTCAATGTCGTTCGTGACCTTGATGACCGTCTGGTGCATGACCTTTTCGATTGCTTCCGGAGCGGTTTCGTCAACATAAACCGGAGCGGCATCGTCGTCGCCCACCACGGAACGCCAAGCGCGGCCGAGGAAGCGGTTCATGCCTTCGATGCCCTTGGTCTGCCACGGCTTCACGGCGTCCAGCGGACCCATGAACATTTCGTACAAACGAAGACTGTCGGCACCGTAGTCGCGGACAACGTCATCGGGGTTCACGACGTTCTTGAGGGACTTACTCATCTTGGCCACAATCTGCTTGAGCTCGATGTCGGTACCCTTCTTGAAGAACTTGCCGTTCTTTTCTTCGACTTCGTCGGTGGGGACCTTGGAGCCAGCGGCATCTTCGTAAGCGAAGGCGAGGATCATGCCCTGGTTAAAGAGTTTCTGGAACGGTTCGTCGGTAGAGACGAGGCCGAGGTCGAACAAGACCTTGTGCCAGAAGCGGCTGTAGAGCAGGTGGAGCACGGCGTGTTCGGCACCGCCCACGTAGAGGTCCACAGGCATCCAGTACTTTTCAAGTTCCTTTGCAACAAATGCGTCGCCGTTGCAGGCATCGATGTAGCGGAGGTAATACCAGCAGGAGCCAGCCCACTGCGGCATGGTGTTCGTTTCGCGGATACCCTTGCGGCCATTCTTGTCGGTCACCTGGAGCCATTCGGTGGCGTTGGCGAGCGGAGACTGTCCGCCGTCACCCGGCTTGTAGTCCTTGAGTTCCGGCAAGAGCACCGGAAGTTCGGCGTCGTCCACTGTAGAGATTTCGCCATCTTCCCAGTGGATAATCGGGAAATTATTTTTCTTTTGGGCGTTCCCCGCACTTCGTGCGGGTCGGGCTATATTTTATGGGTTGCCCGGTTCACTCCGTTCCCGCCCAACCTCATAAAACGGAGCCTCGCTTCCAAGGAATGCAATACAAGACTGCCGCGAGTCTCCGCCCCAAGGGGTCACTATCCCTAACGCGAAAGAGAATGCAATCTCTTCAAGAGCATAATATGCGTGTCATAGAAAACTACAAGGAACACTTAAGACAAACAAAGAATGTTACCGTTCATCGATTAACTGTAATAGCATCTTTAGGTATTTTTTCATCGAAGCGATATTCCTCTTTACCATCTAATGAATGATATGTTCCCTTACATAAAATTCCACAGGCTTCCTTTATTGTAAGAACTCGGTCTTCTTTTTTCGTCAACACATAATTACACACATTGTTTATCGTTCTCACATCATAATTCAAATCCTCTTTTATAATCACACTCAAACTTTTCAAACCATATCGAGCCTTTCCATCATAGTAAATGCCATCAGAGTCACTCATTCCTTTATAATCAAACGAGTCCCTAAATCTGACAAATGCAGGACATGCCCTCGACACTTTTGCAAATATAGGCAAAGCTTCTATCGGCATGGTATTTACTTTTTTGGGATAGCCCAAAGACCTATACAAACTATCCCCATCTATTTTCACCATATTCAGCACCCCATTTAAGGAAGCCTTCGTTTTCTTTTGGCATTCATCATATTTATTCGCAAATCGATTTATAGAATCCAAAAAGGCCTCTGAGCGCACTTTTGCCCACACATTCGTATTGAGAATAATATTATACATCGCAGTCCATTTTTCTGCGTAAAGTTTACTTGTTTGAGTTATAGAATCTTGAATGAAATCAAGCCCCAGATTATCGTAAAGAGAAAAAAGGCTTTTCATCTTTTCGGCTTTTTCCGAATGCATTCTCAATACAGCTTCAGACATATCCGCAAGCATTTGAGCTAGCGAAGAATCACCTTTATACGCTATTTGTGCATTTTTCAAATCATTTTGGAGAGCAAGACCATAATTATCAGCTTCTATTACGCTTTTTGCATATTCAATTGCATATTGTTGTATTGCATGTTCTTTTGCTTTACGCTCGTTATATGATTCAGCAAAGCCCAAATGAATAATTAAGTAAATCACAAAACAGATTATAGGAATGATTGTCATAATGGTGAAAAATCTTTTACCATCACTAAGATCCATTTTGTTCTGCTTCATATCAGCGACCCAACTTTTCGCACTAGTGTACCAAGTGCCAACCAAAGCTCCTAATAAAAGCCATAAAGTAATGGGCCAGTCCAAAGCCATTCTTGTATAAATCGCGAGAGCCAGCAGGGCAATAGATACAACTGCCATCATTATCGGGAATGGTTTAGAATTCATTTTTCAATCTCCCAAAAATCCTTAAAAAATTTATCAATCTTGAAAAGGCGCAAATTGCACCAAAGAAAGTTTTGCAACCGTTTGCTTCGCTCCCATAGTAGACCTGTAGGTATACGCCCCACTACTTTTAGCAACGCCAATAACAGATTTGGGAATTATTCCATTCGGTATCGAAACAAAAGAAACTCCATCTCCTTCATAAAGACCGGAATTTTTCGAAAGTAATTGAATTGAACTTCCTATATATTCATAGCATTTTCCCTTAGTCGCATAGGGATTTGCAGAATACAATTCATCCTGTGGAAGAATTTCCTTGCAATTTTTTCTTACATTCTTCCATTGCTTTACAATATCATCTGCAGAAAGCCCTTGTTTTTTCATTGCAAAGGCAAACGAAGGCTTAACGTGTGCCGCATTATACTTTTTTATTTCGTCGTATTCTAGTGTTCCCTCAAAAGATTCGTATCCGTAAGTATAATAGTAATCCAACCATCCCTTCAGCTCATCAGGTTTTGCGCCAGCAGAAATATAATTAGAAACATCAACCTTTAAATCTGCAATTTTTAGCCATTCATCGGCGGATTCTAAACTTACACCGCTCCATTTCTCAATATTCTCAAACGTAATACCTTTTTTTAGCCAAAGCTCCGCAGTATCAGGTGAGCAAACGCCATTATTACGCCACTCTTTTACCATCATAACTGTTTGATGCAATGAAAACCACTTTTTTGCAGAATCCTCCGTCACGCCAATATTTTCATAGGCTTTAAAATCAGAAGGTCTAATAGTAAAATCTACCAAATCATCCAAATCTTCTGCTCTAACCTCTTTAAAGACAGGTTTGTCTTTCGATCGTTTTTTATTTACTTCGGCTAAACTTTTGATATCCTCAATATCTCGGGATGCTTTTTCTTGGAAGTTTGAAGAGAAAAAGCCTAGAACTGCAGAGAGTTTTTCTGATCCAGAATTTACATCGCGAATACAAGATGGCTCATAAGCACCACCATAAAAGCGGATTTTGCACTTTTTGTATAATTCATAAAACCTGTACGCAATTCGTCCATTTTCCAAAATTTCTCGATCTTTAATATTTCGTACTATTTGCCTATATTTTCCCAAATCAACATCTATAATAGATTGCTCCATCTCTAATCTTAAGTTGTCAATATCTTTTGTGGTATCCGTAGCAAATCCCACATCTATGAATAGAAACATAATAAGGATGAAATTAGACCATTTTTTCATATCCAACCTCTTTTGTTGAAAGTCCTACATTGAGAGCAATGTTCCTATCAAAAGACGAAACCACAAAAAAAAGACGTGGGACTTGTCTATGTTTACCTAACTCGAGGTTCAGCAAAACCTTAACCTGATAAACACAAACAACCCACGCCCATTTCTGGACGTGAGCGTTCGCATCCTATTCTCAGGTTCTTTGAAATTTGCTGATTTCGAGTTAGAGAACAAGGAGCAAAGCTCAAGAAATGTCAAAAATTAAGTTACCTTATAAAAGCCTCATAAAAGTTTTCAAATTTAATATAACTCTTTTTTATGACATAAGGGTGTCCACTCGCAAAGAAACAGCCCAAATCGGGCCAAAAACGCACTTTTGCAAGAAAAGTGGGATTATTCAAAGTTGGATGGAGGGGGGCAAACAGAGCTTTCCGTCCATTCCTATCAAATAAAAAATGGTGATTTTGCGTCAAATTCGCCAATTTTGGTTATCTCAAGCATATTCTATCAAACAACCGTCAAATAAAATGGGCAAAAAAGCTCCTATTGACTTTTCTCACAAAAAATGGTATATTTGTTATAGAGTCCTTGGTTGGTGAATGTCGGCTCCATGCCGTGCGTTTCTTTGGAAACCTAGCCGCTGATGGGACTCCATTTTTTTTGCTCTAGCGGATTTTTGTCCGTATAGAATGTCCCATAAAACTGGTTCGCCTGAACATCGAAAATGTCATGCACCAGTTTTATTTTTTCCCTGATGAAATTGAAATAGCGGAAATCGTTTTTCTCATACACCCTAAAAATCGTCCACAAAACATAGTCGATTACTTGCAGCAAAGGTAAGTGCGATGGTTGCTGCAAGAATATGCGGATGTTCCCATTGTTTTCTTTACCCCATTTCTGCTGGAACTTTGCAATGGCATCATTCAGAGCTTCCGTCATGTTGGAAACGCTTACGATGTTGCTCATCTCCGAGAAATAGATATCGATTTCGTTGTAAAGATGCAAGCGGTTTTTCAGAAGTTCTGCAACCAAGAACTTGTACAACTTTTTGTCGCTCATGTTGAATTTGCGACGAAATATCGATTCGTCTTTACGAGCGACAATTATATAGGCTTCAAAATCAGCCTTCTTCAACAACTTGAAAACTTTCTCTTTGACTTCCGCACAATCCTTATTTGCATGAAAACCATTTTTCAGATTCTGCACAGACGGCACTGCCTTAAGGTATTCGTCTTCCATCAATTCCTTGCGAAGATTTTCCAAATCAACCAGCAATTGGTGCGGGTTAGACATTTCCACATAGCCAACAGAAAAAGTCTTACTGACCAACCCATCTTGCAAAAGGTTCTTGCCGCGATGTCCGAAAATTTTTGGATCGCCCGACTCATCAAAGTAATAGAACATTTTCTGCGACAAAGGCTCTTTCACAACTGGCTCCGTATTTGAATTTTGCAGCGAAAACATTTCTGCTTTTGAGCAATATAAATTATTTCAAACAACCACGCAAGCCTTTGAGAATGCCTAAAGATTGTTTATGCCTCACAAGAAACATGGGGCGGGTGGGCGGGGTAAGCAGGGCGTTGCGGGGCGGCGTTTGAGCCCCGCAGT
>JAFZOJ010000045.1 GCA_017550685.1 Treponema sp. | reverse complement strand
GCGGGCACGCAAAAGCGTTCCCCCTTTCCCCCCGCCGCGGGGCATCCCCCTTTTCCCCCTTCGTAAAAAATAAGGAATGGTATTGAACCGCTCTTGGGGGGCAAGGGGGCACCCTTTTACTCAACATTCCAGTTGTCCCGCCGTTTTAAGATGCTCAGTGCATCGGTAAATGGCGGCTTTTGGGAACTTCTTTTGTGTGTGTCAAATTGTTGCCTCAATCATGCAAGGTCTGCGCCCTTGCACTCAATCGGCACGGCGGCTCTGTTGAGCCGCCGTAGTCGTTCGCATACCCGGACAAGCCGGGTACGCTCTCTCCTTGTGGCGCAGACAGAATAGCAGAAAGCAGAACTTGCGCCACGTTCATATATACTTTACCGTCAAAATACATTATATTATAAATATGGGTGCTAAAGACATTACAGAAAAGAATCTCGAAGCCTTTAATGACGTTTTTGCAGATATCGTAAATGTTCTCTTATTCAAGGGGAATAAAATTATGAAAGAAAAGGATCTTGAATCTGCAGCAAAAGACAGTATGTTTAAGGCAGATGGCAAGATTCATCAACAGGAACGAGACGTTTCAAAGTTCTGGAAAAATGGTGAAGTAAGAATCTCTATTCTTGGCTTCGAAAATCAAACAGTACAAGATCCTAATATGCCTCTTCGTGTAATAAGCTATGATGGAGCGTCATATAAACAGCAGTTGCTGGATAGTGACAAAGAGAAAAAGAAAAAGAATCTCTATCCTGTTGTTACATTAGTACTTTATTTTGGAACAGAAGAAAAATGGTCTACTCATAAAAACTTACTAAGCTGCTTCAAAGTTCCGGAAGAACTTAAACCATTCATAAATGATTACAAAATCAATGTTTTTAATATTGCCTGGTTGAGTGATAAAACCATTGATATGTTCCAGAGCGACTTCAAGATTGTTGCTAAATATTTCCAGACAGTAAGACTCAAGAAAGATTACAAAGGTTCAACTGAAGAAATAAAACATGTGGATGCCCTTCTTAAAATGTTATCTGCATTAACAGGTGACAATTCCTTTGAAGAGGTATATAATGATGGTAACTTAAAGAAAGGAGGTGTTACTATGTGTGAAGTTGTTGAGAAGATTAAAAATGAAGGTGTAATTGAAGCAAAAGCAGAAATCATTCGTAACCTCATTGAATCAAATGCAGGAACCTTAGAACAGATTGCAGCATGGGTAAAACTTCCTGTAAAAGAAGTCAAAAAAATTGCAGCTAAAGTGCCTGTACAGGCTTAATAATTGAGCTGGATGCAAGGTCCAGTTTCATCTAACGGCGAGGTCTGCCTCGCCGTTTTTGTTTAAATTAAAATATAAAACTGCGGGGGGGAGCGCGCGCAGTGGTCAAAAAATTGACTGTAAAAAGTTTAATCTGCTTACAAAAATGTTTAAAGTACAGTTCACAAGCACAGAACTTTTTTTAACTTTCTCTGCATATTAATTATATACTTTTATTTCTATATAATTTTTTCTTTAAAAATAGTGAACTTAAAGAAGAATTTATAAAAAATCCAAATCCAAAGATATTCAAACCTATTCTGCCAACCTTCAAACACACTCAAACACAAGTACAGAATTTTTAAATGTTTAGCACTTTTTCTGTGCGAAAGTACACTACTCTGCACTGTTTCTAATCTGAATTGAACATATCGAATCGCCGTTCTGAACTTAAAAGCCAGCTGAAAGCACACATTCTGTACTCAAGTACACTTTGGGGG
>JAFZOJ010000044.1 GCA_017550685.1 Treponema sp. | reverse complement strand
TTCTAACCCAGATCGCCTTATCGTTAAGTGTTACGGTGCTGACGATGTTCGCGAAGGTGTTGCAATCATGTGGCACGAAGATGTTGATGTTTCTATTACTGGTAACTCAACAAACCCAACTCGTTTCCAGCACCCAGTTGCAGGAACTTACAAGAAGGAACGCTTGCTCGCTGGTAAGAAATACTTTTCTGTAGCTTCTGGAGGAGGGACTGGTCGTACACTTCACCCAGATAACATGGCTGCAGGTCCAGCTTCTTACGGTTTCACTGATACTTTGGGTCGTATGCACTCAGACGCTCAGTTCGCAGGTTCTTCATCAGTTCCAGCACACGTAGAGATGATGGGATTCATGGGAATGGGAAACAATCCTATGGTTGGCTGCACTGTAGCTTGTGCGGTTGCTGTAGCTGGTTCTTTCTAAACAAGTTTTATCTTATGCTAAAGGTTGCTTCTTGTAGTGCAGCCTTTGGCGCTCGATAAATCTCGCGAGCCGAAAGTAAGTAAATGCTAAAAAACAGTCCCAATGGACTGTTTTTTTTAACGCATTTTCGATTGAGGGCATGCACCGTTGCCTGCGCAGTTGCTGTAGCTGGATCATTCTAAAAGCATGTCATTGTCGGGCTTGACCCGACAATCTGATATAAAAAAAGCACCTTCTTTTGAAGGTGCTTTTTTTACGCCTAAAACTTATACATCGCTCCTAATGTCATAAAGAAGCCGGGGAAAAGGGTGGTGCTAACTACTTCACCATTTTCTATGCCTTCTACGGGGGTTGCTATAAGGCCCATTTCCATATTAAAGCAGACGCCGTTTTCTTTTTTTGTACTGCCCGGCTGCCAGCCTATTCTTATATCATATGGAACAAAATGAGTCTTACTTGCAGAGCCAATACCAAGTCCATAATGAAGATAAAAATCTTTATACCAGACAGATGCATTTGGAATAATACTGGTTCCGCCAAAAGCAACGCCTGCGTCACCACCGTATGCATACCAGCTCAAGCATAAATTAATATTTAATCCTGCATCCACATGAATCGACTTTGTAATAGGGAATGCATATCTGCTGTGAATCTCAAGTCCTGATGTTGGAATTCCCAAACGGAAAAGCCCACCTGCACTCAAGCCGTCTGTCCATTTATGTCCTTCCTGTGCAAAAATTGAACCGACAAGAATTAATAGTGTTGTAATTATACAAGTTATTTTTTTCATTTTCTTCTCCACGGCATATTATACAACCTTGTGGTAATATTGTTAATAATAGGTGGATTGCTTAGCTTTGCTGTGGTATAATATTATTCATGAACAAAGAACCCAAGTTATCCAGCCTGATTGATAAGGCTTGTTTTGATTATAATCTTATAGAAAAGGGTGATAGAATTCTCATAGGGGCGAGCGGGGGAAAGGATTCTACGGCGCTCATTCAGTATTTTTCTAACAGGGCAAAAAGGCCGGAATGTGGTTTTGAATATATGGCGCTTAATATTCAGTCAGATTTTGCACCCGAGTTTCCGCCTAAGATTCTGGAGCTTTTTAAAAAGTGGAAGGTTCCTTTTGAATCAATTCCAATCAATATAAGTGCGCGTATCAAAGAAGGACAGAAAATGAACTGCTGGTGGTGTTCAACTCAGCGCCGCACTGAGCTTTTAAAATATGCACTTGAACACGGCTACAATAAAATTGCGCTTGGACATCATCTGGATGATATGCTTGAAACCCTTCTTATGAATGTTTTGAACAAGGGAGAGTTTTCTACAATGATTCCAAACCTTCAATACGAAAATTATCCGGTTAGAATAATCCGTCCGCTTTGTTATGTTGCCGAAGAACGCATAATTGCACATGCAAAAAAAGAAAGATTTGCAGGCTATGTTTGCACCTGTAACTATCAGGAAAATTCAACGCGCAAGGAAGCACGCAAAAAGCTTAAGCTTTTGACCGAAGGCAGTGTGGATGCAAAAGAAAAAATGTTTACTGCTCTTCAGAATATAAAGCCAGAATATCTTCCGTAGATAATTCCTCTGTCTCTGTAAACCAGATGCTGCTTACAGGATAATATCCGTTTTTCTCAAGAACCTTTACCGCATCTTCATAACCGTATTTAATCAACAGGTTTATTCTGCTCGAAGTAAAATTGGCAGTACCATCCAGAATGCCGCCAAGCTCAATCGAAGGAATTATCTGGAAAAGATTTTTTGTATCATATTCAATTTCTTTAATCTTGCGTTTTGGTTCGTGCTGCAGGTAAACAATAAAAATGCTGTCTATGTCCGAATGATTTTCGATGATTGGAGTAATAGGTGTATTGTCACCGCCAACTGCTTCGTTACCGCCGTCTGAATATTCAAAGCCGTCTGCAAGCTTTACCGAAGGGCAGATAATAGGGAAAGCAGAAGTTGCCAGAAGCTTTTTCTTAATCTGTACGATTGCAGGCTCTTCGTTCAAGTTAAAGCGTGTTGCATATTGTCCCGGTTTACTTTTTACAAGCTTTGCAAGCAGGAATTTATTTCGCACTGCAGTTACATAAACCTGAGGAAAATCCATCTGTCCAAAGCGTATAAGCGGAAGTGAAGAAATGATTTCGTCCAGGCCTTCCTGAGAAATGAGTGCGTCATTTTGTGTAAGCTTGTCCGGAACCTTGTCGGTCCAGATTCGTTCAATATCGTCGTAAGGCTGAATTGCAAAAAGCGCAGAATTCAAACCGCCGACACTGGTACCCGAAAGTGCACGGATTTTTTTTGCAAGGCCGTATTCAATAAAAGCCTTCCAGACTCCAACCTCGTAGGCACCTTTACCGCCGCCACCGGAAAGTACCAGGCCGTATTTTGGGGCAGGGTGTGTATAATCGGTTTGCGGAATAATAAAAGAATCTGTAAGGTTTATAAAATCTCTGGAAAAAAATCTGAACATTCCCTGTGCTTTAATTTTCTGTCCGTCATCAGAAAGTTTAAAAAAGTCAAGGTTTCTGTTTACGATTTCTACCGGAATAAGCAGCTGGCGGTAACTTGAAATAATGTATCTTTCAATGGCAGAATACTGTGTAAACTCAACTTTAATTCCAAGCTGGGTTCCGTTTTCGTCGGCAACAGGGTAGTCGGTTCCGTAAATTTCGGGAATATATAAATAACGATTTTTCCAAAGGTGCTCAAGACTTATGTCCTTAAGCTTTGCAAAATCATCCCATTTTTGAGTGTCGTCTGTAGCCGGTGCAATTATGGAAAGATATTCGCAAGAATCTGCATAGTAAGGAAATTCCAGAGTGCCGGAAGGGGTTACCCATTTTCCGTAAAGCTCGGTTAATGATTTTATGTCGTGCCACTTTACGTCCCGGTAATATTCCTTGTCAAAAGAATATTCGTCCAGAACCTCCGGCGATTCAATTTCTATTTGCGGCTCGGTGTCCTGTGGCTTTGTAGTACCACAGGATACAAGGAGAACAAAAGAAACTGTTAATAATATTACAAACTTCTTCACGTTATTTTATATTTTCCTGAATAAACTTCATCTTAAGATCCTTAAGCTTTTCGGTAATAGAAACCTTGTAAATGTGAGGATTTAAGATGCGCTTGTAGGATTCGTCAAAGCTTTCGAGTTGTGCCTGCATGTTTGTATGACTTATCTTAAGCTGTTCGCTGTCCGGCTTGCGTGGTTCTACGCGTTCTCCATTGCTAAGACGTTTTTTCAAAAGCGGTTCAATTCTTGCAGCCTTGAATGAGAACTGTCTGTAATCTACCATCGGGTGATAGTAACGGTATTCTTTGCCTGTCTCAAGTACTTCATCTTCGAGCGCAAGAATATCTGCACAGGCCATGCCGTTTTCGTCATAAAGACGGAATACATTTTTAATGCCCGGGTTGGTTGTCTTGGCAGGGTTATCGCTGAACTTCATTGCAGGGGTCATGCCGCCTGTTGTTTTGTCGTGACGTGCACAAAGCTTGTATACGCCTGTGAATGAAGATTCGTTGCCGCCGGTAACCATGTGGGTTCCAACACCCCAGCTGTTAATTGGTGCACCGCCTGCAACAAGTGTAGAAATAATTTCTTCTGTAAGCTCGTTTGAAACGCTTATCTTTGCCTGTGGATAACCGGCTCTGTCCAGTTCCTTACGAACCTCGCGGGTAAGATATGAAATGTCACCTGAGTCAAGGCGAACGCCAAAGTTATAGCCTTTTTCTACAAGTTCGCCGCCTGCTATGATTGCATTTTTAATTCCAGATTTGAGTGTATCGTAGGTATCGATAAGGAATATGGAATTTTCCGGATATATTTTTGCATATTCACGGAAAGCTTCCAGCTCTGAACTGTGGGACATTATCCAGGAGTGAGCCATTGTTCCCATAACAGGAATGCCGTAAAGCTTACCTGCCAGTGTGTTGGAAGTTCCTGCAGCTCCACCAATATAGGCAGCACGTGTAGCACTCATTGCTCCGTCAGGTCCCTGTGCACGGCGAAGTCCAAATTCCATAATAGGAGCTTTTTTGCTTGCAAGCCAGATGCGTGCAGTTTTTGTAGCAATAAGGCTCTGGAAATTTACGTGATTAAGGATAAGACCTTCAAGAATCTGTGCTTCTATAAGATTTGCGTGAATGCGTACAAGCGGTTCCTGAGGAAAAATTACGGTACCTTCGTCCATTGTGTAAAGGTCGCCGGTAAAATGCCAGTCTTTAAGGTAGTCCAGAAAACCCTGATCAAAGATTTTCTGTTCGGCAAGATATTTAATGTCATCTTCGCTAAAACGGAAGGAGGTAAGGGCGTCGAGCAGGGTTTCGTTACCTGCTAAAACAGAAAAGCCTCCGTTAAAAGGATTCTTACGGAAGAACATATCAAAAACGACTTCTTCGTTCATGTTCTCCTTCCAGTAGCCCTGAGCCATTGTAAGTTCATAAAAATCTGTAAAAAGTGCACTGTTGATTGTACTGTTTTCTATAATTTCGTTCATATTTACCTCGTCGGGGTCCCTGAGGCTCTCGAAGGGCCCTTAAAATTGAATTTCTTTTTCCTGTTGTGATTCGTCCGGTGTGCGCGGGCGTTTCATGTGCTTGTAGGTGTAGCTGGCAACCAGATAACGTCCCACAAATCTGCTCATAAATGCTGTAACTCTCCATTTGAGTCTGTAAAGCGAGGTTGTTTTTCCGGCAAAGGCACGCTTTAAGCATTGTGCAACTACCTTCTGTGGCGGAATGCCTCCCTTAACTTCTTTTCTTGCTCCGTTAGAAGCAACCTGTGCAAACTCCGTGCTTACAGAACCCGGGCACAAGGCACTTACCTTTATACCGCGGTTTTTAAGTTCTGCCGCAAGTGCAACAGAAAAGCTTAAAACATATGACTTGGTAGCCGCATAAACCGCAAAGTTTCCAAGCGGCATATAGGCTGCAAGACTTGCTGTATTAATGATTACAGAACCGTCTTTTAAAAATGGCAGGGCAATTCCGCACAGGCCGGTAAGGGCAGTACAGTTCAAGTCTACCATCTGCATCTGAGTTTTTATGCTTGTTTCTTCAAAAGGACCATAGGTTCCAAAACCCGCATTGTTTATCAAAAGACCAATTTTAATTCCGCTTTCGACCTTTACAAGCTTTTCGTTTTCTTCTTTAAGGAGTTTTTCAAGCTCGTAAACTCCCTGACTTCCACAAAGATCCAATTGAACGGGCTTAACAACCTGAAAATTTTTTGTCGCATTTATTTCCTGTGCAATCTTTTCAAGGTTTTCCAGACGGCGTGCAACAATCCAGATTTCATCAAAATCATAATTTGCTGCAACCTGAACGGCAAATTCCTTTCCCATTCCGGAGCTGGCACCCGTAATTACGGCTATGTTTTTCATATGTCAGATTATACCACTTGTAAAAGATAGGGGCAACCTTATAGTTTTAGTTATGATTTAGTCCTTGTAACCAGACCATTCACGAAGCTTGGCGGCTTTTTCAAGGAAGGTATCCACTTCTTCTTCGGTATTGTAAAAATACAGGCTTGCGCGTGCAGTTGCAGTCTGACCAAGATACTGACCCAGAGGCTGTGCACAGTGATGGCCTGCACGAATGGCAATATGTTCTTCGGAAAGAAGCGAGGCTATATCATGAGGATGTACACCGTCAATTGTAAAGGTAACTATTCCGCAGCGTTTAGAAGCATCGTCACTACCAATTAAGTTTACATGAGGAATGTTTTTGAGTCCTGCAATCATGCGCTGTGCAAGAATTTTGTCATGTTCTTCTATATTATTAAGCCCGATTGATTCAATGTAACGGATTGCGGCTGCCATACCAACGGCGTCTCCTGCGCTTACAGTACCTGCTTCAAATTTGTGAGGAACCTCGGCCCAGGTGGCAGTTTCGCGGGTAACATATTCAATCATTTCTCCACCGCGTAAGAAAGGATCCATCTGTTCCAAAAGCTCGCGCTTACCGTAAAGGGCACCAATTCCCATTGGTCCGCAAAGCTTGTGACCGCTCATTGCAAAAAAGTCTGCGTCAATTTCCTGAACATCAACCTTCATGTGCGGAGCAGACTGAGCACCGTCTACAATAAAAATTGCGCCCTGTGCATGTGCGGCCTGGCCTATTTTTTTTACAGGGTTTGTAACTCCAAGCACATTGCTTACATGAACTACTGAAACAATCTTTGTGCGTGGTGTAATTTTGTCTGCAATTTCCTGGTCGCTTATAATGCCTGTTTGTTTGTCGCATTCCATAAACACAAGCTTTGCGCCGGTTTTCTGACATACCATCTGCCATGGAACTATGTTTGAATGATGCTCCATTATAGTAACGCAGATTTCGTCACCTTGTTTAAGATGATTGAGTCCCCAGCTGTAGGCAACAAGGTTCAGGCTTTCGGAAGCATTGCGGGTAAAAACAATTTCTTCGTTTTCTTTTGCGTTTATAAATTCTGCTGTAGTTTTTCTGGCGTTTTCATAGGCTACGGTTGCGCGTTCACTCAAAGAATACAAGCCTCGCAAAGGGTTGGCATTTTCGGTGGCATAAAAATGAGTCATTGCATTAAGTACAATGAAAGGTCGCTGTGCGGTTGCAGCCGTATCAAAATATATAAGGTCTTTATTTTCTTTTGAATTATGTTCATCTATTGCTTTAAAAAAAGGAAAATCCTTTCTGTATTTATTATTCATCTACAAACCCCATAGGTAAATCAATGAGTAGATTATATCAAAACTTAATATGGTATGCAAATGCCTATTGTTCAGTCTCGTCTTCCAGAGAATTGATGTCATCGGCGCGGGTGTTGTACTGGATGTTAAAGTTGTAGCCCACGCCAAGGCTTACACCAAAGCCCAAGATTGCGTCGTAATTACCTTCGGCAAAAACTGTGATATTTTTGTAGGAGGCGCCGGTTCTGATTGCGGCATAAAAAGCAGGGTAGAGCTTGCTTGTGATTGATTTTTTACCAAACTTGGCGTTCCACAAAAAGTCAAAAGTGATTCCGGGCTCAAATTCTATAAAGACTTCTATGTTGCGCTGGAACGGAAATACACAGATACCAAATGGGGCGTAAAGCTTGCCGCCCATGATAAGAGGTCCGCCTATTGCCTCGCCGTCAAGTTCGTACTTAAACGGAAACTTTTTCTGCGGAATGCCAATATGCGGCTCAAGATAGCCTCCAAAATAAAACGGCTGAATAAGCTTGTAGGCAGAATAACCGGCCGCAAAACTGATTCCAAGGATGTATGGCTTAGGGATATAAGAAATCTTAAGCTTAAAATTGATGGAATCGGAGTTTTTGTACCTTATCATTGCAAGGGCTTCGTATTTGTGCTTTTCTTCTTCGGTCTGGGGTTGTGATTCCTCTGCAACGGGAGGCTCTGTGGTTTCAGTTTCCGGGGCTTCTGCTACCGGCGCTTCAACCGGGATTTCTTCCACAGGCGCTTCTGTCTCAGGCGTTTCCGGCGCGATTACTTCAGGAACATCAGGCTCGTCACTTAGTTCAGCCGGCGCAGCTTCAACCTCAGGCTCGGCAGCTTCTACCTCTGCAGGCTCCACTTCAATCACTTCCGGCTTTGTTTCTTCTATATTATTCTTTTCCTGCTGTGCTTTGTCTCTGGCTTCCTGTTCTTTCATAAGCCGTTCAATCAGCGTAGAATAATCTTCATATTGATCATTACTGCCCTGGGCAAAAATCAGCATGCCCGACAAAACAAGAATAAGCGGAAAAATAATGAATTTTCTGGCACAAAACCTTGTGAACATCACCTAAATTATACCACAACTTTATCATTGAGAAAATCATAAAATAATATTACAATAAAAATATGGAACAGATTGTAAGAAAGAATGGTCTTTTATACACACCCGATTTGCATACCGTACTCGGTGTTGATATTGAAAATGGTGAGTTCAAGGGTCGTGTTCCCTTTGGTGCACATTATGTAGACGAAGAAGTTTTTACTGAGTGCCCGTACGAAAAGGTTACCCTGCCTGATTCTGTAATTGGAATTGGTGCCGCACTTTTTAAGGATTCTCCGGACCTTAAGCAGGTTGTTTTGCCGCAGAAGGTTACCGAGCTTCCGCCATATCTTTTTTCAGGCTGCCGTTCTCTTGTTCAGGTAAAAATGCCTAACGTTGTTTATGATTTTCCCGAAGGCTTATTTCAAAACTGTTCAAGCTTAACTCAGATTCCGTTCCGTGCAGGCATTCGTGCACTTTCTCCTTTTGTTTTCGAAGGCTGTTCTTCGCTTTCTTCTCTGGTAATTCCTCCGACAGTTGAACGCATAGAAAAACGTGCCGCTGCCGGTTGTTCAGAACTTACTACACTGGTGCTTCCGGTTTCGCTGGAGTATCTGGACGAGACTGCTTTTGAAGACTGTCCAAAAATCCGCTTTATTCGAATCAACGAAGAAAACCAGAAATTTTATGTTAGCGAAACTGACGGCTGTCTTTATGAACGCACAGACGACGGTGACAAGCTCAGACTTAGTGTTGCCGGAGCTCAGGCTATGGCCGCAGGTTTAATCAAAGAAAATGTTGATGACGAAGCCGATCCTCAGATAGAAGCATTTTTTACAGACGAAGATATTCTGGAAGATGATGATGACTTTAGCGCAGAAATTTCTGTTGATGATGTTGCCGAGCAGGCAGTAGCTCAGGAAGCCGAAGAAGAAGAGGAAGAAAAAACATTCCATACTGGAGAAGTAAGCACAGAAGAGCTTGCAAATCTTTTTGGTGGAGAAGAAGGCGGAGCAGGAGCCGGCAGCGAGGACGAAGAAGAAAACGAAATTGCAGCCGTTACAGTCCGCATTACAGATTCAAAGACTCAGGCAATTCTGGAAAGCGTAGAGTTCAGCCGCGTTATTGAATGTGAACCCGAAGGTGAACCACCGGCGGATGCAGATTTGTTTGTTGTTTCAGAAATGATAGAAGGTGAGGGTGACTCACGTGCTTTTACCTCCAAGCTGGAAGCAGTCGTCCGCAGGTTTGCACAGATTCAGGATTATAAAAGAATATTCATGCTTTACGGCCTGCCTGTAGATAACGATGAGTTTATGGAATTTTACAGGCTCTATGTAAGCAACCGCAATGTGGTTTTTGCCTGCGAGGCAGAAGGACCTGCAACCTTGTCTGAATACGGACACAAGGTTTGTGAATATTCACGAATTGATTTGAGCGCCCAGGCTCTGGCAGAACAGAAAAACAATATCCGGACCAAGAGCGCACAACTTATTAAATTGATTTTACAGGATAAGAGGTAAATATGAAAAGCGACAACGCAAAAAAAGGAATTGAACGTGCACCGCACCGCTCGCTGTTTTATGCAATGGGCTATACAAAAGAAGAACTTGACCGCCCGCTCGTAGGTGTGTGCTGTGCCAAAAACGAAATTATTCCGGGACATATAGAACTGGACCGCATTGCCCAGGCTGTTAAGGATGGTATCCGCATGGCCGGTGGAACTCCGGTAGAGTTTCCTGCAATCGGGGTCTGTGACGGTATTGCCATGGGTCACGAAGGAATGAAGTATTCTCTCGTAACCCGCGAGCTCATTGCAGATTCAATTGAATGTATGACAAAAGCTCATCAGTTTGATGCCCTTGTTATGATTCCTAACTGCGATAAAATTGTTCCTGGTATGCTCATGGCTGCCGCTCGTCTAGATCTGCCTACAGTATTCTGTTCCGGCGGACCTATGATGCCTGGACGCATTCCGGGAAAAGATGAAACTAACCCTTATGCAGGCCGCAATTTGTCGCTCTCTGATATGTTCGAAGCTGTAGGCGCAGTTGCAAGCGGACGCATAAACGAAGCTCAGCTTGAACAGATGGAAGAGGTTGCCTGCCCAGGCTGTGGTGCCTGCTCCGGTATGTTTACTGCTAATTCAATGAACTGTCTTACAGAAGCAATTGGTCTTGGACTTCCAGGTAACGGAACAATTCCTGCAGTAACAGGCCGCCGTATTGCACTTGCTAAAAAAGCAGGTATGGCTGTTATGGATTTGTTCAATAAGGGAATCACCGCCCGCCGCATGTTTACAAAGCAGAACTTTATGAACGCACTGGCCGCAGATATGGCACTCGGCTGTTCAAGTAATACAATGCTTCATGTTCCGGCAATTGCACACGAAGCCGGAATCCAGATTGACTTACACGATGTAAACGATATTTCTAACCGCACACCAAACCTGTGCCACTTGGCTCCTGCAGGTCATACATTTATGTGCCAGCTTGACGAAGCAGGTGGTGTACAGGCTGTTCTTGCAGAGCTTGCAAAGAAAAACCTGATTGATACATCGCTCATCACAGTTACAGGAAAAACTGTTGCAGAAAACATTAAGGGAGTTGTAAACCGCGATCCTGAAACTATCCGTCCTATTGAAAATCCGTTCAGCGACAACGGCGGACTTGCAATTTTGTTTGGTAACCTTGCTCCGGACGGCACTGTAGTAAAACGCTCTGCCTGTGCAAAAGAGCTTATGAAGCACACAGGACCCGCCAGAGTTTTCAACGACGAGTCAGAAGCAATGGCAGCCGTACAGGGACGCAAAATCAACAAGGGTGATGTAGTAGTTATCCGTTACGAAGGACCAAAGGGTGGTCCCGGAATGCGCGAAATGCTTGCAGTAACCGCAGCACTTGCAGGACAGGGACTTGATAAGGATGTAGTTCTTATTACCGACGGACGATTCAGCGGTGCAACCCGTGGTGCTTCTCTGGGACACTGTTCTCCTGAAGCAGCTGTCGGCGGACCAATTGGTCTTGTAAAAGAAGGTGATAATATCACAATTGATATAAACGCATATAAAATTACGCTCGAAGTAAGCGATGAAGAGCTTGCAAAACGCCGTGCCGAATGGACCGCGCCTGAGCCAAAGGTTAAGACCGGTTATCTGGCACGTTATGCAAAGCTCGTTTCTTCTGCAGATAAGGGAGCGATACTGGAGTAAATTATGGAAAATCAAAAATCAAACCCGGCAGCACTTATCCCAATCGGAGTATTCCTTGTTCTTTATCTGGGCTTGGGAATCCTTTTTGAATACGTTCTCAAAATTCCGATGGGCTTTTACAATATTCCTATTGTTGTAGTTTTTCTTATTGCACTTTGTGTTGCGTGCTTTCAGAATAAGAGTCTTTCTTTTGATAAAAAACTCGAGCTTATGGGCAAGGGCGTAGGCGACAAAAATATCGTAACAATGATTTTGATCTTCCTTGTTGCAGGTATGTTTGTCGGCGTTGTAGGACGCAGCTCTGCTTCAAGCGTTGCTTACTTTATGCTTTCTATTATACCGGCTCAGTTCTCTGCCGCAGTTTTGTTTGTAGTAAGCTGCTTTGTTTCTATTGCAATGGGAACCAGCGTTGGTACAATCACTCTGGTAACCCCGATTGCCGTAGCAGTTGCTCAGACCAGTGGACTTGGTGTAGCCCTTTGTGTCGGCTCGGTAATGGGCGGTGCAATGTTCGGCGATAACCTTTCATTTATTTCTGATACAACAATTGCCGCTTGTAACGGTCAGGGCTGTCAGATGAAGGATAAGTTCAAGGAAAACTTCTTTATTGCACTTCCTGCCGCCATCGTTACAGTTATAATCATCCTTATAATTTCTGCACGTTATGATATTACCGGTACCGTACAAAACGATTACAATCTTGTTCAGATTATTCCGTACGTGCTCGTACTTGTCTGCGGTATTATAGGTATGAATGTTTTTATAGTTTTGATTCTTGGAATTCTTTCCGGTGCAGTAATAATGCTTGCAACAGGTGCAATCAAGGCTGTAGATTTGCTTTCGAATATGGGTGGCGGTGCTGCCGGAATGTTTGAAACAACTATGGTTGCAATTCTTGTTTCTGCAATCTGTGCACTCATTGCAGAGCACGGTGGTTTTGTTGCACTGCTCAACGGAATCCAGAAGGTTTTCAAAGGAAAGAAGGGCGGTCAGCTTGGAATGGGACTTTTGGTAGGTGCCATGGATATTGCTACTGCAAACAATACAGTTGCTATCGTTATGGCAAACCCAATTGCAAAGCAAATGTCTCAAAGCTATGGAATAAGCCCTCGTAAATCAGCTTCCATCCTGGATACATTCTCCTGCGTTTTCCAGGGAATTATTCCTTATGGTGCCCAGATGCTTGTTGCAATAAGTGCGGCTCAGTCACTTGGTTCAGAAGTCTCTGCCTTTGACATTATGCCGTTCCTTTTATATCCATATCTTCTTTTTGTAAGCAGCTTGATTTTCATCTTTGTTATTCCGGAAAAAGAAGCCGCCCCAGAGCAAAAATAAAAAACAGGAGTAAACATGTTAAACAAATTACAGTCTAAGGTCACAATTATTCTGGTTTCCCTTGCAGTTCTTTGTCTTTCATCTTGCGGAAATTCACTTTCGGTCAATAAAACAAATCTGGCAATTGATATTCCGGCTCAGGTTTTTCAGCAGGTAGCCGCACGAACCGCCTATTCCGAAAAGGGATTGCCATTAAGTGCAAATGTTGAATTGTTCGTTGATGGCAAATCTTACGCGCTTGATTCTCAGGAATATGAGGAAGGCAAAGAAGCGTCCGTACTTTTTAGATTCAAAAATATTCCAGTAGATTCAAAAGCTTATGCCAAGGTTTCGATTATTCAGGACGACCTTGAACTTGCTCAGGGAGATTCTCAAATCATCACAGTAAAAGCCGGTCCAAACAAAATTGAAGTTCCGCTTGCGTTGATAAAGTATTCGGTACCAAAGACGAAGTATGTGTTATATAATAATCGTTATGATAATGATATTTGTGTAGATGTAAAGGATTGTTATTTACGTGATTTTCCTGATGCAAAGATTACTGATGCCGATGAACCTGATTTTAAAAATGTAGTAAAGTATTGTTTCGATGCAGAAGGAACTTTTTATGCTATTACTGTAGAAGGTGATGTAGCTGAACACAATTATTATCTGGAATCGAAAAATAAAAAGGAAGTGATTCTTGACTCAGTAGATAGTGCTTATAGTGTTAAGCAATTAATCTGTGATTATGTAACAAATGAGTTGTATTTTTATTATTCATATGATGCAGATATAATAGAAATTAAAAATCTTACAAAAAAAATAGTCTGGAATGGGGATAAGTATGATTTAATACATAGAACAGGTGATGGTGTTGATGTTTTTTCTATTGTTATAAATGATGGATATATTTATTCCTTAAATGAAATTGAATACAATTCATTTTTGTTTAAATCAAAAATTTTATCATCCAATACACCAAATACATTTGAAATTGGTGATGTTATAAAGTCGATTTCAATAGAAAATGTTATTGAATACGGTGATGATATATGGGAATTAAATTTTGGAGAGCTTTATTACCAGGATGGATACTTTTATATAACTACTTATCCAGAAAATGATGAGATTGCTTTTATCAATATGGGTGGAATAATCAAAGTAAGTTTTGATGATCCTTCACCAAAATATCTTGGATTTAACTATAAGATTCAGGATTTTACATCAAAAGGCAGTTTTATTATTTATAGAGAACCAACTGTTGATACAGGTATTTATGAATATCTTGTAAAAAAGCAAGATCCATCTAAACTTTATTCTTTATCTTATTCAGCCGTTTCTGGTGACACAAATATGCGTAGTTATTTTGAAAAAAAGTATTGTCAGCCGCAGACAGAGAAATCAGAACAATTATTCGGACTTGGATATATTGTTGCCCTCAAACCAAAGCGTCTTGTTTTCTCTGACGAAGGTCGTTTCTTTTATGTTGATAATGATCAGAACTGGAAGTATAAAAATGTAAACCGAATTGTTACTGTAGATTTGGAGTCATTTACAATTAAAAGAATGGTAGAACCAAATGTAAGTTTTTCTGAAGATTATACAGAAGTAGAAAACAATGTAGATAATGTTAACTCTAGTTTTATTCCAGAAGCTAAAAATGGTAATGGTGAGTATCAAAAATATAATCCAAGTTTAGAACCTGAAAATCAAATTATGGATTATACTACAGATGCAAATTGGAATATGGGTATTCCCTGCGGTGACTAATTCTTCACAATCTCAATCTTCTCCTTAGGGAAAACCTTCTGGTATTCTTTAAGGAGATTTTTTTGTGCGTTAAAGCGTTTTAGGATTTGAAAAAGTGGAAGCTTGTCGCGGCGCAGGGCTCGGGCTAGGCGTTTGAAAAATGAAGCTTTTACATAAATGATTTTGTCACAGTAAGCCAGAAGCTGTGGGGTTTTGTAAAGAACTGTTGCATTTATAATTGCTTTTTCGTGCTCGTTTATAAACTGAAGAATCTGCTGAATTATAATCGGATAAACCATAGATTCCTGTATAGCAAGCAATTCGGGAAAAGAAAAAAGGAGTCTGCCCAGGGCCTTGCGGTCTATGGAGCCGTCTTCTTTTGTAAGCTTGATATTCTGTCTTTGGGCAAACGGAATAAACTTTTGCAGGATTTTATCTTTTACAAGCTCTATGGCCTGGTGCACAAGAATGTCTGCATCAACAGAAACCCAGCCTTCTTTTTCCATTTGAGAACAAATGTAATTCTTGCCGGAGGCCATTGGGCCTGTTACGGCGATTACCTCTTTCATTAATGGAATTCTCCCCAGTTTTTGCCGTATTCTATGCTTACACGCAGAGGAACATTAAGCTCTACAGCGTGTTCCATTTTATCTTTTATGAGTGCAACGGTTGCTTCTATAGTTGCCTTGTCATCAGGGCATTCAAAAATAAGCTCGTCGTGAACCTGTAGCAAAAGCCTGGCCGGAGATTCAGCTTCTTCCAAAGTAGTGGTAACATTTATCATTGCCTTTTTTACAATGTCTGCGGCGCTTCCCTGAACAGGGGAGTTAACTGCAATGCGTTCTGCGGCTGCCTTTTCTACCTTGTTGCGGCTGTTAATTCCTATGATAGGGCGGGAGCGTCCAAATATTGTTGTGACCTTGCCTGTTTTTTCTGCCCCTGCAACAGTTTCTTTTATAAAGCGGTCTACATCACTGTACATCCTGAAGTAGTTGTCTATAAATTGAGCAGCCTGTGTGCGCGAGATTCCCAGATCATTTGCAAGGCGGAACGAACTCATTCCGTAAATTACACCAAAGTTAATTGTCTTGGCAGTACGTCGCATTTCAGGAGTAACTGCTTCGGGCGCAACTCCATAAATCAAAGCGGCGGTTGCCTTGTGAACATCGGTGCCTTCGTTAAAGGCCTTGCACATATTTTTGTCGGCACTCAGGTGGGCCAGGACAACAAGCTCAATCTGCGCATAGTCTGCCGAAATAAGTACCTTTCCTTTTGGCGCAGTAAATGCCGCTCGGATTTTTCTTCCTGCATCAGTACGCACAGGAATATTCTGAAGGTTAGGTTCACGGCAGCTGAGTCGTCCTGTGGCTGTACCGGTCTGAACAAAATCTGTATGAATGCGTCCATCCTTATCTGTAAGCTTTGGAAGAGTTTCTACGTAGGTAGAATTTATTTTTGCAAGCTCACGGTATTCCAGAATCATTTTTGGAACAGGGTCATAAGCGGCAAGTTCTTCCAGAACAGAAGTGTCGGTAGAATAACCGGTTTTTGTTTTTTTGCCGGCTTTAAGATGGCGTTCTTCAAAAAGTACAGTCTGCAGCTGTTTAGGAGATGCAATATTAAATTCGTGACCAACTTCCTTGTAAATGTTTTGTTCTACAAGTCCTATCTGATGTGTAAGCTCCTTGTTGTAAGTATTGAGCGCACCAGAATCCAGATGAATACCTGTAAGTTCCATTTTTGTAAGGATTGGAAGCACCTGCATTTCCATCATCAAAAGCTTTTTGAGCGTCTGTGTTTTGTCGGCTTCAAAAGGTTGGCGGAGCTTGAGCCCCAGCTGGTAGGTAAAGTCTGCATCCTCGGCCGCATACTTATAAGCCTGTTCAAGCGGAACGTCTGCAAAGGTCTGGCCTTTTTTTACAATGTCGTTAAATTCAATTCCCTTGAGCCCAAGAACAGTTTCTCCAAGATATTCAAGTGCATAGCCTGAACGTCCCGGGTTTATAAGCCAGGCAGTTACCATGGTATCGTAAATCTTACAGCCGCCAAAGGTATGCTCAAAGCCTGTGTTGTAAAGCACCTTAAGGTCAAACTTGGCATTGTGCATTATGATTGTAACTTCGGTATCGGTAAAAATGCGTGCAAGCTGTCCGTAAGCTTCTTCCTTTGTAATATATTCGCTGCCACCAAAAAGATCCTGGGTCTCCTGCTGCAGCGGAACATAAACTGCCTTGCCCGGCTCGTAACAAAGACTAAAGCCAAGGATATTGCAGTTAAAGGTGTCGAGTGAAGTTGTCTCACTGTCGTAGGCAATAAGCTTTTTCTTGGTGCCGGATTTTAAGAACGCACTGATATATTTTTCCAGCTCTGCGATATTTGTAATTGCCTTGTAGGCAGATGTGTCGTTTTGTTTTAAAGAAAGTGGGTTAGTGTAAAGGCCTTCGAGAGCCTCAGTCACCCCACCATCCTGTGGTCCCTGAGGCTCTCGAAGGGCCACCCCACCAACGTCATTTCCTATCCCCAGCTCCGCATAACTCTTAGCCACAGCCGGTGCCCCATATGCCATGAGCTTGTCTGCGGCAGATTTATAATCAAAAGTAAAAGGTTGGGCTGCAAGGGCAGTATCAATGTCAGGGCAGGGAACTGTATCAAAAAGCCGGATAAGTTTCTGGCTAAAGTAGGCATTTTCGTGACCGTCGGCAAGCTTGTCATGCATGGCGCCCTTAATTTCTTCAAGGTGGGCATAGATTCCGTCCAGGTCACCGTAATCGGTAAGGAGCTTGGATGCAGTTTTTACACCAACTCCGTGAACTCCCGGAACATTATCTGCAGTATCGCCGTAAAGGCTCAAAAGATCCAGCAGCTTGGAAGGAGGTACTCCCCATTCAGCTTCTACACCCTGTGCGTCGGTAAGCTTCCAGGTTTGAGCCCCTGATTCCGGCTTAAGGATGAGGGTGGTATCGTTTACCAGCTGCATAAGGTCCTTGTCGCCAGAAAGAATGCGGCACTGACGGCCCTGTTCACTGCATTTTTTTGCAACTGTTGCAATTATATCATCTGCTTCGTAGCCGTCACACTGAAGGACAGGTACACCAAGCGCTTCAAGAATTTCGCAGATCCAAGGGATTTGTGCATGAAGATCGTCCGGAGTTTTGTTGCGTGTAGCCTTATACTCCGGGTACATTTCGTGGCGGAAGGTTTTTGTCTTGGAATCCATTGCCGCAAAAATATAGTCCGGCTTGTAGTGCTGAAAAATCCAGTGAAGGTTACGGAAGAATCCGAACAGAGCGCTTACGTTTTCGCCCCTGGAATTGGTAAGCGGGCGGCTTATAAATGCAAAATAGCAGCGGAAAATAAGTCCGTAGCTGTCCAGTATATATACAGTGTTGTCGTCTTTTTTTGCCATGTGCTAATTTTAGCACGAAACACTCATGTATTCTATATATATACTCATCGTTCGCTGCAGCGACTGATAGATTTTAAGCTTGTCCCCGTCAGCAGGTCTTGCAAGCCGTACAATTTCTGCCAGAGGAGAAGCTGCAATCTGAGTTTCAATCTGCGCAAGCTGTGTCTCCAGCTCCGGCCCTCCGATAATACATTTTTCTACCGCCAGATTTATGAGTGCGCTCAGGGCGCGTAAGTTGGAGTAGAAAGAGGGGATTAGTGAAGAAACTGTCTGATTAATGTAATCATGAGCAAGTTTTCGAAGAAAACTTGTTGAGTTCGCGTAGCGAACGACTCCCTGAGGCTCTCGAAGGGCCCCGTTACCAACATCCTCTGCAACTTCCACACCGGGAATCTTCATGCTCTTGGAACTCAAGCTCCAGGTTTTTACCTCGGGGCAGGCGGCAATGCGGCTTTCGAACCACCAGGCAAACATTTTCATGCGGGCGTCGGTAAGGACAGGGTTTCCGTCGTAGTCAACTGCAGTTTCGGGGTTGGCGCTAAAGCGGTAGGTGCTGTTTTTATCCTGCATGGTAGCAAGTCTATCGGCACCGCAGAGGAATGCTTCTTCGGCACTGCTGCCTTTTATATGAGTCTGACCTGCCGGGTAGGACAGATCAAGTCCTGCAAGATATATATTGCGTGCACCAAGCAGCCGGCAAAGATTCCATGCACTGCTTGCAACAGAACCACCGGCTCCCAGGTCTCCAAAGGCTCCAAGCTTAGATTCAAAATACGAGCTTACAGGAAACATTTCGGAGCACAAAACAATCTGCTTACACTTAAAACGGAATACTGCCGGATGAACGCTCAGCGGGCAGACAAGAATGCTGCCCGGAGAAGAAAGTCCTGCAATATGTCTGTATGCATAATACTGGGGGTCTGTAATTACAATAAAGTCAGGCTGTATTCCGGCTTTGAGCAGAGCATGCAGCGCAGTTTCTACACAGATAATGACCGCCTGCTTTGCCCATTCACTTATCTTTGGTAAAAGAGTTTCCAGGGTAGGGCCCGCCGCAACAAGGATAAAGTCGCCGGTGCCAAGACCTGCGGCTCCACCAATGCCTGCGCCCCCACCAATGCCTTCCGCCAACTGGCTTACCGTAGCACATTCCCCGATATGCACCAGATTTTTCATTGAATTGCGTATCCAGAGCTTTTCAAACTTTTTATAGGTGGCCGCATTAATTTCATTTTTACTTCGGTTGCGTTCAATCAGTGCAATTACAGAATCAAAATAAGCCCTTGCATGCTGAATAAAAGCCGGAACAACATAAACATAAGCCGCAGAAACTCCCGACATCCCCGTATTAATGCTGCCGCCTTCCAAAAGTCCCATAAGGGAATTTTCAGGACAGCCCACAGCAATAATCAGCTGCTCAACATCAAAAACTCCGCTCCAGTCTATGTAATACAAAGCACCAAAAAAATGCACCGGATCAGGTTCAACAATCACAAGCTTTTTTACAGGGCAGGGCACCACAGACTTAACCATGAGCTGTGCCAGTGAACAAACCTGCCAGCCAAGCCCAACTCCCATAAAGATTACGGTTTCTTTTTCTTTGGCAACAAGCTGTCCGGCCGCAGACTGTGCTTCGCGTTCGGGATTATAAGAGCTGTGCAAAAGCATGTTGTCTATCTGCGCTGTAAGGCTCCCGTTTTTAGCCCGAATGATATTCCAGAACGAAAAAATGCCTTTTTCATCCCCGTGTAAAGATATTTCTTCTATTATATCGTGATATAAATCGGCAAGAGCGGGAAATCTGTTTTTAAAAGCGGCAATGTTTTTATTCCAGATAGAGTTCAATTATTGTATTCTCCGTAAGCGGAGTGCCCGGGTCAGGATTCTGACTCGTTACCCATCCGCTGCCGTTTATGTTGAGTCTTCCCTTGGCCTGCTCCATAAGAGGCAGCAGATCCTTTTTAGAACAGCCTGTAAAGTCAGGTGTAACGCTGCCCAATGTTATGTTTCTGGTATTAGGAATAGTAATAACTCCATTGTGTTCTACAGAAGAAGCTTTACCGCGGCTCATACCCATGTAATCAATAATTGTATCTGCGGCTTCTGCAATTACAGGTGCAACAATTCGTCCACCGTAAGTTTCTCCCTTTGCTTTTTCAACAACGATGTACAAAACAATTTCCGGATCATCAACCGGGAAAATTGCCATACAGCTGGAAAGAAAGTCTGTATCACTGTAACCGCCGTTTACCTTGTCGGCCATCTGCGCAGTACCGGTTTTTACACCAATAGGCACATCGCCGATATTTGCACGCGAACCTGTACCTGTTGTTGCCGTAGTTTCCATACAGCTCAATACATAATCAGCAGTAGTCTTTTTGAAAACGCGGTTTTTATATTCAGGAGTATGCTCATAAAGAACAGCTCCTTCCTTATCAGTAACTTTATGAATGACAGAAAGCTTGACCGGTACCCCACCATTGGCAATAGCCGTAGCCGCCTGAACCATCTGCAGCGCACTTACACTAATTTCCTGTCCGATTGCAATTGTAGGCTTAGAACGCGCAGACCAGGTTTTGTTATCTGTGTCCTTTACAACGCCCGAGGTCTCACCAGAAAGCTCAATTCCGGTTTTCTGTCCAAAGCCAAGCTGTCTTATTCTTCCGATAAAAGTTTCTTCGCTAACCTTATCGCTAATCTGACCGAGTACGTCGTTACAGGAATATTTAAGTCCTTCGCGCGGAGTAAGCCAGCCGTGATGTTCCAGACATTTAATCTTTATAGTTTCACCGCCCGGAATCTTGTGCTCATAGGCCCCATCGCACAAAAAGCTGTCATTAGGATTTATTTTTCCTTCGTCATAAACAATACCCAGTGTAAAAATCTTGAATACGGAACCAGGCTCGTACGCATCGTTTGCAGGCTTGTTCTGTTTTTCTACAGATGGCGAGCTAGGGTATTCATTCAAATCTGCAGCCGGCAGACTTATGTAAGTCAAGATTTCTCCCGTCCTGGAATCTGCCGCTAAAAGCATCATGCTTTCTGCCTGGGTTTCTTCCATAGTCTTTAATGCAATCTGCTCAAGCTTATACTGAAGGTTAGAATCAATACTAAGATAAATATTTTTTCCCTGTTCAGGAGTATCCAGCGTCTTATCAATTTCAGGGCTCAAAACGTTCTGCTGCGAAAATTCAATTCCCGCAAGACCAAAGCCTTCGTCACCCATATAACCCACAAGCTGCGAAGCCAGTGCCCCGTTAGGATAAACTCGACCAGGAAGCTTTTCAAAATTTACATAATTATAGCCGCATTCAACAGCCCTTGTATTTATGTCCTCGTATTCTGCCTGACTTGCCTTTTTCTTAAGGATAACATACTCCCTGTAAACAGAAACCTTTTCCTTAAGCTCTTCTTCGGTCATGCCAAGCACAGCCGCCATATTCTGGCTGAATAATTCCGGATTACGCACATCACGGGTATTTAAACCAATCCTATAAAAGTTTGTCTGAACTGCCAGAGGGAATCCCGCACGGTCTACAATGGAACCGCGTTCAATAACAGGAGTGTTCTGAGCCTTTGGAGCAGCCGGAGCAAGCGCAAGCTTAAGATAAGCCACAAGAATAGCAACAACAACAATTGAGCACAAAGAGAAGAAAACTATAAGCCTTTTTGGTCTGAAAAACGAATTCAATTTATCCCACCATTTTAGACAACAAATACCTTTAAACTATACTCTTATTTTTACCGATAGACAAGTATGGAAATATTCAGTTACGTACAACAAACGAAAAAAAAGAGCAGAATTGAGTTTCCGCTCAGGAGCCGAAGTCATAATTCAGTTTCTTATTCGTATATATATCCTTCAGAAAGACATATTTTCAAGGCCGGTACAGTAAAGCACGATTTTAGCCTCAAAAACACGCTTTCTGCAGTAGGTTACGGCATAACCCGTGCGGGTCAGGCAATCAAAAGGAACGTAAAAATCATCCTTTTGTCGCTGCTTGCTTTTGCTGCTGCCGTTGCCCTGGCTGTTACTGCCATCAAAATAGTAAATTATAATACTTCGCACACAAGGGCAGTGGTGCTCAACGATAAGGATTCGGTAGATCTGGCATCGCTGGACAAGCTCATGTCCAATTTTGCGCTGGAAGTAACCACCGAAGTTGATGAAAACGGCATGCTCCTTGATGAAAAAGGAAATGCTTCTATTATAAGCATCCTTTCTCAGCCGGTAGAGTATCAGACCTATAAGGTAAAAAGCGGAGATACCATCAGCGGAATTGCCAAAAAGTTCGGACTCAAAAATATTTCCACACTCATATCTGTAAATGATATAGGAAACGTACGTCAGATTGGAGCAGGGCAAAAGCTCAAAATCCCTTCTATCGACGGAATTATCTACACTGTAAAAAGCGGAGACAACCTTAACTCAATTGCCAGCGCAAACAATATAAAGCTCGAAACCCTTCTTGATGTAAACGAGCTTACAAGCGAAACTTTGACCGCAGGACAGCAGCTTTTCCTTCCTGGAGTAGGCCTGGATCAAAAGACACTTCAGTCACGCATGGGAGAACTTTTTATTATCCCTATTAAGGCAGGCTTCCGCTGGTCAAGTCCATATGGCTGGCGTGCAGATCCGTTTACCGGAGTTCAGTCATTCCATACAGGAACAGATCTTGCATGTCCTACCGGAACCCCGATTCTTGCAGCAATGAGCGGCAAAATCTCTGATGTTGGATACAACCGTATTTACGGTAACTATATAATCATAAATCACGGAAACGGCTACCAGACCCTGTATGCTCATATGTCCAAGGCAATTGCCCGAAAAGGACAGTGGGTAAGTCAGGGAACCAAGATTGGTCTTGTAGGTTCTACAGGCTATTCAACCGGCCCGCATCTGCATTTTATGGTATATAAAAATGGAAACAGAATAGACCCGATGACGGTACTTAAAAAATAGGTGAAAAAGATGTATACTATGTGTGTATGTAAAGGGTGTGGACGCACTCTGGAAAAGAAATTTCTTTACTGTCCGTATTGCGGAACCTGCAGGGTTTCTCAAGATGAAGAATCGCTTGATGTACTGTTTAACCAGTATGAAGAAAACCGCAGGGAAGTAAGACGCCGACAGCTTTACGAAATGGAACAGGAGCTCGATGAACTGGAAGAAGAACTTTCCGTTTACGCCCTGAGTGCCCAGATGCACAAATAAACGAGCGTCGTCATCCCGAACTTGTTTCGGGATCTATATATTTGGAGAAAAAATATGAAAAAGATACTGTCGGTAATTGTATTTTCATTATGCCTTATAATGCCTGCTGCGGCAAAAATATCTTTCGGGGCCTTTGACTTAAATTCAAACGACCAGGTCCTGTTTACCCTCAAGCAGAATATGTCAGGCACCAGCTCCTACAGCTCGCTTTTTTATTCTAAGCTTGCAGACGGCGAAAGTACTCAGTCTCCCGAACTCCTTACCTGCTATCCTGAACAGATGGAGCTTTTGGAAGAAGGCACCGTACTTCAGCTGCGCAACCGCTATGGAAACGGACGATACAATACCAAAACAGATTCTTTTGAATGGTACGAAAGAACTGCAGGCATTCCTGTAAACTCTCTTCCTGTTTCTCCATATTCAATCAGTTCAGACGGAAAATGGCTTGTTAAAATAGAAAAATATTCGCTTTCTACAGGCAGCCTTGTAATTCAGAACATTCAGACCGGTAAATCAGCAGTTTTGTGTGAATCAGTTCGCCAGAGCTACAAAAACCTTCCTGTAAAATGGTCTCCGGACGGCTCAATCCTTATCTACGAAAAAGAAGGTTCAGTATATTTTTGTAACCCGGAAGCAGTGCTGCGCAAGGTAGAAATGGATGAAAAATACCGCAAGATTGGCCGCGGTTCCATTAATGCCGTAAACTGGGCAAGCGAAAAAAATCTTATATATATAGATGATTATTTAGTTTATCAGATAAACGCCAAGGAGCTTTATACACTCGGATTGTATTCGGGAGTTATAGGGCAGGGCAAGGCAATAGGCCGCCTTCCTTCTCAGTTTAATTCAGCTTCGGACAGATTCAGCGTAAACAGCTCGGCAAATTCATTTGTTATTGTTCAGAACAACCGTCTTTTTACATATCTTAAGATTCAAAACCAGAAGCATTCGTGCGATTATATGGACGTTATTTATTCACGCCCTTATACCGACTCTTCTGCTTCTCTTATAGATTATTATATTTTCTGGGATGCCTCAGATCAGCCTGTGCTCTGGCTCGAAAAACTGCCTTACGACGGTAGCCGCGAAAAAGGTGCAGTTTATAAGCTTGGTTCAAGAACAATTCAGGTTCTGGAAATTGAAGATTCAGGCCGCCCGTTCATTTCTCCGGACAAAAACCGTGTAGCCTTTTATGCAGGGGCTGCAATTTATGTATATGATATAAATACCTGGCAGCGTGTAGCAGAGCTCTTGGGAGAAAAAATTGTTTCTGCTATCTGGCTCAACCGTAACGTAATGTTTGTAGGTGGAGAAAAGACAATCCGCCGCTGGAACCTTTTGTCAAACACAAGCGAAGTTACCATGCTTTCTTCTGCCATTGCAGGCTACTGGGAAGGAACCGACGGAACAATCGTTGCCGACACAGGTTCACAAAACTATTACAGATATAACAGCGAAAAACACACCTGGAAAAAGACAAGCATAGCCAATGCCGATGCCAAAAGTCAGAACGGCCGCTACAGAATCTTTGCAGGTACAACAGCCAACAAGCAGTACGAAAACGCACTTTATATAAGAACCCTGACCAAAAAAGCCGTAACCAAGCCTTTGTACAAGGAAAGCACTCAAAAAACAGCTGAGCCAAAGAAAATTGCCCTTGTTTTTGATGCCTACGACAACGCCGACGGACTTTCAGAAATTCTTTCTGTGCTCCGCAAGTATAATGTACAGGGAACCTTCTTTATAAATGGTGAATTTATCCGCCGCTATCCTGCCGAAACCCGTCAGATTGTTTTGAACGGATACCAGACAGGCTCAATGTTCTTCTCAATGACAGACCTTGTAAACAATCCTTTTGTTGTTGACGAAGAATTTATCCGCCGTGGACTTGCCCGCAACGAAGATGAATTTTACAACTGCACCGGCCGCGAGCTTTCCCTTTACTGGCACGGCCCATATTATTCAGTAAACAACGACATAATCAAATACAGCGCAACTGCAGGATATTCTACAATAGTTTCCTACAGCCGCTTAAACGATTCCGAACTTTTGGATAAAGACACCAAACCGGAACAGATTATTCAGGATTACTGCAGCACTCTGGCCAAAACCGGCGGTGGAGTAGTCCCTGTTTCCGTAGGCTTTGCCCGCCAGACCCGCACCGAACCGCTCTACAATTATCTGGACCTCTTAATCTGCGCCCTCTTAGACTCCGGCTTCGAATTCGTCGACATCCAGGAATTATAATCCCCGCGGTCCCTGAGCCAACCTCCGCGGTCCCTGAGGCTCTCGAAGGGCCACAAAAATTTAATTTTTATTGCAAAATTTCAAATCTGTGGTATCATTTATAGTGGTATATTAGAATAACTATATTTAAATAGGATAATTATATTTAAAAGGTAGTGCATATGAGAAAAAGTATTTTTAATTCATTATCATTCATCTCAATAATCCTGTCATCCCTGTTAATTTTTTCTGCTTGCGAAGTTGGTATGGGAGACGCAGTCGACCTGGAAGCACCGGTAATTACTATTACATCTCCTGCTAAATTTTCTTATCAAAAATTGAAATTCTCATTGACCGGTACCTGTACTGACAATTTACTGGTCGAAAAAGTTGTCGTTACCGATAAAGAAACCGGCCGTCTTTTTGGCGAAGCCGTTATCACCGGCGAAACCTGGAAACTTGACCTTAACCTTAAAAAAGAAGACGAAGGCGAAATTACTTTCCTTTGCGAAGCCATAGATCACAAACACAACACTTCTACCCATTCCGCCCGCTCTATAACCCTTCTTGTTGATGAGCATGCACCGGAAGCTAAGTCGTGGTATGTAGACCGTGGAAATTCCATCCAGACTCAGCTGGAGTCAAAGGCATTCCTCGAAGGACTTGATTTTAATTTATCACGCAATAAAAACTATCCTCAGAATGAAGAATTTACCTTGTATGGTGATTTTTACGATGCGATGGGTATAGATACCATCACCGTAAAACTCTACGAAGAAGATGAACTTGTAATAGAAAAAACTGTAAATGCACAGGAATCATCTCCATATTATATTGGTTCAGGAAAATCAATTTTCTCTCCAAGCTTTAACTTTACTCATGATGAGTTGGTGACTGCCAAATCTTCTTTAGCCAGCGGAAAACACTATTTCCGCGTAGTTTATTATGCAAAAGATAACGATGACCCTGTAAACCACAACGAACAGGAACGCGATGTTGGAAAGTATATCCTTTGGTATCCTGAAAGTGATTATCCTGGCGTTCAGCAGGTTAATGTTAATACTGAAAACAAAATCCGTGCCAGTGTTGGTTCTTCTATTCCTGTAGACTTTTTTGATGATGACGGTTTAACAGCAATTTACTGTCAGTTAAAAAATACCTACACAGGAGATCCAAATGATTATAAATCTGCATCTGCTTTCCCTGATCCAGATCCAAATGCAAAAGAAGCTGTCGTAACAAATGCATCAATTAATAATCTTATGGATTATCCTGAATCTATTACAGCTCCTGATATTCCAAAAGGAATGTATCTTATAGCTGCTGCTGTAGATGTAAATTCTAATTGGACTGTACGAGTAATCCCGGTAGAAGTAACAGATTCAAATAAACCTATGCTTTTTGTTGAAAAGCCTGTAGAAAATGAAAAACCAGAAATGGGAACAACAGCTCATCCTAATTCTGACCGTATATTCTCTTTCAAAGGTTACAGTCTTGATACAAAAGGTGCAGATTACATAAAAATTGTTTATGAGCCAATGCTTCCTACAGAAGGTGACCGCGAGCAGAGTGCAAAAAATCTTCTTGCACAGAATGAAAATGATAAAACAGCAAAAAAGGTTATAAGTGGTACAAATCAGGTAATCTGGTATCAGAAAATTCAAGGTTCAGATACCTCAACAGCAGGCTGGAACAAACAGTTATTTGAAATAGAAATGAACCTGTTTGATGATTTTAAGGATGCTTCAGGTAATTCAACTTCCACAGCTCAAAAATTCTTTGAAATAGTTCTGGTAGATACAGACGGTAATGAAGTATTTAAACCATTCATCCTTGATGGAGATTCTGAATCACCGTTAATTGATATTCAGACTCCTGTAAAAGAACTCGATGTACATGACTATACTGTTAATGATCTTGTTATAAAGTTCAAAGGTTATAAAAACTCTCATATTGGTATGAAGCCTGAACTGTATAAGATTACAACTAAAATTGGTAATTCCAGCAAGAAATTTGTATCTGTAAATGCACCTACTACAGAAAGCTCTGGTGCTGAGTCACAAAAAATTTCTGCTCCAGACAGCGAAGGTTATGTAACACTCACAATTCCAAAGGCTACATTGACAACCTGGGCTGCAACAGAAGCTCAGCCAACCTTTACCTTCTATGCAACCGATATTTTTGGTAATGGTGGTAAAGGTGAAGATATGCGTTCTGTCATTCTTAGTCCTAAGCCAACAATAACTGCAATCACTATCGATAAGGATAATGGAACTTATAAGAAGGGCGATGTTCTTAAATTCAAAGTTTCTTTCTCAAAGCAGGTAAAGAAAGGCGGTACATCAGATCCTCGTCTTAAGTTGAGCAATATCACAGGTGTTGCCGCTGATAATTTATATGCAACTTATGATTCTGGTGATATGACAAATGCCTTTACCTTTAAATGGACTGTACCGGAAAATGCTGAATCAAGTGGAATTGTTTGTGAAGGATTTGATCTTGCTATAGATTCAGAAACACAACAACCGAAAGAAAATGTTCTTGCAAATGGTGCAACAATCCATGCAACGGAACTTGGAGAAGGCGGTATTTATACTTCTATTACAGGAATTCCTGTTCTCGCAGATAAAATAATCAAACTTGATGGTGTAATCCCAAAAATTGCAGAAAATGGTATACATGTTTACGCAGAAGATGGAAATGATTATTGTACGACCGGTAAAAAGATTAATGCAGAACTTACTTTGTCAGAAGATATCCTTGTTTCCGGAAGTCCGGTCCTGCTCTTAACGATTGATACGCAGACTGTTAATTTTACTTTTGAAAGATTAGCCGGCAATAAGCTTTATTTCTCTCATACAGTAGTATCTACAGAAACTCCACAAACTCCAAAAACTCCTGAGGGAACAATATCATATTCACTTGGTTCATGTTTTTCGGCAGCACATAAAAAACTTATTACAGATAAAGCCGGAAACGAGCTTGATCTTACTAAGAACACTACAAGCGGTGATTCTACAGTAGTTGTTGATTATACCAAGCCTGGTAAACCCGGTATTTCAAAACCAACTACAGGTACTTATAATGCCACACAACAAATTGAACTTTCTAATTTACAGCAAACTGGTGCAACAGCCTATTATTCTTATGACGGCGGTATTTCATGGCATGAGTATGACAAAAATAACCTTCATACTCTTGAAGCCGGTACTTATAAGCTTAAGGCATATCAGAAAGACCTGGCAGGAAATGAATCTGAGTTTTATGATGGCGGTACAGTTGTCATAAATAATGTATTCCCTAAGGTAACCAATTTTACTGTTGACGTAGCCGATGGTAATTATGGAGCCGGTAAGGTAATTCCGTTTACACTTGATTTTAGTGATGAAATTAATGTTTCTGCTGTAAGTGATTTGGTTTTAACCTTTAAGGATAAAAACGGTGGAAATACAAATACCTTTAATCTTAAAGCAGTTCCTGCCGGAGGCAAGGCTTCAAGCTTTACTTTTGAATATGAAGTTAAATCTACAGATAATTTTACAGGTATTGTAGTTAGCCAGATTGCAATTAAGAATACTGTAAAAGATAATTACAATAACACACCTGCAGTTACAGCTTACACTGCTTCTAACTGTACCTTCATTGGTGCAACAGATGGCGGTAAACGAGAATCAATTGTTTGTGACGGTGTTGCACCAACAATTTCAACTTATGTACCTGCTCAGGATGGAATAAGTACTATAACCGATAACTCTTCGGGAAGCTTTAAGATTACCTTGACTTTCAGTGAAAATGTTTCAAAAGAAGTTGGTACAATTATCTTGCAGCGCAAGGGAGACTGGGCTATTCCTGCTGTAATGACTAATGATGAATTCTTAAAGTATTACAATAAGATGTCTGAAGCAAATAAAAAAATTGTAAGAAGGATGGGCGAAGATGGTGATGACTTAAAGCACCATCAGACTGGTATAGAAGTTGGTCCTTACCGAAGAATAACCCATGGTCTAAAGAATAATGGTACTAATTATGTTCCTGATACAGATACTAAGTTTGTACTTGCTTATGATTTAGACTTGTATTCTGGTACTGCAACATTGGATAATATTCAAAAACAGGCAGACGGAACTTATAAATATATAACAGAGGATGTCTCTGTCGAACAGATTCGCGCTGCTCTTGCAAGTGTTGGTTACCATCAGCATAAGGTAGATGTTGCTTCTGAGTTTGTTAAGATTACAGAAAATAAAGTAGAAATAACATTTGCAGAAGATGTTGAAGACGGTCGTGAATGGGAGTTGATTATTCCTGATACAGCCTTCCGTGATAATTCAGAAAACTTCTTTGCAGGTCTTGATGAGGGCGACTATTCATTCTGGAGTAACAATGTTGCGCAACCTGTTGTTCGTGTAGACCGCTACACACACGGTTGGGGAGCACATGAGCCGAATGCAGATGGAAGTGCTTTTACAGATATTACTGTAAATCAAGGTAAGTATAAAAATCAAAATCCAGCCGATAACACTTCGGCAAAACTTGCTCCTACAGGTTATGTTCGTGCAAGAATTGACTGTGAAACACCGGGAGCCGCAATCAAGTATTCGAAGCTTGGAATAAACGGAACTGCATGGACAACAACTGCTCCTGCGGGCGTTGCCTATAATGCTACAGGTGGAACAACTACTACAGGTAATGCCAATGGTACTTATACATATATGAGGCAGGTTCTTGCTGATATTACAACTGCAGCCATTAACAAACGTGGTGCTACTGCTTATACACAGGGTGCAGACATAATCATAGGCGACGGAAACTATATCGCAGCCAGAAAGGATTATATTACCGCTTATGCAACAAAGACCGGTTATACCGATTCTGTAAATGGTTATGAAGGTGTGTTCAAGACAATTGTTTATCTGACTTCAAATAATCAGGCGCGTATTATTAATATAGAAGGCGGAACAGCTCCAGGCGGTCAGTCTTGTGTATTCGGCTTCCCTCTAAAGGATGCTACCGACGAAAATGACCCGACAAATGCCGGAAGATATTCTAAGAATATGTATGTAGTTGATGGCAATACAAGAAAGAACTTTGCCTTTGTTTCTTATGAAATATTATCTAAAGACTGGGCTGTTTTAGTATGTAACGCCAATCACTCACGGGTCTATCCTTTGAATGATTATGGTGGTTCAGTATATATAACAGCAATGACCTATTATTATTAATGGGAGGTAAGGTATGAAAGGAATTAAACTTATGAAAAAATTAGTAAAAATAATAATTACATCCGGAATCCTCGCAGTCCTTGCTTCCTGCGAAGTTGGTCTTGGAGCCAAGGTAGATGTAATTGCACCTACCGTAACAGTTAATAATCCGGAAAATACTGGTTATATTCTGGGAACCTTTACTATTGACGGAACCGCTTCTGATGATACTGCGGTTACCGAGCTTGCAATAACAATTGAGCCTTTAGATAATCCTACTGCTTCTAATTCTTATAAGTTCAAGATGAGCGGGCAAAAGTGGCAGATTTATGACAGTGCAGCAGACAGGTGGAATACTTACGATGCAACTAAAGCTTCTGTAACCGGTGACACAAAGGAAATAACCTGGTCTCTTACCTATACCTTTGGTAGTTCAGTTCAGAATGGAACTGAATTTATGATTACAACTCAGGTATTTGATGATGCCGGAAACGAGAGTAAAAACTCTAAGGATGAACGTTCTGTAACAATAGATAATGTTGATCCTGCAGTTTCTTTAATTACACCTGCAACAATAAAAAATTATGCTGATATAGAAGCAGCATGCAATTCATATACTACTACAAATGATAATTCTATTCTTGCAAATCTTTTAAATGGTGAATTAATAATAAATGGTTCACAAAAAGAAGACGGTAAACTTGAAAAGCTTATTGTTTATCTTGATGAAAAAACAACAAGAGATACAACAGGCTATAATCAGGGCTATCTTGTAAAAAAAGAAGTAACAGGTGATAACCTGCGTAACTGGGAAGCATCATTCAAGCTTTATGAATTACCAGGCTATGCCCATGATAAAAAAATAGTTCGACTTGTAACCGAAAGTCATGATCAGGCTGGAAACGTACAGATTTTATGTCATGGCTGGTTTATATATTGGAACGACGCAGATATTCCTTGGGTCGTAGCTGATTTTGGTGGAGAGGGAAGTTATACTAATAAAACTATTGTTTATCCTAACTGTTCATTGCAGGGGCAGGCTTATGACGATGACGGTTTAAAGTCTGTAACAATAAAAGTGTATAAGGAAGATAATACGCAGCCGGAAAGTACACAGCTAATAAATTTACAAAGTGAAAACTATCCAAAATATAAAGCCTGGACAGTGGATGCACTTGGAGAGAATTGTAATTTCAGGGTAGAAAGCTGGTGCGAAGATATTTATGGTAATAAATCTGTAACCCAAACCCGTTATATGCAGGTAAAAGATATAAACCCTCCTGCGATAAACATAACAACCGATACTACTAAAACTATGCTTGGAGATGCAAGTGGTAATGTAACTCTTGCCGGGTATGTAAAAGATGATGGTGGTATATCAAAGCTTTGCCTTGCAAGAATAAAAGAAGGTACAGATGCTGCTACTGTTGTTAAATACTATAATAGTGAATATTCTGAATGGTCAAAAGCTGATGCTAATGGAAAAGTAGACGCTAATGGTAATAAAATATGGCTCATATCATTAACAAATGTTTCTTCTGATGCGGATGGAAAAGTAAAGAAAACCTTCTCAAAATCTTTTAATATCTTTGATCATTTTGGTATTAATGGTACAACAGAAAAATTAACTACTCAAAACTTTATTATTATGGCTGTTGATACTGGTGGTACCGCCAATATAGATTCCTTTACCTGGGCTGGTGATATTGAACCTCCTGTTCTAAAAATCAAAAAACTATATGTAAACAATGAAGTAAAGATAAACTTTCCATTTTACAATGGCGAAGAAGATTCAAGTGGTAATGCTTTAACCAACGGACCAAAAAAATCAAAAATGCTGGCACCTTTTAACAGAGATGAAAATGGAGATATAACAGATAAAATCGAGATAACCGGAACCTGGAGCGATAACTCTACAACTAAATGGACAGATAAAACAAAACATAGTGTAATGACAGTTAATTGGGAAGGGGCAACTGTTAAAGTAACAATGAAAAATGACGGTACCTGGACCACAGGTAAAATAACACCTCCTGATGCAACTACTGCTGTTATTTCTATGAGCTTTACTGATTATGCAGGTAATATAGCAAAGGCAAATGAAAACTTCTTTGTAAGTAGTAACGATCCGGAACTTTTGCGCATTACTGCAAACCAGAATGACGGTTCATTTAAAGCTGGAGACACAATAGATATTATTCTTGAGTTTAATAAAGCAGTAAAATATTCGGGTGGTACAAAAAAACCTTCACTTAAACTTAATGTTCCGTCTGCAAATGGTTCAACAACTGATAAAGTAGTTGAATGCTCTGGAGGAAATGAAACTACACAGCATATCTTCACTTATACTGTACAAGCTGGCGATGATGTTTCGGCTCTGGAGGTTGAGGCAATTAATAAAAACAATAATAAATGGGAATCTGAACTAAATGGTGTAAAGTTTGAAGCAAAAAATGTGGCAGTTCCTTCCCAACCCAAAAATAAACTTTCCGGCTCAAGAACTCTTTGTATTGATACAAATTCACCAACAATTTCGAATATCAAGGCTATAACAGGAGCAGGTTCGTATAAAGCCGGAAAAGAAATATTTATTCAGCTTGACTTTAGTGAACCTGTAGATATTCCGGAAGCTAAACTTAATAATCTTAAGAATTATTTAAAGTTAAATTTGAATACCGGTACAGGAGTAACAACAACCTCTGCTGTAAAGACTGGTCCTAAAACTGTTTTATTCGGTTATACTGTAGCTGCCGGGCAAAACACGACAGGTGAAACATCTTTGACTGTTAGCAGTGTTGATTATCCTAATGCTGGTATAACAGATATTGCAGAAAATGCCCTTGCTTCTGGATTTACTAAAGAACTTACAGGAATCAAAATTGATACTGTAGTGCCTGGTAAACCTTCCATTACAGGCTTTACAAGCGGTGACTGTATATATGAAAACGAAGGAGTTACATTCAGTATTGAAGATATTGCTTCAGATGTTGTGGTAAAACAGTATTCAATTAATAACGGTGCTTCCTGGACAAATTATACAGGTTCTTCAGTTACACTGGATATAAATGGTCCATATACTGTTCTTGCAAAGGTTTCTGATGCTGCAGGTAATGAAAATCAGTCTGATGCTAAAACTGTAACAATTGATAAAGGCTACATTCTTGAATCTGTTTCTGCAGAAGTTCCAACAGGTACTTATACTACCGGAAAAGAAATTCCTATTGTGTTGAACTTTAGAAAAAATATTACTATTACTTCTGGTAGCCTTACATTAAATAATGGAAAAACAGCCACATATACTTCTGGTTCCGGTACTAATAAAGCAACCTTTACTTATACTGTTGCAGAAGGCGATTCAAGTTCCGGCTTGAATGTAACGACAATAAACGGTACTTACAAAGATGGAACACATAATGTAGATAATTATGTAAAGACAATTCCTGGCGGAAAAAATCTTGTAGACAGCCGAACAATTAAAATTGTTACCGGAGTTCCTTATATTACTGGTACACCGGCATTTTCAACAGTAAGTAATGTTGAATATTTAACCATCAATTTCTCAAGTGATATTTCAAAAGGTACAGGAAGCATTACTCTTGAGCAGACAACAGGATTTAAAGCTCCGTCTGTTATTTCTGAGGAAGTATTTGCTAATTATCTTTTGACAGATTCAGATCTTGCAGATTATTATACTCTTGGAACGAATGGTTCTGATGCAAGTGGTAATTCTGATCTTACAGAAAAATATGTATTGAATTACGACATGAACACAGATGGAACAAAAGATGGTCAGACTGAATCTACACAATTAATTGCAAAATTAAAGACTGCCGGTGCCGACAAGGTTATTATTCCTGTAAATAGCAGCTATGTAACTGTTACTGGTAGCCAGTTAAAGATTAAATTAAGTGATTCTTACAGTATTCCTGTTAAAGGTGCAAACTACACAATAAAAATTGGTGCAAATCTGGTAAAGAATAAACAGAATAGATCTAATGTTGCCGATTCTTCTAAAACAGTTCAGCATTCAGGTCTTGAAGCTCCGGTTGTTCGTGTAAATAAAAAACGTGAAACAACAGGTGCAACTGTGACACAGCCTCTCCAGACTGGTGTAAAGGTAGACTGTCAGACACCTGGTGCAACAGTAACTTGTGTAGTATACAGCCAGACAATTGCTCAAGAAACAATTTCTGCTAAAGATACAAAATCTACAAAGACTGCTTTGAATCTTACTAAACTTGCAGATGCACAGCAACCAACAGCATATCCTTTTAATATTGGTGCAACTGATATTAATAACGGATACATTTACAGAATTGAAGCAACTGCAAAGAAAACTGGTCAAACAGATGTAACTGCTTACGAATTTGCTTACAGAAGTGTTTATACTCTTACTGATGTTCCTAATGGTAATGTAGGAGGTGAAAATGATTATAAACAACTTTGGGTTCGCGGTTCAGACCTGCCAAATGGTGGTGTAAGTATTTCTTCATATCCTGTTTCCTGGGACACTGCAGACTTTGATAAAGTTCGTGCTATGACTAAAAGCACTGGAACAACATGGTACTGGATTTCTTGGGAAATTAACAAGGCTGCACATCTACAGCCTTTGCGTGGAAACATGCCTTCTGATGCTGCAACTAAAGGTCCTGATGTATGGTGCTGGGGTATGCAGAGTTATGTACCAGGTATTCCAAAAGGATTAACTCCATTGTATCCGGGACATAGTCTTGCATTTGACACGGATGAAAGAATGTACTTTGGTGGAATGTCTTTCTACGAAAAGCATTGCGAATACCGAGATGCTCAAGGTAAAGTTCATAAAGAAAAGAAACAATAATTTATACTCATAAACGACAACAGCCGTGAACAAAACTCACGGCTGTTGTCGTTTTAATCCAATGTAAAAAATTATTCTGCTTTAACCTTAATGTTTTCCTGTAGTTCCAGGACTTTTTCCATCGTGAGCCCGGAATAAAGAACTGTTTTTTCCGGCGAGAAATTATCGCGTAACATTTTTATAGCGGTTTCTTCGGCTTTAGCAAGCTGACCATCTTCAAAAGCTTCTTCCTGTTTAACTGCAATATCCATTTTGTAATCATATTTTGCACATAGCATATTAATTACCTCCCGCGATTTTCTGTCGAGATAATCTTCCAAGATTCCTTCAGACATCGCAAGTTCAATTGCCTTTTTAAAAGAACGTCTAGCTGAGTGTTTGTTATATGTTGTTTCAACAATTTCAATAAATCGGCAATACTGTTTAAGAATATCACATTTTTTTGCTATCGGCAACAATTCTGGATTAGTACAGTTTTTCACCTTAACTATAAGTTCAAGCCTATTTGATTCCTTTTCATAAAAAGCATCTGAAAGCCGTAATTCCTGTTCAAGAGGTTGTTCCTTTTGACCTACGTAAACCACATAAAAATCTGGATTAGGAATTTTAAAGACTTTTTCGGAATAACGTTTTTTTACAGGTACTATTCCTTCATAAATACGTGTGACATATTCAAGACATCTGAACGGCATGTTTTCATTAACTGTAGATTGATGTTCTATAAGAACTACAAGTTTACCATTAATTTCCCAACTAACATCATTATTGAATGTTTTATAGAGAGATTGATCAATAACTTTGCGGACTAAAGAAACTTCGTTAAGTTTGTAGTTATTTCCGGACAGTGCATTGTAAAGTTCAAGAAAATTCTTTTTACCATCTCTGTCACTTCCAAACAAATCCGTAAAAACGGAATCCTTGTACTTTCTGTTTATAAATGCCATAAGCATCCTCCATTTTTTGTATGGAGCCACAAAGAGTATACCACCCCGCACCAGCGGCTCCTTCTACAAAAAATCTGGAGGAAAAACCTCTATATATAGTATAGAAAAAAAATTGGACTTGTTACAAAAATTTGTGAAAAAAGTTGAAAATTTCGACTCAAATTTTGCATTCTTATAAATGTCTTAAAAGATCCTGTATAAGAAACGGTTCCAGCAAAGCAAAACCAAAATTCTTTTTGCCAAGATCTTTTAAAGAAGCTCCAATATGGTATAGAATTGTATTATCTAAAATCAAAAAGCGGTCGTGTGTTTTTGTTGTGTAATTCAGTGTTAGGGTAGGATACTGAGCATTGAAGGCTTGTATATCCTGTTGTGTCAGTTTTGTTTTTGGATCTGTATAAATTATTACATTCACGCCTTTTTTCTTTTTAGCAAGTCGATTCAGTACAGATAAATCTACATAGTTGTCTATAAGAATTATTTCTTTTGAGGCTTGTGCTAGAAAGCTTTCAAACTTGGCATAAGCATCAAAGATTTGCCCCTGGAAGTAAATTCCCTGTTCGTCTTTTACGTTGTATTTGTCCATCAATGTAAATAATTCTTTAATCTTTTTATCTGCTTCTTTTTGGTGCATGTCTGATTCAAACAGATGCTTTTTAATATTATCTAATTCTACAAAAATATGAGAATTATTTTGAATGAAATGTTTCATCTCTTTGAATGTTCTTACTAGCATTTTGCTTTGGGTAACAGCAAGATCGCCTTTTAGAACTGTCATTAACATATAGATCCCTTGTTCAGTAAAAGCATATGGTTTATATCTTGTACCACCCCAACTTGAGGTCGAAAAATTCGACCTCAAGTTTTCATATTCTTTATCTGTTAATTGAAATCTAAAATCGTCATCAAAGCGTTCAATATTATTTTTAACTTGTTCATTAAATCTTTTCGTTTCATATCCATAAATTTCAGCAAGATCAAAATCCAGCATAACTTGTTGTCCTCTTATAACATGGATTTTAGAACGTATAGAGTTTTTTTCAAGAATAGTAATATCATTTGTCATTTGCAAGTCTCCTTTTGTTATAAACTGTTTAGGGTATAGTGCCACGGCAGGCATTTCAAAAATCTCCATATATAGTTTTCAAAAAAAATGAATTTTTTAGGAAGTTTTTTGTGAAAAAAAAAGAAAAATTCTTTAAAAAAGTTATAAATTCATTATAATTGACTAATAACTATTTTATTTGAGGAACAATTTATGTCTTTAGACAAAATGCGAAACATCGGCATTATGGCGCATATCGATGCCGGAAAAACTACTACTACAGAACGTATTCTTTATTATACTGGAAAAATTCATAAAATCGGCGAAATTGATGACGGACAGGCCACTATGGACTGGATGGCTCAGGAGCAGGAGCGTGGAATTACAATCTGTTCTGCTGCAACTACCACATACTGGCGCGATCATCAGATAAATATTATTGACACCCCGGGACACGTAGACTTTACTGCAGAGGTTGAACGTTCGCTGCGTGTACTTGATGGTGCTGTTGCCGTAATCTGTGCTGTTGATGGTGTTCAGCCGCAGACAGAAACTGTATGGAAGCAGGCAGATGAATTTTCTGTTCCTCGTCTTTGCTTTATGAATAAAATGGACCGCGTTGGTGCAGACTTTTTTGGTTCCATGGATGACGTTGCACAAAAGTTTGGCGTAGAAACTCTGGCACTGCAGATTCCAATCGGTGAGGGTGCAGAATTTGAAGGTGTTATTGACCTGCTCAAAATGAAGGAACTGCGCTGGTCTACCGAAGACGAAGGCGAAACTATTACCGAAAGTGATATTGATGCCAGCCGACTTGATGCTGCAAACGAATGGCGCGAAAAGCTTGTAGAAACTGTTGCCGGTGCAGATGATGCACTTATGGAGCTCTACCTTGACGGCAAGGAAATTACTGTTGAACAGCTCAAGGCCGCAATCCGCAAGGGTACTATTGCCCGCTCTTATGTTCCTTTTGTAATGGGAAGTGCACGCCACAACCAGGGTGTTCAGCCGCTTATTGATGCAATTGTTGATTATCTTCCTTGTCCTACTGATGTTCCGCCTGCAAAGGGATTGCGTCAGAAAAAGGACCAGACCGAAGAGGTTGATGTTCCATGCGATCCTTCAAAAATGGCGCTGGGTCTTGTGTTTAAGATTCAGTATGACCGCGAGATGGGTCCTCTTTGTTATGTACGCATGTACTCAGGAAAAATCCAGAATGGTATTCAGATTTTTAACGTAAATAAAAAGAAGCGCGAACGTGTAAACCGCATTTTGCGTATGCATGCCGATAAATCAGATGCAATTGACAGCCTTAGCGCCGGAGACATTGCAGTATTTATCGGACTTAAGCTTGCACAGACAGGAGACACAATCGGAAGCGAAGCATTCCCTGTTCTTCTTGAGCAGCCGGTTTTCCCTCAGCCTGTAATTTCTGTTGCTCTTGAACCTGAAAGCATGAGCGAAAAGGACAAGATGACAGAAACTCTTGAGATTTTGTCGCGTGAAGATCCTACCTTTACAAGTCACGAAGATGCAGAAACAGGTCAGCTTATTATCAGCGGTATGGGTGAACTCCACCTTGATGTACTTGTTACCCGTATGCGTGATGATTTTGGCGTAAAGTGTAATGTTGGTGCTCCTCAGGTTACATACCGTGAATCTATCAGCGGTAGTGGTGAAGCAACCGAAGAATACAGCCGCGTACTTGCAGGTAAAGAAAATACTGCGGGTCTTTCAATTTCTGTTGAAAAACGTGAACGCGGAACCGGTAACAACTTTGAAATTGCCTGCCGCTATGCCGAAATTCCTGATGAAATTATCGAGGCAATCCGCGAAGGCTTTAAGAACGCACTTGATTCCGGAATTAACTACGGTTACCCGTGTACCGAAATTGGCGTAAAGGTAACAAACATCGTTTACAACGAACTGACCAGTACGCCGTTTGCTTTTGAAGCCTGTGCTGCTCAGGTTTTTGACAAGGCTTGTAATGCTGCAGGCCCGGAAATCTTAGAGCCTGTTATGAATGTTGATATTTCGTGTCCAAAGGAATTTGTTGGACCTGCTTCGAGCCAGCTTAGTCAGCGCGGTGGAAGCATTATGGGCCAGGATTCAAAAACCACCGGTGATGTAATTCACGCCCAGGCTCCAATGGCAAATATGTTTGGATTTACAACAAATCTTCGCTCGGCTACACAGGGTAGGGCAAGCTTCAGTATGGAGTTCAGTCATTTCCAGGTTAAAGTCGGTGGACTTGGTAATTACTAAAATAGAGATTCCCGGGTCAAGCCCGGGAATGACAAACACTGTCATTGTCGGGCTTGACCCGACAATCTTATAGGAGGATCAATCATGGGACTTATTAAAGCAATCGTCGGCGCAACAGGCGGCGTACTCGCAGACCAGTGGAAGGAATACTTTTACTGCGACGCATTACCTGCAAACGTAATCTGCAAGCGCGGTCAGAAAAAGACTAGCGGTCGTTCAAGCAACAACAAGGGTGACGAAAACATCATCACTCAGGGCTCTGTAATTGCAGTTGCAGACGGACAGTGTATGCTCATTGTAGATCAGGGCAAGGTTGTAGATGTCTGCGCAGAACCGGGTGAATACAAATACGATTCTTCAACAGAACCTTCTGTTTTTGCAGGCGGCTTTGGAAACGGTCTTATTGAATCCTTCAAAAATATAGGCAAGCGATTTACCTTTGGCGGTGAAGCTCCAAGAACTCAACGCGTTTATTATATCAACACAAAGGAAATCATGGGAAACAAATATGGAACTCCTCAGACAGTTCCATTCCGCGTAGTAGATCAGCGTGCCGGAATTGATATTGATGTTTCTGTTTCCTGCTTTGGTGAATACAGCTATAAGGTAGTAGACCCTGTAGTATTTTATACAAATGTCTGCGGCAACGTAGAAGATGAATTCCTCCGCGAAAACTTAGAAGGCCAGCTCCGCTCAGAGCTTTTGACAGCACTTCAGCCGGCATTTGCGCGCATCAGCGAAATGGGAATCCGTTATTCTTCTGTTCCTGCTCACACAAACGAGCTTGCAGATGCTTTGCGCACAGAGCTCAGCCAGAAATGGACAGAACGCCGCGGTATTCAGATTGGAATTGTCGGTGTTTCTTCCATCAAGGCAACCGAAGAAGATGAAAAGATGCTCAAGGGCCTTCAGCGCGATACAGCATTTATGGATCCGACACGTGCCGCAGCTCACCTTGTTGGCGCTCAGGCAGAAGCAATGAAAACTGCAGCCGGAAATACAAACGGTGCTGCTATGGCATTTATGGGCATGGGAATGGCTCAGCAGGCTGGTGGAGCAAATGCTCAGGAGCTCTTTAAGCTTGGACAGCAATGGACCTGTTCCTGCGGAACTGTAAACAAAGGAAAGTTCTGTTCAGAATGCGGTAAGCCAAGACCAGCAGGTGACTAATGCCTAATATAAATCAGAGTGCAGCAAACTATCAGTGTCCTGCCTGCGGCGGTCCTCTTCATTTTGTTGGAGAAACCGGCCGGCTCCAGTGTGATTACTGTGGTTCTTCTTATGCAATAGAAGAAATTGACAGCAAGTACGGAAGGGCAGGGGCTGGTGCTCCTAATGAAGGCAAAGCCAGTGCGACAACCTCTTCACAAACCAATCAGGAATATTCAAATCTTTTTGAATACAATTGTCCTTCGTGTGGTGCACAGCTTTTCTGTGACGAAACAACTGCTGCTACAAGCTGCCCTTACTGCGGAAACAATCAGGTAGTTCACAAGGCTTTTAGCGGCGGAAAGATGCCTCAAAAAATCATTCCGTTTAAGCTGGAAAAACAGGCCGCAATCAATGCACTCAAAAATCACTACAAAGGCAAAAAACTGCTCCCAAAGGTTTTTTCTGAGCAGAATCATATAGAAGAAATTAAGGGTATTTATGTTCCGTTCTGGCTTTTCGACGGCCATGTTGATGTTCAACTGGATATGAAGGGAACCCGCTCAACAGTAAATTACACTTCTAAAGAAAAAATAATCACAACAGGACATTATAATATTACCCGCGGCGGTACTGTCAGCTTTGAAAAAATCAGTGTGGACGCTTCTAAAAAAATGGACGATGCTTTGATGGATTCCATTGAGCCGTTTGATTATGATGACCTCCGCGATTTTACTTCGTCGTATCTTCCGGGCTTTTTTGCCGAAGTTTACGATGTTTCTACACAAGAATGCTACGAGCGTGCAAGACTTCGTGCAGAAAATACAGCAGTTGATGTAATGCGAAACAGTGTAGGCGGCTACGAAACAGTAAATGTCGTAAGCAAAAAAGTACGAATTACAAATGATAAGGTAACCTATTCGTTTATGCCGGTATGGGTTCTTTCGACCAAATGGCGCGACAAAAACTACATCTTTGCCATGAACGGCCAGACCGGCAAGATGGTAGGTGACCTCCCTGTAGACAAGGGTAAGTTCTGTAAATATTTATTCGGCATTACAGCAATAGTTGCAGCGATTGTTACACCATTGGTGTATTTCTTTTTTTAACTGGATTGCCACGTCGCTGCGCTCCTCGCAATGACGTAGGCTTCGTTCGTCATTGCGAGCGAAGCGTGGCAATCCACAGTATGGAGGCATTATGAATAAGAAATTCTTTCTTCTCTTATTATTAGTATTATTACCTTTAAACCTCTATTCCCTCTCATTCCTGGTAAAAGACAACTGCGGCCTTCTGTCCAACACAGAACTTGACGAGCTGCAAACCCGCGCAGAACAGATTTCTTCAAATTACAACTGCGGCGTATATATAGTAGTAGTAAAAAACATGGATGATTTTGTTTATGACTACGAAATCTACCAAGATGCCTTTGGCATAGAAGCCTTTGCCCAATATTATTTTTTCAACGAGCTTAAGGGGGTAGGCGAGTCAGGTAACGGGATCCTTCTTATAATGAGCATGAAAGAACGCGACTACGATATCATGGCTCACGGAGACTTTGGCAACTACGCCTTTACCGATTACGGAAAAGATAAGCTTGCCGATTCCTTCTTAATTTATTTTGGTAACGGCCAGTGGTACCAGGGTTTTTCAGCCTATCTGAACAAAGTTGACCGCTTTTTGCAGGCAGCCGCCGACGGTAACCCGGTAGACATAAATAGCGCCAGAATAAAGGAAAACAATCTGCCCTTATCAATTGCCGCAGGCTTAATTTTCGGCTTTATCGTAGCCCTTATTTCCTGCCTGGCAATGAAAAGCGGAATGAAATCAGTCCATGCCGCCCGCATCGCCTCAAACTTTATCGCCCAGAACGGCATCAAAATCCCTATCCAAAAGGATATTTTCACTCACAACACCGTAGTCCGCCAGGTAATCCAGAATTCCTCCTCATCCGGCGGCACCCACATAAATTCCTCAGGCTCTTCACATCACAGCGGAAAATTTTAGCCACCGTCATTGTCGGCAATACCCCATGTCATTGTCGGGCTTGACCCGACAATCTAAAAAAAATATTTGAATTTTCCTCATCCCTATGTAATAATCTTACATAAGGAGTATTTATGAAAAAAATCCTGCCATTTGCATTATTGTTCGCATTTTTATTTTCATCTTGTGACGGTTTTATGTCCGGGGCCCAGACAAAAGAACAGCTTGACCGTATCATCGAATACAATAATGCCCCTACGTATACCATTACAGTAAATTCCGACAAAGGTTGCGGCGTAATCAAATCTCCAGCCGGCGGCGAAACCCAGAAAAAAGTAACCGATACCTTTTCCCTTGCCTTCGAAGCCTCCGCCGATTACGAATTTATCGGCTGGAAAATTATAGATTCTGTTACCAAAAAAGAATATCCGAATAATGAATATCTTTCGCTTGAATCTGTGGAAGTGGATACAACAACCTGTACCTTTTTAAAAGTTCCAGAAGAAGGTGTAAAACTTTGCCTGTATGCTGTTGTTGCAAAACGACCTAAAGTTATTTCCTGTATTCCTCAGTGGACTGCCGAAGGAGCCTATAGAGATGCCAGAATTATGGTAATGTTTGATCACGATATGGATGAAAATTCCATTTTCTTTGATTCTAAAACCGAAATCCCTGAATTGAAAAAAGAATACAAACTTAGCGATTCAGATTTTATTCCGTCTCTGGATCAAGGCTTAAATGTCTATGCTTACAAAAAAGATGGAGTTATTTTCTATAAAAATATTTCTATAATTCATTATGTTTCGGGAGTTTCCCTTTTAGATTATTATGATGCGCCCGAGTTTGAAGATCCAAGAACGCTTCTTATACCTGCAAAAATGGATAAGGCTCCAGCCAGCGGTACACAGCTATTAGTAACAATAGGAAAAGACTTTTGTTATCGTACATCAGATAAAAAAGCAATTTCACTAAAAGAAGACAATTCGTGGGTATATTTTGTAAATACAAAAACAGATACTACTCCTCCGGAATTTCCGGCAGCAACTCCTCCGGTAATCAAAAATGGCGATAATACTGATATTACTTTAGCATCAGATTTATCCGATTCTGCCGAAAATCCAACAATGTTGTACAAGGGTTCTTTCCGTTTGAATATTACAACTTATGATAACGATTCGGGTCCTTATGGTTTCTTTACATTAAAAATGAAAGGAAAAGACTCTTCCGGAAATTTTACCGAAGATGCTTCTATTAAAATACCTTATGAATCAGTTGAATTAAAAACCGCAACCTATGATAATATTTTTGTTCTACCAGATTACATAAAACCAAACGTTTATAAAATTACGGGCATTTCAATCTCTGACAAGAACGGTCGTACCTATGAACAGGAATTAAACTATTACATAGACGTAGATTTAAATCCTCCTGCAATTACGAAGTATTATGCAAAGCCGGTTGAAGTTAAAAAGACTTATGGTAATGGCAACAGTTTAAATTCATATTGGATAAGTGAGTTTACATACTATTTTGACACATATGATACTGATATAGATTATGCAATAATTAAAATAAAAGAAAAAGAAGATAATTCAGACTGGGATTCTATAAGTCCGGACACCGTAACTGAGATTATACAGGGTACTGCTACAAAAAGCTTTGTAATAACAACTGCTCAACGAGGTAAAAAATATAATGTATGGGCAGAAATTTATGATACCCATGGAAATTCAACGGTTCTTCCATCAAATAAAAACTATGTAACCGCTCCTAATATGATTACCACAGCAACACTGCAGTATCCTGTAGAGGGAAGTAAAGGTGCTAGAATTACCTGGGAAAAACCGGAAGGTAATTATAATGGAGTTTGTATAAGAGGATATTTAAAGGGAAAATTTATTAGTACAAAAAACGATTATTATTTTTATGATGAACAGGAAGTATGTACTTGTATTACTCCAGAAATTGATCCTGCAGCTGGCCGATCAATAGAAATTTTTACCTTGATAAAAGACGATGACGGCAACCAGTATACTTCTGTCAATTCAAAAACTCTGTATTTAAAGGTTCCTGCTATAGGTACAACAATTACACCAACTTCAATTTCAATCAGAGATATAAATAACGAAGGAAGTATTTACAAGTTCTATACAAAAACTTCTAAAAGTGCAGAATATGTTTACTATGGACAAAGCCAAAGCAGTCCGGAAGCATATCACCTTACAAATCTTACACCAGGAACTACCTATTATATAAAAGTAGATGAACTTGATGCTCAATCTGAAGAACTTGTTGTTTCTGTAGAATTATCGGCAACTACAAAAGTTGATTCTCCAAAGAATTTTAATGTAGTTCAGCAGGTAGATTCTGACGGAAAACTAATGCTTCATGTAACTTGGGATGCGGCACAGGGGAATTTTGACGGTTATAAGATTACAGTTATTCCATGGAATAAGACAGATAATATGTTTAATGGTGGATCAGGAAAACAGTTTACTGTAAACGTAACAGATACAACTCAAACTTCATATAATATTCAACGATTAAGTTCTGGGGGTATAGAACATACTATACAAGCCGCTTATGCCTATAGAATTTATATGTGGACAACCAATGGAAATACGACTTCTGAATTAACAGATGAATTGTATATGTGCACACTCCCTGCAAATACTTCAATCTCAATAAATAATTCAAAAACCAGTCTGGATGTGTCATGCAAATTCCCGCCAGCTGATTCTCCGTTTGCAAATGCAAGTAATACAAAAGAGACATGGCTTTATTTTGCTGGTAGTGAAGAAGCCCTTAAAGCTTCTGGAAATACTAATAAACTACAATTAAATCCATCTCTAAACTCACAATCAATTTCTACTACAACTTTCAGCGATTTTTATGATTCAGATTGTTATTTTGCAATAAAAGTAATATTAAAATTCAAGTATAGAACAATAGAAACCTGGTCACCTGTATATGTATGCCATCTTGACGATGTTGAAAATGTACCGATTCCTCCGGAGCTTTTGCTTTATAACGGAAAATTACATGATAAATATATCACAAATAATTCTGCTACATTAAAATGGCAGACCCTGCAGGGTAATTGGGATAGGGTAAAGATATATTTAAATAACGAAGATAAAATTTCTATAGAAAATGACGGAAATGAAGTAAAAGAATATAAATTTACCAGTTTGAATGCTGATACGGAGTATATTCTTTCTGCAGCTGTTGAATATAATGGGCTTGAGTCCGAAAAATCGTCTGTTACAGTAAAAACAGATATGGTATATAATGGACGAAACTATCAAGATTCTGCAACTAGAGGTTCGGAGACAGGGCAAATTATTGTTTCATTCGGGCCTTGTCAGACACTAACGAACCTGCCTTTTAACAGAGTCCAAATGAGGTATATAAAGCTTGACGATGATGCAACAGAATGGTGTTATTTAACGGACGGAAAAGTTTCATCATCGAATGGAAAAACCTGGACTGGAGGATATGCGCCAGATAATTCTACTATCCATACAGAATTAATAACAGGTCTTGAAAGTGGTAAAACATATGTTATAAAGATTGATATGATAAAATGGGAAAATGGTATTACGGTTGCAGCATCCAGAACTTTAACGGCTACTGCAAAATAAAGATGCAAATTCTGTCAAATTTCTTAAAAATTCAGTTTGACTATTTCCATTTTGTATCGTAAAATTAAAGAATATAATATAACCCTTTAGGAGGCCACATAAATGGCAAAGGTAGAACTTAAAGGTATTGGTAAGGTTTACGACGGCGGTGTTCGTGCTGTAAACAATGCTAATATCACTATTGAAGACAAGGAATTCTGCGTATTCGTAGGTCCTTCTGGATGCGGTAAGTCAACAACT
>JAFZOJ010000043.1 GCA_017550685.1 Treponema sp. | reverse complement strand
GAAAATGCAAAAGCCCTGGAATTGCTTCTAAAGGTCGGAACGCCATTATTCAACATAGAAGTTGCAATAACAGCCGCTTCAATCTTGTCCTTAGTGTGAGTACTCTTTGCCGACGTAATCTGACCAGTTACAGCATCAACAAAGTAAGCCCTGTAATACCCATGTTTGTTTTTTCCGAGATAGAATGGACGCATAAAAACCTCCAGACATTACGGAAATGTAATCAAGAGTGTTCTCCGCCGTCAGACAAAAGGCCGTTTTTTTAACTCATCGTTTAACTCTTCGTCTAACTCATCTCGTCTAAAAGAGTGTAAAAGCGATTGTATAAAGCATATGCTGCAAACCGCATAGTTTAATCATCGCATAAAAACACATCTTTTAGTACACCTAAATCCTTATAACATAACAATTTAGGCATAAAAAAAGCTCGTCCGGAAGACGAGCTTTATAAGAGCGGATGAAGGGAGTCGAACCCTCGTCATCAGCTTGGAAGGCCAAACAGGCTTACATCCGCAAATATATTTGTATAATCAATTCTTCTCAATGATAATTCATTATAATATATTATAAGCACTTATGCAACTGACTATATTTGAAATATGTTTGACTATATTTGACTTTCTATACAATCTTCTAGACAATCGATATTTCAATCAGCTATTCAATTCAAAATAAGTATTATTATCCGTCATCAGCCCGCAAAGCTGAGATAGTTTTAAGGTATCAGAAAATGCAATTCTGTTATTCCGTAATTTCAATCATGTTATCTTCAAGTGCAATAATGCAGCTTTCATAATAGCCGTCACCTGTGGTACGAGGTCCACTGGTAACAGAGTAACCTGCAGCATCCAGTTTCGCAGTCAGTTCATCAACAGCTTCTTTACTTCCAACGCTAAAAGCAATGTGAGCATAGCCGGTTCTATAAGGGCTTTTATTTTGCTCCACAAGCTCAGGCCTTGTCATAATTTCCAGGCGGGCTCCGTCGTCAAACGAAATGAAGTAAGATCTAAAATCTGTTTTTGTATTGTGATAACCGTCATTGGCTTTACCGTTTAAGAAGGTCACAAAAAAGTCTTTTGCTTTTTCAAGGTCATTTACATAAAGAGCTACATGTTCAATCTTCATAAAGTCAGTCTAACATAAAAAATAAAAAGGGTCTTCCAAGAGCCGTTCGCTTCGGCCGTATTACATACCGCCTACGCTCACTACATCTTTCTTACACAACAAGTGCCGTTTTCCAGAAAGGTAGCAAACAGACAGCTCTCTCATTCTGCTTCACTTCGTTGCGCTCCATTCGTTCGCAGACTGTTTGCATTTACTAGCAAGCTCGCAAGCAGCAAAGCAAAGAAGCGACGCACGCTTTTATGCAAGCACAGTCAGGCCAGTCGCTACGTGCATCTGCTTCGCAGCAGCACTTCGCTTTGTGTCCTGCCTGTTTCCGCAAGTGGGCCACTCGTGGGTGTAGAGAAACACGCCCTTCATCCGCAAAAATTGAAACTCCAGTAAACATTGGTCGTGGCGGTTGTATGGGTCATCTTTTTGTATAAGCCGCCAAATGCCAGCCTCGCGCAAAAAATCAACAGTAAAAAAATAAATGTCGTCCGCGAGTGTCGCAACTTAAAACTGCGGGCACGCAAAAGGTTTTCCCCCTTCCCCCCTGCCGCGGGGCACCCCCCCAACACCCCCTTTCCAAAAATTAAGGAATGCTATTGAACCGCTCTCGGGGGGAATTAGGGGGCAAACCTTTTGCTCAACATTGCAGTTGT
>JAFZOJ010000042.1 GCA_017550685.1 Treponema sp. | reverse complement strand
TCAAACTCTCCATGATTATTTCAATACCCCGAAGGGTAATGATATTCTCACAAATAGTTCAATTCCCAACATTCTAATTTGTTGAAATTGATTCTTAGGTTCAGTTATAAAACTGATAAAATGTAGTCAATTGTTACAGAACAAAAACCAGCGATTATTAATCGCTTTATTTGTCTAGAACCTTACTTGTTCTATTCTTTCCTTCCCTGTTTTGTCAAAAAACTTTTGCCCTCGCAATCTTGTGTTGCGACGGTGAGAACAAATATATTCCTATTATTTATTATTGTCAAGAGAATTTTCATTATTTTTTAACTTTTTTTTGATTTTTTTTTGAAAAATATTCGTTTTTTTTGAATTTTATACATTTTCAGCCGCTTTTTTTTAATCACTTCATACAAGTTTTATTCAAATATTCCCCTTCATCATATTTAATTTTTCAAATAATTCGTGTATAATAGAAAAAATGAAGAAAAATATAGTTATTCTTGTAAGCGACATAGCAAATGATTACTCGTTTTCTGTTCTCGATGGAATATACGCATATTTTTCTGACAAGGAAGTTAACCTTATAACTATTCCGACAAGAACAAAAAAAGATCTTGTTACCTGGCAATACTGGATAGGCATGAAGCTTGCCGAAACCTCTCAGGTAGACGGAGTAATCGTACTTTCTGCCATTTATCTTTCTTCTATCACAAAAGACAAGCTCGCAGAAATCCTTTCGCATTTTCACACAAACAACATTGTTTCAATTTCAACAGAACTTCCGCTTAAAAACTCTGTATACACTTACGTTACCTGCAAAGAAGCATATGACAAAATCATCCAGCATCTTAAGGAAGAACACGGCTGCAAAAGAATAGCCTTTATGTCTGCCATGGGTACCGGCTCCATCGAAGCAAAAGAACGTTACGAAGCTTTTATCCAGAGCATGGTAAAGAACGGCCTTGAGTTTGACCCTCACCTTTATTTTGAAGGCTACTTTGTATATGACGGCGCCCTTAATGCTTTGCAGAAAAAATATAAAACAAAAGAAGAAATAGATTTTGATGCAATCATTACCGCAAATGACATGATGGCCTTTGCCTGCATTCGCGTAATTGAATCTCTGGGGCTCAAGGTTCCGGATGACGTAAAGGTTATTGGTTACGATGATATTATTCAGGCACAGACAGCAGAGCTTACCCTTTCTACAATAAATCAGCAGATGGAAGAACAGGGACGTGCGGCAGCTGAGCTTGCATGGGATAAGGCAAACGGTAAAAAGATTCCTCAATCAGTGGCCATTCCTATTAAGCCTATTTTCAGAAAATCCTGCGGCTGTCAAAGCGAAGAATCTGCGTTCATAAAAAAGATGAACACACATTCAGGCGGCAACAGAAATATTTCCGTAACCCTTCACCTTGAAAAAAACATGATTCAGCAGAATATCTACTTCCTGCTGGAATCGCTGCATAACGAAATGACTCTGGAAATGCTTTTTGAAATGTTTGACACCATTATGCCAGAAAGAGTTATTCCATCAATTGCGATATGTATTTACGACAAGCCTATGCTCATTGATGAATCAAAGGAGCTGGAGCTGCCGGATAAAGCAACCGTAAGACTGTACATAAACAAAGCCGAAGGAATCAAAAATACAAAGCTCAAAAAATCCTTTAATCCTAAGAAAAAGATTTTGCCGCCGGAGTTCTTTGGAAAAAGCAACGGTTCGTTTATGATTCAGCCGATTTTCTTTGGCCACAAGCAATACGGATATTTTGTATGTAAAAGCCTTACCACAGAATATCTTTTTACAATGATTTATCTTAAAACTTTTTCTGCCATTATTTCGCAGGCATATATTTACACCAAGCAGCTCGAAGAAAATGCCAAGCTGTCTTCTGAAAATATTCTTTTGCAGATTGATAATTCAGAGCTTAATGAAATATCAATGAACGACAGTCTGACCGGAGTATTTAACAGACGCGGTGTAATGGAAATGGGAAGCGAATCCATTAACCTGGCAGTTAAGATGGGCTCAAAAGGTATTGTATTCTTTGCCGACATGAACGACCTTAAGAAAATAAATGATAATTTTGGTCACGAAATGGGAGACAAGGCAATACAGGCCGAAGCAGAAATATTTAAAACCGTATTCCGCCAGAACGACGTAATAGGAAGAATTGGCGGTGATGAATTTGTGGGCATTGTACCCGGACTTCCTATAGATCATCTTGAAAAGACAAAACAAGCCCTGGCAAAAACTGCAAAAACTATAGTTCAGAAACACAAGCTGCCGTTTAATATAAGCATAAGCTTTGGCGCCGTAGAATTTGGACCGGAAAACAAAGACCTGGACAAACTCATTACACTTGCAGATAAACAGCAGTATATTGAAAAACGCAAATATCACTCTGAACAAAAATAAATGGTAAAAGTATGAAAAACAAACTTGAAAAACTCCTTGGCACCATGCCCCTGTTTTTTGATGGAGGCACGGGAACCATCTTACAATCAAAAGGACTCAAGCCCGGCGAGCTGCCGGAGACCTGGAATCTTAAGCATGCCGATATAATCACACAGCTGCATTATGACTATTTTATGGCCGGTGCAAATATCATTAAAACAAATTCGTTCGGAGCCTTTGAAACCAAGTTTGCACTCAACCTTAAACGGATTATAGAAGCGGCCCTTGAAAATGCAAATCTTGCACGCAAAAAAGCCGCAAAAGACGGTGGCCTGGATAAGCTTTTTATTGCCTTTGATATTTCTTCTACAGGTAAGCTCCTTAAGCCTATGGGAGACCTGGATTTTGAAGACTGCATTACCCTGTACAAGAAAACATTCCGCATTGCATTTAAGGCCGCCCAGGAAAAAGCCAGAAGCTTTGACTGCATTCTTATAGAAACAATGAACGACGGATACGAAACAAAAGCCGCCATAATAGCCGCCAAAGAAACAATGGAAAAATGCGGGGTGACCTACCCTATCTTAGTTACAAATGTATACGATGCAGAATGCAGGACTCTTAGCGGTTCTACACCGGAGACAATGACAGCCATGCTCGAAGGTCTTGGAGTTTCTGCCCTTGGTGTAAACTGCAGCCTTGGTCCAAAAGAAATGCTTCCTGCAGTAGAAAGACTTTGTGCGGCCGCATCGGTACCGGTAATTATAAATCCAAATGCGGGACTTCCAAAGGTTGTAGACGGAAAAACCATATTTGATGTAGATGTAAAAAGCTTTGTTCAGTCAATGAAAAAAATTGCTGCCATACCTTCGCGCGCTCCAAAGATTCTTGGCGGCTGCTGCGGAACTACACCGCAATATATAAAAGCAACCAAACAGGCTGTTGAAAAAATAAACGGTAAAAATATTCTGCCTGCTGACACAACCTGCGTAATAAGCTCAAATACAAAAACCGTATGCTTTGGAAAAGATTATTCTGGCAAGCGCGTTCCTTGTGTATTGATCGGCGAGCGCATAAACCCTACAGGCAAAAAGAAGTTTAAGGAAGCACTCCGCAACAATGATATAGATTATATTATTCACCAGGGGCTGGAGCAGGAAGAAGCCGGGGCACAGGTGCTTGATGTAAACGTAGGCCTTCCAGAAATTGACGAAAAAGAAATGATGGTGCGCGTAATGACCGAGCTTCAGGCAGTAACAGATTTACCGCTCCAGATTGATACTTCTTCTGCAAAGGTTATGGAAGCTGCCCTGCGCCGCTACAACGGAAAGCCTCTTGTAAATTCTGTAAACGGCAAAAAAGAAATTATGGATTCTGTGTTCCCGCTTGTAAAAAAATACGGTGGTGTTGTAATCGGCCTTACACTTGATGAAAAAGGTATTTCTGCAAAGTCCAGTGACCGCCTTAAGATTGCGCAGAAAATTTACAAGGAAGCAGCACGCTACGGAATTGCAAAAAAAAATATTATCATAGACCCTCTTGCCATGGCAGTAAGCTCAGACTCTCAGGCAGGACTTGCTACACTTGAAACAGTTCGTGGTATTTTTGAAGCCGGTGGCAATACTTCGTTAGGCATCTCTAACGTTTCGTTTGGTCTTCCTAACCGCGAGTTTGTAACTTCTGCCTTTTTTACAATGGCAATGCAAAATGGACTTAGCGCCGCAATTATGAATCCTCTTCAGCTGGAGATGAAAAAGGCGTGGTATACGACGAGCCTTTTGCTGGGACTGGATGAAAACTGTGCGAATTATATTGAGTGGATTAATAATGTAGGGGAAAGACTTCCCCTCGGCTCAGCCTTGCAGGCTTCGCCTACCCCTTCTAACGGGGGTTCCACCCCCGTAACGCCCCCGGTGGCATCTGATGGGGGGCCTTCAAGAGCCTCAGGCACCACAGTAACGACCTCAGGAACCACAGCGACAGGATCAGGAGCCACAGTGGCAGGCTCAAATGGGGTCCCTGAGGCTCTCGAAGGGCAAAAAAATTCCCTGCTAAAAACCTCCATTATCAAGGGGCTTAAAAACGATGCCGCAGCTGCAACACGGGAACTGCTTAAAACAACTGAGTCTCTTGAAATAATAAACAATCATCTTATACCGGGCCTTGATTATGTGGGCAAGCAGTTTGAGGCAAAGAAGATGTATCTGCCGCAGCTGCTTATGGCTGCTGATGCTGCAAAAACTGCTTTTGACGAAATCCGCGGTTTTATGGAAAAGTCCGGCAAAAAAGGAAAATCAAAGGGAAAGGTTATAATTGCTACCGTAAAGGGCGACATTCATGATATCGGTAAAAATATTGTAAAGGTTCTTTTGCAGAATTATGATTTTGATGTAATTGATCTGGGCAAGGATGTGCCGCCTGAGACCGTAGTTGCAGCCTGCAAAAAAGATAAAGTTATGCTGGTCGGACTTTCTGCACTTATGACAACGACGGTTGCCGCCATGGAAGATACAATCAAGCTTTTGCGCAAGGAATGTCCGTGGGCCAAGGTTTGCGTTGGCGGTGCGGTTATGACTCAGGAATATGCAGATAAGATTGGTGCAGATTTTTATGGTAAGGATGCAATGGATACTGTAAGGTATGCGTTGGAATTATTTAAATAACTTCGTCATTGCGAGCGAAGCGTGGCAATCCAAATATTAAAATGCATTCTGCGAAGTGGATTGCCACGTCGCTATGCTCCTGTCGCAGAGCTTACCAAGTTTGCTTCACAAACTTGCGCAATGACGGTCAACAAATCTTCAACTTTTTCAGCGACATAATCAGCGCCGGCATCTTCAAGCTCCTGGCGGGAGCCGTAGCCGAATAATACACCACAGGATTTCAACCCGTTCTTTTTGGCGCCTTCTATGTCGTGAAAGCGGTCGCCTATCATTAAGACACGGTTTTTACCAGCCTCACCTAAACCGCAGCGTTCAAGGGCATAGGCAATAACCTCGTCTTTTTTACTACGCGATTCGTCCATGTTGCTGCCGCAGACAAAATCAAAATAGGGAGCGAGTCCAAAATGTTCTATGATTTTGATGGAATATTCTTCGGGCTTGGAAGTTGCCACGACAAGATGTTTACCCTTCTCTTTTAAGTTTTGCAAAAGATCAGGGATTCCGTCGTAGACTTTGTTTTCAAAAAGGCCTTTTGTAGAAAAGTATTCGCGGTATTTTGCCACAGCCTGCATTGCCTTGTCGTGAGGAAAATCAAAGGTTGTTTCAAAGCTGTATGGAAGCGGTGGTCCTATGAGCTTGCATAATTCTTCGTAAGACGGAATCTCAAGACCGTAAAACTTGAGCGCATGGATAAAAGAGTTTGTTATTCCAAGCGCCGGGTCTGTAAGAGTTCCGTCCAGATCGAAGAATATATGGGTAAACATTAGAACTTACCGCCGCCTAAGGTAAAGCTAAGCTTTAAAGAAACCTCCGGCTTTGAATCCCAGTCTATAAAGGTAACGTAAGGACCAATTCCTAACTGAATAGAATCTGTAGGAGCATAGTTGAGCATTGCAGAGAAGGTTCCGCAGTTAAGAAGACTTTTTGCTTCTTCGTTTTCTGCAACGTATTGGGTAATTGAATCAGGGAACTTTTCTTTTCCAAAATTAACCATACCAAAAATTGTACCGGTTACTTTTTCTGTTCCAAAGATTCGGCCAAAGCTTACGAGCAGAGCTGCATTATGACCCTTTGTAAGGTTTTCCTTAATGTAAAGCGGATTATTCATCAAGTACATCACGTCGGCCATGGAATTCTGGTCAAACTTGAAAATGCTGCCGTCATAATAATACTGTCCGGCAAGTGTGATAGAAGGATCCTTCCAGGTATAGCTGAAGCCGGCTGTTGCCTTAAAGATTGCACTTTTATCTGTTTTTTCATTCCATTCACGGTCGCTTCCGTACTGGAAAACTCCTTCGCCAAACAGGTTGAGTTTTTTAATGCTTCCTGATGCAGTAAGGGTAACTTTAGGAGCAGTTTCGTATTTCCAGTAGCCGCCAAGACCAAGCTCCCAGCCGCCGATTACAAAATCAAATTTTCCGGCAAAGGCACAGTTTTTAGCGTAGTCAAAGGCAGGCAGCAGATAAAGCCACAGGCAGTTTTGAGAACCCGGGAAAGTAATCTGTGTACGAAGATTAAAGCAGCCGTTTACCTGAGCATCTGTATTTTCAGGGTCAATCATTGTTGTGTTAATAATGTCGCTTACAGGACTAAAGAAAAAGCCGGTTCCCCAGGTAACTGTATGAAGACCAAAACGGAAAAATGCTCTGTCGGCTATAGAAAAGTCAGTGAACATTTCCTTGAGGTAAATCCAGTCGGTTATTGTTGTTTCGACATCAGTTGTATAAAGGGACATCGGCCCAATTTTTTTCTCTGTAGTCTTGGCAGTCGACTCAGCCTTTGAACTGAACGGATAGCGGAAGCCGAACTTGGAATACATTCGCAGATCCTGGTTCGGTCGTGCATCCACAGTCATATAAGCACCAACATTAGGCTTTATCTTTGTATCCGAAAAATGATCAAGGAAAGACTTGTCATCATCTGCGTAAAGGATAAAGGAAGTATCAATTGCAGTTGTAAAGTTTCCGCCGATTTTTACGCTGCCGTTGTCAAAAAGGACACCCTTGCTCAAATCAGACTTGGCTTCTACGTCCTGAACCTCTTCTATCATGTCATCAAAGAAAAGATCATCGTCGCCGCCAAAAAGCTCGTCGTCTGACTGAGCACTTACAAATCCGATTGAAAACATTAAAACAAATAATAAAAGTGTTTTTTTCATAAATTATTCCTTACCTGGCACCTAAAATCTGGTACCTGGCACCTAGTTAAGTCCTTCAAGATATGCCTTGGTAAAAATGCGGTCAGGGAGAGCATCAAAGGTCAGATCGGAAATAATCTGGGTTGTGTTTTCGCCTGGGTTGAGTTCGTCGCGGACAATAATCTGGGTTGGAACATAACCTGCCGGAACCTTTGCATATTTTGGAAGCAGTGTTGTACGCATAAGACGGTCTGAACCAGAAAAATCCTCGTACTTAAGGATAAGATTCAAATCCTTGCGGACATAGAACTTTGTCTTGGCATAAGAAGGCTCACTTGTTTTTGCAGTAGCAGTAATGATGAAAACCTCCTGCTTGCCAAGATTACCGCTTTCAAAACCGGTAATACTGTAATTGATGCGCCAGGTATTTTCATCCTGTTCAATATCATCAAGCTTAACGTCAGAGTTTCCGAGAGACTCTTTTATAGAAGTATGAGTAAACTTTCGGCTGATCGGGTCATAAGCCCAGATGTTATCATCATCGCGCAAAAATCCGTTTCCCTTGTCTGCTTCGGGAAAAAGCTGAACCAGAGTCATAAGCTTTTTGTCTGTACGTTCAAAAATCTTATACTGAACGCTTTCCTTTGGCTTGCCTGGTTTTTCAATCAACAGAGAAATTGTTGCAGAATAATCTCCGTGATATGCAAGAACATCATCCGATGCTTCAAGAATTTTATATGCCTTTTCTTCGTCAGCTGCAGAAACCTGAGCAAAAAGTCCTGCCACCAGGAAGAGTGACAGGCACAAAGTTGTAATTATTTTTTTCATAAAAATCTCCTTTGTCGGGTGGTTTCGACAGGCTCAACCACCACATTATTTTATTGTTCTTAATGCTTCGGCCGGGCTGAGCTGGGCGGCTTTTTTGGCGCTGCCACGTACGGCCCATGAGGTAAGCACAATCAAAAGAACATATTGAAGTATAACTGTTCCAACCGAAACTGTGAACGAGAAATGTCCTTTATTCAGGAAAAGAGACAAAGCCTCGTTGCTGATTGGAATACAGTGAATTATTGCCATTGCAATCATTGCAAGAACAAGACCTATAATGGCACCGATAACACAAAGAATAACTGCTTCGCCGGTAAATACTTTTCTTGTATCAAGGCCGGTCATTCCCAAAGCACGCATGGTTCCAATTTCGCGGATGCGTTCGTACAAAACCATACGGTAAGTATTAGAAACACCAATCATTACGATAAGCAGAATCACAAGAAGAATTACGGTTGCAACAATGTGAACAATATTCATTACAGTTTTAATCTGCGGAATTTCGTCGTACAAGGTTTCAACGGCATATTTTGTACCCTGCCATTCGTTCTCGCTCTTGCGTACATCTACCTGTTTTTCAATACCTTTACCAATATTGGTTGGGTTTGTCTGCATTGCAAGGGCGCGGCTTGTAACATGAATGTCCGGATTAGTCTGTTCATCCTGACGGATTCTTGCTTCGATTGCCATAGCTGCCTTGGTCTGCTTGTCATTATCGCGCAGATAGATTGAGAACATAGAGTAGCTTCCTTCCGGCATCTCTACAATTCTGTTCAAATCTTCAATGTCACAGTAAGACTGCATTGTATTAATAAAGCTGTTGGATTTCATAATTCCAATAATCTTCATATCTGCAACTGTGTTCTGGCCATAAACTGTAGTAGTAGAATAAATTACATCATCACCTACCTGCAGGTTCATTGTTTTGGCAGTTTTATCGCTTACAATAAGACCGTTTGGAATTGAGGAATCTATTGATCCGCTTTCAAGCTGCATTGACTGAACAAGCTGCTTTTCTTCCAGGTCTCGTCCATAAACCTGAACCATGGCCTTTTTACCGTTAAAGATTATCTGTCCGCCGGACATTGTAAAGCAGGAATAATAATCATATTTGATGTTACATTCTTCAATTACATCTTTGATGTAGTTTCTGTCGCGTACAATATTTACAATCTTTGCCTTGCCGTCTGCTGTTTCAGGAGGAAGCCATTCCAGACCTTCGGCAACTACGTTACCACCAACCAGCTGTGTAATCTGATTTTCAAGATTGTGGACCATTCCTGTTGTAAGTCCGTCTATTGCAGTTACTACAAAAAATCCAAAAGCAATTGCGGCAACTAAGACTGAATTACGTCTTTTTTGTCTTGTAAGATTTTTAAGCGAAAAATTAATAGAACTTTTCATTAGTCGCCTCCGTGATTTAATGCTTTGAGCGGTGTAATCTTGAGTGCAGAAGAAACCGGATAAAGATTACTCAGCACACTTCCGCCAACCGCAATAATGATTGTACACAGGATAATTCCAACTGTTGGGCTAAAGCGCAAAAGACCGCCACCCAGAATCATTTTTGCAATGCTGTTTGTAATGGTAATATTAAGCGAGTTGAAAATTGCCATTATGATAAAAGACAAAATCACACCTGCAAGCGAAGAAATTGAAGTAAGGAAGAAGGTTTCGCTAAAGAACAGACGGCGTACAAATTTTCGCTCTGCACCAATAGCGCGCATGGTTCCTATTTCTCCGGTGCGTTCGATTACAGAAACAATCATTGTATTCATGATGATAATGAAAACTACAATTGCCAGGATTATGATGAGGATATTGAATACGAGTCCTATACCTTCTACAGAACCGGAATATGAATAGGCAGCTGCCTTCCAGTCCATGGCATAAACGTCGAGTCCTGCTTCCTTAAACTTTTGATTAAGCTCTGCAATGATTGCATTTGTCTGAAGCGGATTTTTTGCCTTCATCAAAATATAATGCCAGGCTCCCTCATCAGTCTTGTTGAGCTGGTCACGCAGAGTGGTATCACCAAGGATTGAATCAAAGTCATCAATTCCGCCGCCAAGGAAGTCCATGGAAGTATCATCAATTGCAAACAGATCATCATCAAAAGAAGAGAACATATCATCTTCGTCAAGCTCTGCAATTGAAAGATCGATTGTATCAGGAATCTGATTTTCAAAATTAGATGCATAGGTCAGATCTGCAAAAGCTCTGGCAAAATCCGGATTACAGTAAACAATCTGGAACATTGCAGAGTTTTCGTTAGGCGGATTAAACACACCTACAACCTTTGCTTCTCTAAGAATGTTGCTTGAGCTGGCACCTGCACAAAGTACTGTGTCCCCGATATTAAGCGGACGTGAATACAAAGATTCGTATGCTTTTTTAACACGGGTATCTACCATGATTTCGTTTGTGCCCGGAGCAGGATAAGTTCCTTCTACAAAGTTTACTCCGGTAAATGTATCCCAATAAGAATCATTTTCCCCTGCAAAAAGCATTGAAATTGGCATGTCATCAAAACCAAGATCATCGCGGTCTACAAGATCAGACAAATCCATTTCTACACCGTAGGCAACCAGAATCTGAGCCGAAATAAGTTTTGTCTGGCTTTTGATTCCGTCGGTAGAATTAACTATTTCCATAACCTTGTCCAGTTCCGGAATAGCCGGCAGCTGAGGAAGCTCGGTTGTTATATTAGTAGAATTTACACCAAAGATATCGTTGATAACACCCTTTTCCGGATTTTTACCAATTGCAATATCGCCGGTGTAATTTGCACGAAAATCTTTTTCAAGTCCGCGGTTAACGGATTCAAGAAAAGAGTTGCCCAAAATTACGATTGCTACACCAAACATAAGAAAGCAGGCTATGATTATAGTCTTGGACTTATGCTCCTTAAGGTTGCGCAATGCAAGCTTAAATATCTCTCTCATTACTTAGACTCCACGTTGTATACATCAGAGCCGTTCTTGTGCTCGTCTTCTTTAATGTTACCGTCAAAAATATGAACTACGTGATCACACATATCTACGATGCGCGAATCGTGTGTAGAAAAAATAAAGGTTGTCTGAAGATCAGGGTCTCTGTTCAAATCCTTCATAAGGGAAAGAATCTGTGCAGAGTTAACTGAGTCCAGGTTGGCAGTCGGTTCATCGGCAAGGATTACAGGTGCCTTTGTAACAAGGGCACGTGCAATGGCAACACGCTGGCGCTGACCACCACTGAGCTCGCTAGGCTTGTGTTTTTCCCAGTCTGTAAGACCTGTCTTTTCCATAAGGAAGTGAATCCATTCGTCCTTTTCTTTTTTGCTGAAGGAATCTACAGGACAGGCAAGATTTTTATCCTTTGATTCAAGAAGCAGAGGGAATTCAATATTTTCGTAAACGTTCAAAACCGGAATAAGGTTAAAGGTCTGGAAAATAAAGCCCAGATGTGAACGGCGCATACCTGTAATTCTGCGGTCCAGCTTCTTTGGAATAGTGTTTTTGATTTTCTTGTTTTTCTTTTCGTTATAGTTGTTCAGGCGGCCTGCATCAAGCTCTGTGTTTTCAAGATTAAAACCGTCGTAAACATCAATTCCGTCTATGATGATTTTACCAGAAGTAGGCAAATCGATAAGTCCAACCATGTTAAGGATTGTAGATTTACCCGAACCAGAAGGTCCTGAAATTGCGGCAAACTCGCCCTTTTCGATGCTAAAGCTGACTCCTTTTACGGCTTCAACACGCTGTTTTCCAAGCGGATATGTCTTGCGGACATTTTCCAGAGTAATAACTGACATAATATCTCCTATGTAAGGCCTTTGCCGGCCTAACCGTTTTTTGTGTATTATTGTACTATTACGATAATACAGTTTTTTTTATGTTTTTGTCAACCTAATTATATAACTATAAAGATAATAATAAAGTTACGGAAAGGAAAGTAAATTTTTATACGGCCCTTCGACAGGCTCAGGGACCCCGCGTCATTGCGAGCGAAGCGTGGCAATCCACTACAAAACAGACTTCAAAAATTGCTGAAGTCTCTCGCACTGTGGGTGCTGGAAAATCTGTTCGGGTGTGCCTTCTTCTTCTATGTAGCCGGCGTCCATAAACATAACGCGGTCTGCAACCTCGCGGGCAAAACCCATTTCGTGAGTTACTACAACCATGGTCATGCCTTCGTGGGCAAGGTCCTTCATTACTTCAAGAACTTCGCCTACCATTTCAGGGTCAAGCGCAGAGGTTGGTTCATCAAAGAGCATTACATCAGGGTGCATGGCAAGGGAACGAACAATTGCAATACGCTGCTTTTGACCGCCGCTCAAGGTAGAAGGATATACATCTGCTTTTTCAGGGAGCCCGATGCGTTCCAGAAGCTTTAATGCTTCGGCCTGAGCTTCTTCCGGAGTTTTAAGTCCCAGCTGAACCGGAGCAAGCGTAATATTTTCCATTACTGTAAGATGAGGAAACAGATTAAAATGCTGAAAAACCATTCCCATTTTCTGGCGGCAGGCGTCCAGGTTTGTTTCGGGATTGGTCATGTCGTTGCCTTCAAAAAGGATTGTACCTGCGTCCGGGGTTTCCAGTCTGTTAAGACAGCGCAGGAAGGTAGATTTACCCGAACCAGAAGGACCAATTACTACAATCTTTTCTCCCTTTTTGATTGTGGTAGATAAATCCTTAATTACATGAAGGTTGCCAAAGCTTATTTTGAGATTCTTAACTTCGATTAAAACGTTATCTGTCACTTCGGGCCATCCTTTTTTCGAGTAAACCAAACAGCTTGGTAAGTCCAACTGTCAGAATAAGATAAATGATTGCACAGGTAAGCAGCGGAATCCATGCATTATAAGTTGCATTACGGATCATATCACCGGCTTTTGTCATATCGCGTACGGCAATAAAAGAAGCAACAGAAGTTTCCTTAATGAGTACGATGAACTCACTTGTATAAGTCGGGAGACAAGCCTTTACAGCCTGCGGCAGAACAATCTTAAAAAGTGTCTGCCACTTGCTAAGGCCAAGAGAACGTCCGGCTTCGGTTTGTCCTTTGTCGACACCCTGAATACCGGCACGGAAAATTTCTGTACAATAGGCCCCGGAATTAAGTCCATAGGATATGATTGCAACCAGCAGCTTTGGAAGACGCAAAGGAGCAAAAACAACAAAGTAGAAAATCATAAGCTGGGTTGCAAGAGGAATACCGCGAAGGACTGTAGTATATGTATTTGCAATTCCCCTCAGGATTTTGCTGTCGGAAATTTTCATGAGCGCAAAGATGCAACCCAAAACAGTTCCGATAAGGATAGCGCAGATTGCAATAAGGAGCGTTACCCCTAAACCCTGGAGAATCAAAACATAACTTTCGCCGGCAATCATTGTGTCATAGATTGAACGGCCTAAATTTGCAAAAAAACTCATATGTATAAGAGATTGTGTCGCAGAGCTTACTGAGTTTTGCAAAGCAAAACTCACAGGTCAAGCCCGACAATGACAAGACCTATTTTCTAACTATAATAACCTGTTCTGATGCAAAGTATGGAACAGAGAAGTCTACGTTCTTTTTGCGTTCTTCGGTTACTGACATACCGGCAGCAATAAAGTCAATTGTTCCGGCCTGGAGAGCAGGAATCAAGCTGTCAAATGCCATATCCATAACTTCGAGCTTGCGGCCTGCCGTCTTGGCAATTTTTTCACCCATTGTGATATCAAAACCAACAATGTTCTTTCCTTCAACATATTCAAATGGAGGGAAAGCAGCGTTAGTACCAAGAATTACCTTTTCACCGCTTGTAGCTTCGGATGCAGGAATCTGAATATTTCCATCGGCAGGCATGAATGCATTTACGAGCTTTTCATAGTCGCCGTTCTTTTTCATGTTATTGATTGTATCGTTGATATTTGCAAGCAGAGCTGAATTACCCTTCTTAACTGCAATAGCATATTCTTCCTTGTTTTCTGCAAAGAATGGATCGCGAACAATCTTAAGAGAAGGATTGCGCTTTACAATTTCCTGAGCTGGAAGTTCATCAAGAACAACACAGTCAATGGCACCATTCTTAAGGTCCAAAGCAGCATCAATACCGCTTTTGAAAGAAGCAATCTGTGCTCCCGGAATATTATCCTGAACAAACCATTCTCCGGTTGTTCCGGCCTGAACACCAATTTTTTTACCTTCAAGGTCAGCCTTTCCATTAATTACAACTTTTGACTTTGAGCAGCCTGTAAGTGCAAGCAAAGCAACAGCTGCAACAGCAATTATAATTTTTTTCATAAAAAAACTCCTGATATATAGAATAGATATTAAAAATATCATTAAATTTGCGTTATTTCAAGAGATTTAACCGCCATTACATCTTGACATTTTTTGTTATTTTGTCATAATAAAATTATCGATAACGTGCCACAGGAGGCAATCTATGATTCATTTTACAGTTGACAAGACTATTCCAAAGAATCTTCCGCTGCTTATTAAAAAGCGTGCAGAAGCATATCCGACAATTGAACTGCAGGCTTACAAAGATGCAAACGGTAAATTTGCATACTCAAACTATTCAAAGTTTTATAACGAAATGCTTAGCTTTGCAGTTGCACTGAGCAATCACGGTGTAAAAAAGGGTTCAAATGTTGCCCTTATTTCTGATAACCGCCGTGAATGGCTTATTACAGACCTTGCAATCCAGTCTTTGGGTGGTGCCGATGTTCCTCGCGGCTGCGATTCTATGGGTAACGAAATCCGCTTTATTATTGACTTTGCTGACTGTGAAATGGGATTTTTTGAAAATATCCGTCAGCTGGAAAAGGTACTGGAAAAACCTGCTGACACTCCAAAGCTTAAAAAGGCAGTTCTTTTTGACAAACCGGAACAGCTTCCTGAAAACTGCCCTTTTGAAGTACTTTATTTTGATGATCTTCTTAAAGAAGGTACAGCTGCTTTCCAGGCAGACAGCAGCAAATGGACAAATATTATCGAAGCGTCTATGAACGCAATTGAAGGCGAAGATACAGCAACAATCATCTTTACTTCCGGAACAACAGGAACTCCTAAAGGTGTAATGCTTACACATAATAACTACATTAGCCAGCTTGCAGTACTTCAGCCGTTTTTGCCTGCACACCCTGGTGACTGGTGGCTCAGCGTTCTTCCGGTATGGCACGTTTTTGAACGATTGATTCAGTATGTTGCAATTTATTTTGTAAACGGAATTGCATATTCTAAACCGGTTCCTTCTATGCTCCTTGCAGATATGGCAGAAATCAGACCACACTGGATGTGCGGTGTTCCACGTCTTTGGGAGGCACTTGCATCCGGAGTTCACAAGGCAATGAAAAAGACCGGCGGTGCCAAGTACAAGATTTTCAATTTCTTTGTAAAGGTTGGCGACAAATACAACAACAGCAAAAATTATGTAAAAGGTTATGTATGCCGCTTTACAAAACGCAGCCGCTTCTTAGACTTCTGCAGAGGAATTATTCCGATGATTCTGCTCTGGCCGCTTTATAAGCTTGGTAACGCACTTGTATTCAAAAAGATTCAGGCAAAATTTGGCGGACGCCTTAAGATTGCAATTTCCGGCGGTGGTTCTTTACAGCGCACAACAGAAAACTTCTATCATTCAGTAGGCTTGAACCTGCTCGAAGGTTACGGACTTACAGAAACAGCACCTGTAATCAGCTTCCGTTATCACAAAACTCCACGCCCTGGTTGTGTAGGAGTTATCTTCCCTACTTTTGAAGTAAAGGTTGTAAAGGAAGAACATGGTGTTATCGTAACTGATGAAAACGGAAAGCCTGTAGAAGTTGGACCTGGACAGAAGGGAATTATCCTTGCCAAGGGTTCACAGGTTATGAAGGGTTATTACAAGAGACCTGACCTTACAGAAAAGGTTATTGATAAGGACGGCTTCTTTAATACAGGTGATATTGGTGCACTTACATACGACCACGAAATTAAGATTACAGGTCGTGCAAAGGATACAATCGTTCTTTCTGACGGAGAAAACATTGAACCTGCAGTTATCGAAAGCGAGCTTTGTACAAGTCCATTCATCGAAAGCGCAATTGTTCTTGGTCAGGATCAGAAGATTCTTGCATCACTCATCGTACCGGCAAAAGAAGCAGTAATTCAGTATGCTCAGGACAACGGTCTGGACTTTACAGATTACGAAACACTTTTGCAGACAGAACAGATTAAAGATTTGATCTACAAAGAAGTAAATACAAAAGACAGTCCTGCAAACGGTTTCCGCCCATGCGAACGTATTGCAAAGATTGCATTGCTTCCTAACAGCTTTAAGGTTGGCGAAGAGCTTAGTGCAAAGCAGGAAATGATGCGATTTAAGATTGTTGAGAAGTATGCTGCTCTGATTGC
>JAFZOJ010000041.1 GCA_017550685.1 Treponema sp. | reverse complement strand
GGAGTCTTATCCTTGTAAGCCTGCTGAATCTCTTTTAAATAACGCTTTGAATCAGCCTTTTTCTTAGAAAGCACAGGACCACTTGAATTGTGACCTGTCAACAACGCCTGAACCTTATCCCCTTCTTTCGGCAGATCGTCTGCGAACTCCTCTACAGGGATTAAACCCTCTGATTTGTCTCCAATGTCTACATAAACATAGTCGTTGGTAATCTGTACTACGATACCTTCTACCAGCTGACCAGCCTGTGGTGCATTGAATTCTTTCAGGGACTCCTCTAATTGTGTCTGAAAGTCACCCTTGGAGTTCTGGGCTTCTTCCTTTTCCACTTCCATTTCTTCCATTGTATAACCTTTTAATTATGAAATTTGTCTTTCTATTATCGCACAAACTTCTTCAATCGTCAAGTTAGAAGTATCTATATAAAGTGCGTCGGGAGCTATTTTCAAAGAGCCCTCTTTTTTGTTTTTGTCCATTTCGTCGCGTTTTTCAATGGATTCTTTAATCTGTTCAAGGGTCATATCGCTTACACCCTGGTCAAAACGGCGCTGTGCACGAACCTGGGCGCTGGCATCCAGGTAAACTTTAACTTCGGCATCAGGGAATACAACGGTTGTCATATCTCGGCCTTCGCATACAATGTTCAGAGATTTTGTAATCTGGCGCATAAGGTCATTTACAAGGTGGCGGATTTCTACGATTGCACTCACCTGCGAAGCATTATTTGTTACGCGGTCGTCGTGAAGGTGTGCAGTAACGTCTGTACCGTTTAAGATAAAGTGACCTTCTTTTGTATATTCAATCTTCTGCTTGCGGCAAAAATCCAGGGTTGCAGCTTCGTCGGAATAATCAATGCCCGCATCCAGCACCGCAAGAGTCAAAGTGCGGTAAAAACCCCCGCTGTTCAAAAAAGTAATGTCATGTCTGTCTGCCAGCATCTTGGCAATAGTACTTTTACCCGTTCCGGCCGGTCCGTCAATTGCAATAATCATTTTTTATTCCTCCAGAGCCTCATTATAGCATAATTATAAACTTTGTGCTGATTCCGTGCGGCTTTTTTTGATTTTTTGTGCTCATAGTGTGCTCTTACCTTTATATAATTTACCTAAACTATGGAGTTTAGGAAAATACTACTGTTGACAATACTTGTGGTGATGCTTGTAATACAGACAATTTCTCTGTTGCAATGAGCATTTGCTTTTACCGTGCGTTCGGTATAAACCTGTAAATATGTCAATCTGGAGAGAGTAGAGAGAGAGTTATTTAAAAAAGTTTTTACAGTTATTAAAAAAAACTGTGATTTAAAAAAGTAAAAAACACCCAGTTAAAAAAGTTATTAAGTTTTTACAATTTTTTTTGAATCATTCGGAGGACTCAATGTCTAAAAAATCACTCTTTATACTGGCAGGAGCTTTATTATTCCTTTTAACTTCCTGTGAAAACTTTATGAATGGCAGCAACATACGCGAAGAACTCGACCGCACCATTGAACAGGCAAACGCCAAGTCCGTTACAATTGTTGTTTCGCAGGATACAACCATGGGATCTTTTCTTTCCAGTGGTGACAAGCAGTGCAAGATAAACATTTCTATTACAGTACAGTACAATCTTAAAAAGGATTTATATATTTTCAAAGGCCTTAAAGCCGTAAGCCAGTCAAACACAGAAAAAAGCCGTAACGACTGCGTACAATTTGAAATTGTAGACCATGATGACCAGCGCGGCATCTACAAGGTTTCCATCAAAGTTATAAAAGAAGCAGATGATATCCTTATTCTGCCGGACTGTGCCGCTATTCCAAATGTTGTAAAAGATGAATGTAAACCAGAATACAAAGAAAGCGGTGTTGAACAGGATACTACAATTGAAATTGCGCTTAATACAGCAATCAAGAGTATTGAATATTTTTCTCCTGTAATTACAGATTCAAACGGAAAAAGCCTTACAGATTATTTTGAAAAACCCTATCTTTCTTCTGATAAAAAAACAATCTGTATTCCTACCAATAAAATAAAAAAACTTCTTAACACAGATGGAAATGCAGAAACAAAAGATATTATCATTAAGATTGATCTTTCAGAACTTGCGGACGAAGAAGGAAACACAGGTTCCGGTACTTTCCAGTACAAATACCGTATAAATCAGACACGAGATACAAAACTACCTGTTTTATCTTCTGCAGTTCTTTATTTTAATTCAGACAAAGCACAAGAAATTCAAAAGAAAGAACCGGCTAACTGGAGTGATTCAGATTTTAATTTATATCATATAAGGAATACCGTTTATATTGAAGCAGAAGCTTCTGATGAAGGTTCCGGAGTAAGAGGTTTTCTTGTAAAGGAAAAGGTTCTTAATCTTCCAGATGGTTCAGAAGCAGACGGCACACCTTCCGAAGTACATGAAAAATGTTCCATTTATGAAAAAACCGGAAAATATGCGGCAACCTATACAATTAACACAATTTATGACGGAATTATTGAACTGGAATTTTTTGCAGAGGATAATTCAGACAACCACAGTACAAAATCAACAAAGATTTATGTATTAAAAGACATAACCATTGATGCAGGAAGTATCAAATTCCAACAGGAAATAGGAGGCTTTCCAAATACAAGAGACGACTGGCTTAATGCAATACCTATAGTAGATGGTGATAAACAGAAAGTAGAGCTTACCTTAAATCGTGACATTAAAGACATTTACTATTCTACAGAAAGCAAAGAATATTCATCTCCATATAGTATTGATGCATACTGGGGATACTCTGAAGAAGACATTAATACAAAAATTACAAAGAACTCGGAAGGTAAATATATATTCACCCGTGATGTAACCAAAATGGTTTTCATTAAATTAAATTGCCGTGATTCTATTGGAAACGAAAAACAATTAATTAAACGCATGGATCCAAGAGCTGAAATTGAAGAAAGTATTGGAGTTGGTTTTGATCTAAAAATCAGTAACATTGATTTATTACTTTCTTTATGCCATATCACAGAACAGCAATATTTTCAACACTGTAACTATTGCAGATATATATATGAATTTTCTTACCCAAATGATGAAGAATCATTTGAATCTGTTTCAATATCAAAAGTTGAATTTGGGCCAGGTATCATATCTGCATTAAATGCTTATAATTATACTGTAAACTCGCCTGATCAATTGCCTCATTTCAACCTTAAAATCTATATGACAACTACCATAGGCGACTTCCCTTCTCCAAGAAGCCAAAGTTATGGAAAGACTTCAATAAGTAATTGGAGAGATGCAAATGACAATGAAGAAGCTATAGCCCAAAAAGTCGCTGAAATTGACCATAATAACGCAACAATAGTTTTTCCATATGCAACCCCTAATGCATCAACTTCAGAAGATGAATCATATGGACCGACAGATAGCCCATACATTAAAAACACAATAAAGATAATTGCAGAACCTTTAACAAATGCCGGAAGTTATCAGATAACAATAGATGATTATAAGGCAGAAGGTGCTTTGAATAATGAAAATATAAGTTACACCTTTTATGCTTTACCATATGAGGTTTCGGAAGAATCCATAAAACCTTCGAGAGGGGGTATTATACAATCCAGAAAACCGGAATTCTTGCTTAAATCTCCTAACAGGTACTTTCTGTTTATAAGTGCTTATGACAAAAAAAGCAACAAAAAATATATGCCGGTTCCATTTCCTGGTGAATTAATTGAACCAAATGAAGAACCAGGGATCAGTTTTTATTTAAATAATCAAACAACAGCTTCTAAAAATCTTATATTAACACAAGACCTGACACCACCAATAATAAATAATAATACAGATGTTTTCTATCTGCCTGGATGCTATAGTATTTGGTCACCAAATGATGGTGTTATTAACGAAGGAGAAGAACCTTCACTGATACTCGATAGTAATAACAAAGCAACAATCACTTATTATATTATTCCTAATCCGGGTAATAATATAAACTTTGTTCCTTCTTACACACACAATGAACTAGAAACACAGTATTCCGGTTTTGCAAATACTTATAAATTTACCCCAGAAGGTTTTCCTAATTATGATTCACAATTATTAATCCCATATGGAAATTTACGGGGAGGCTTTTATTCAATTTCTTTTGTAGTAAAAGATAAGAATAACAACTCAACAGTATTAACCCGTCCATTTATAAACAACATTATTGGAGAACTTCCTATAACAATAAACCACTCTTTTGAACCTACGTTTGGTCCTGATGGAACTCCTATAGGAAGTCCTGCATGGTGCAGTACTTATACAATTCAACCTGATACCGAGGAACACCCGGAAATTAAAATTATTACAAAAAACAATAAAGAAATCCCTTCAATCCATGCCGAGTTACAGTTTCTTCATTCAGATAACCTTCAAGGAGATAACTGGGTGGGAGACGGCTACAGTTTATGTCACACTAATCAATATGGAAATAATATTACTGTATCTCAGTCAAGTCAGGCTACTGCTTCATTTATGCACAGCTTCCAGAATGAAACCCCATATCCATGGGCAAGAATCATTGCATTCTATGGCTTTAATGAGACCGACTCTATTCTGGGTAAAGGTTTTTATAATATAAAATATGTTTATTGTGGTCCTACAGAAGAAACCTGTATTTCAAAAAACTGTATGGAAGCTATGAATGGAATTCAGGTATTTAGTGACAGACCTGTTCTTGCACACACTATGTATTGTAAAGACAAGCTTACTGAAACTAAAGATGATAAAAATGCCTGTACTATCTGGGAAAACAGAGGTACAGAAACAGGTCTTGCGCTAATCGGACAAATTACATGTGAATATGATTCAAACTATAACCCGACTTACAAGTCAACAGGTGATGGAACTTATACAAACAGTATGTTAGGAAAAATTCCTGCAGGAGCCTGGTACACCACCATATTCCACTTTGCAGATGGTGATGTTGTAATGACCGATATTAAACAGAAGTAATAAATGCTTTAGCGGCCGCTGGCCTTCATTTCCAGAAAGCCGGTGGTTTGTTCGGCCCAGCTGTATTGGGACATGAACTCGCCGGCAAACTTTTTGATGGCTTCGGGGTCGCCGTCCAGGAAATCGTAATAGTCGCAGCGGATAACTTCGGGGTTGATTCGGAAGTTGTTGTATTCTGCAATAAAGAACTTTTGGATTTCAAGCTCGGCAAGGGTGTGCCTTACATCAACAATAAGATTGCGCAGGCTTGCACCGTAGCGGGCAGAATCGGCATGGTCGCCATAGAGTACCGAAAGCAGCTCCTTGGTCTGAACTGAGCTTCCGTTTTTGTAGATAAGATAAGCCAGAAGCTCCGGCGATTTAGATCTTGAAAATTTTACAACAGTATTTTCGTAAAGCAGAGTAAAGTTACCAAAGGTTTTGGCTTCCAGACTTTTCTTCTGCTTTTTAAGAAGCATTATGTATTTCTTTTCAATTCTGCGCTTGTACAAAGCAAAACAGAACATGAGCATTACAGCAATGATTGTATCCAGAAGGCCGGTAAGGCCAAAATTCAAATAAACACCTTTTGCCAGAAAACAAAAGCCTATAGTCAAAAACAGCGAATAGTAAAAAGGTGAAAACGAAAAAGCCAGCAGGGCAACAAAACCTGTAAGACAGTAGGTCAAAACACCATTGAACGGTTGTCCCAGAATGTAAAAATTATAAACTCCTGCAGCAATTGCTGTTGCAAAAAGCATATAGAACGGAATGGTTTTACAAATATATGCTTTTTCGCGAACAATCTTTTGGGACCATTGAGAACATAAAAAAGCTATCAGGCTGAACAGAGTAAAGATACCAAAATAAATAAAGGAAACAATATAGTCCCCCAGATTTTTGTAATGGTATGTCAAAAGAAAAATTAAGTCGCCTAAACCAAAAATGAAAAGAAGTGGACTTACAATAAGAATATGCAGGCGGTTAGTTTCAGCAGCATTTGCAAGGTCGGCTCTTGAAATGAAATATCGTTCTCTGTAGCTCTTGATTAAATTTTTCACAGTAAAATTATAATACGATTTTTTTAGATTTGTCAAATAAAAGGCAGATATAAATAGTTTTTAGCAATTAGCTGTAAAACGGAACCCCAGCTGGCAATAATTATACCTTTAATAAAACTCTTTCATTTTTTTTAGAAACAGCCATTTTTGGGTAAGTTATTATTTCCAATCCCATTCCAAGACTATCAAGATAATCTATTAGTGTCGAGATTTTTATATCTTTTCTTTTCTCAATTTTTGAAACTGATGACTGAGTAAAATTTGCCATTTCAGACTGTTTAATATTCTGTTCTTCTCGGAGTTGCGCAAGGCGAATAGTCATTATATCCTGCTCTGCTTTTATATGAGCACGACGAACAGATTCCGGAGACATATTACTTTCCATCATTTTTATTGCGTCTTTCATTTTCTAATTCCTTCTCATGCCTTTCTACTATTACTTCGGATTCAGCTATCAAATCCTTGTAAAACTTATCCTGATCTTTTCCTTTCTTATCTCCGCCTGTTAGCAAGAATGCTTTTCTTTCGGAATCAAAATAATAGGAAACCCTCAAAATATGTTGCTGAGTTTGATTTCTGAGCTCTTTTAGATTCTTAAGTTTTTTTGAACCATGAAGAATATCAGCATATGGACGAGGAAGATTTGGGCCAAATTGCTTAAGTAAAAGTACTCTCTGCAATACGGCTTCTTTACTTTCCTCATCTAAAGTCAAAAACCAAGCATCATATTCTTTGGATGATTCTACATTCCACACAATTTATTATATGAACTAAAGTGAATATTTGTCAAGATAAAAAAAATAACAAGCATCAAACCCGCCATAAAAATCTTTAACAAAACAAAAAAAAATCTTATAGTTCTTTATTCTGTATATCATACAAAGGTTGAATCCATTCAAGTTGATTTTTTGCAGCCTTTACTAATTCTGGTTTCTTACATTCTTTAATAATCTTTTCATAACATTTTACTGCATTTTTTAGATGATTACGCTGTTCCTTATTAATGGGCCAGTGATTTTTCACGGCATTCTTTTTATATTCTGTATACTCATTTCGGGCAACTTCCATAAGCTTTATGTAGATAGTATTATCTTGTTCTTCGAAAGAGGGGATTTCAGAAGCTGTATATTTTTCGTATTCAGAAACAATTTTTAAAATGCATTCCTGATAATCTGACTGTCTATCTTTTTCAGCTAAATCCGGGTGATACTTTTTTAAAAGAGTACGATATTCTTTTCTGATTTCTGATTCAGAATTATTTGCGCGTATGCTTTGTGTGAAATGATCAAAATCTTTTTGGAAATCTAACATACAACCACAGATTTATCGACTAACCGCCAGTTCCAAAAGCCCTTTCACTTCAGCAGGTGTCAAATCTCTATGTTCCCCAGGGCGCAGGTCATCAAGATTTACATTGCCAATGCGTACTCTTACAAGTGAGCGTGTTCCAATTCCCTGGCTTTCGAGCACAGTGCGGATTTCACGGTTTTTACCTTCTATGAGAGTGATGCTTACCTTGCGTGGTTTTAAGATGCGGCAGCGCACACATTTATAGAAAGTATTTTCTACGCGGATTCCTTTTTCAAATCTTGCTGGGAAATCTTCCGGGACATCCTGGCTTGTTTCTACAATGTATTCTTTTTCTATCTGGCTTGAAGGATGACTGAGCTTGGCGGCAAAATCTCCGTCGTTTGTGAATAAAATCATGCCTTTGCTGTACATGTCCAGGCGGCCTACGTTGTAAAGGCGTTCCTTGTAGCTGTCGCGCAACAAGTCTGCAGCCACCTGACGGCCTTTTTCGTCGCTGGCAGAGCATACAAAGCCTGCGGGCTTATTTAAAAGTACATAGCATTTGCGGTTTTCCAGATGAACCGGCTTGCCGTCTACACAAACCTTATCTTCCTGCCCTACTTTTGTTCCTAGCTCGGTTACAACTGCTCCGTTTACAGTTACGCGCCCATCCAGAATAATCTGCTCTGAAGCACGGCGGCTTGCAACCCCACAATGTGCAAGAAAGGCCTGAAGACGTGTCTTTTCTGATTCCTGGTTTGTACTAGCGGGCAAGTTCGAATCTCTCCTGGTCGTCTTCGTCGAGCTTTGGCAGCTCACTGATTGAATTAAGCTGGAACAGACGCAGGAATTCCTTTGTAGTTCCAAAAAGTGTCGGGCGTCCTGGTGCTTCTTTTTTTCCTACTTCCTTAATCAAGTTTCGTTCAAGCAGCAGGCGGATCATATTGTCTACACCAACCCCACGGATTGCTTCAATTTCGGCACGAGTAATCGGCTGTGAATATGCAATAATAGAAAGAGTCTCCAGCGCCGACCTAGAAAGCCGCCCTTCCCTCTTAGACCCATACTGCTCCTTAAGCACAGCCCAATATTCCTTCTTAGGCACAAGACACCAGCCGCCTGTAATCATTACAAGCTCAATACCGGAATCTTCGGCAGTATATTTTTCTTTAAGATTTTCAAGACATTTTTCTACAACGTCATCTGCAAGCTGGGCCTTGTTAGCAAGGACCTTAGCAGTGATAGGTTCGCTTTCCAAAAAAAGTATTGTCTCGCACAACGCGGTTTCTTTATTAAAATCCATATTATTTTCCTGATGTCTATAATAGTAAAAAATTATATTCCCGTCAAACATGAATTCATGTATAAAAAAAATAGCTCCCGGTCGGGCAACGGGTTTGCAAAACCGCAAGCTCGCTTGCTACATGCTGGCGTGCCTTGTAATTATATACATGGCCGCCTTGCGGCCGCACGCCAGAATGTTTTTGAAACCCGTTCCCCTCCCTCCGCTATTTTTTTTACAACGAAAACGTATATGAGGAAATAAATTTTATATAAATTAAATTGAAAAAAATCGCGCGCTTTTGACCATCGTTTTGTGACCGGGAGCGATTTTTTTTACAAAGAAAACATGTATGAATTTTTTTTTATAAAAACTAGTTAGTAGTTTGTTCTTTCAATCAAAAGACAACTTTATTAATAGTTTCTGCAAGTTTCTTGTCTGACATTTTTCCACCGAACTTAAAATTGTCAGGCACTCTGGAACCATATTTTGCTTTCAAACCATATCCAGCAGCGGCAATGTCATGTTTATTTAAAACATAATTCTTCTTTTTACAATTAGCAATTGTATCATCAATCATTTTTATATAATCATTTCTAATCTCTTCTTTAAGAGTTTTTTCCAAATACTCTCTCCATTCTTTTAATTCTGGAGCTTCATACCACGATGGAATTGAATCAGTGGTATTCGGGATTTCTTCAGAAGAAGAAATTTTTGCTCTATCTACCTTGGTGCCAGAAAAAATATATGTAGTATATAACTTCGAATCACTATCATAACTGTTGACAATTACATTATCATAACTGTTATTTCCTTTGATAAAAGTAATACTTACATCACTATCAAAATCAGACATCAACTCTTTTACAGACGCAGCCAAATTAGAATTAGGAGATACTGTCTCATAATCAGGCACTACAAAATATTCCAAACTCTGAAACCACTTTGGGATAATTTCAAAAACAAGCTCTGAAATATCTCCATCATGATACAAATAAGAATTATAGAGCCAATAATGCAAATTATTGCCATTAACAAGTGCATAACCATCGCTTTCACACCAGGATTGTCTTTCTTCTTCTGATTCAAGCACAGAAAGTGGTGACGGTTCTTTACTTACAGGTTTCCCTGCAAAAACATTAAACGATAAAACTGATAAACAGAATAAAATGATGATTTGTTTTTTCATATAAACCTCATATTACAATATTTGATAATTCATTATTTAACATACTTTTTTAATGCATAAGCACGAGCTTTTTGCATTATGCATTTCGGTGATTTCATAGGAGTTTAAAACATAACCATTCTTTTAAATTTCCGATTTTAAGCAACAAATCTTGCATTGTTCTATAAGTTTTATTACTTAATAATAAAAATAAAAACCACACCATTTGTATTCAGCAATAAGTCCACTGTTTGTAATCTCTATAAAAAGCCAAAGAGCAGATGAGTCAAACTCCGAAAATATTCTTATATCATAAACTTCGTCTTTTATGTAATCATATTTATTTAGACATCCTTGTATTAAGTATTTTTCCCTATTTGATAATTTCTTGCATGTCTGTGTTTTAATTCTTTTTTTTTCTATATTGTTTTTCATTTTATTACAAAAATTTTCGAGATTTACAGCAGGAGATGTTCCATCATAGTCAATTTCAGCAAGACCATAATCTGGGTGATAACACTCTTCTGTACACCATGTTAAAGAAATAATCCCAACAAGAAAAAGAAAACATAGACAGTATTTTTTCATACATACTCCTTTGAAAATTTCAAATATCCTGTATGTTCAAGACAGTTCATCAAAGTATTTTTCATCTGCTTTGAAGCATTTGTCCTTGAAGAAATAGGAATTGTATTTTCTATACATAATTCTTCGAGCCAGGCTTTTATATTCTGAATTTTTTCTATACATGAATTTATATCAGTATCATTTTTTTTGTATGACATATTCATACACACTGACTTCACAACAGACAACCTCTTCTTCATATTTCCAATTCATGTTTTTTCTTTCCAAACTTACTCTATTTTCTTTACAAAACTATTTATTTGCATTTAATACTACTACGCAAAAAACGTACTGTCAATGTACATTTAGATTACTGATTTATAAAACTGTAATCCAAATTATATTTCTTCTCTTATAATATTTTCATAGTCCCTACTGCCATGTAAAAATCTTACGATATGCACAAGTTTCTTATCTTTATCAGATATATAATATACCTTGTAGTTTTTGATTAAAAGAAAACGAAAACCATAATCTGCTAAAAACTGGTCTGGTACTGGTGTGCCGCTGAAAGGGAATTGTGAAAGAGAACCTATTTCTTTTTCCAGCATGTCGGCAAGGTCGGAAGCTGCTTTTTGATTGCAAAGAGTATTTTTGATATATGTAAGATTGTTTCTGATATCTTGTTTTGCGTGCTCTGCAATTATTATTTCAAACATTAAAGCTCCAGATCTTTTCTTATTTCTTTCATTGCAGAATCAAAAGATTGGGTACGACCTTCCTGTATATCTTTAAGACCTTCAGCGAGTTTTGAGTAGAGGTTTACTTTTTCAAGAAGCTGGTCATATTGAGCAATGCTCATAACAGCTAAATCACCATGTCCGTTTTTAGTGATAAAAACCGGTTGATTTGTATTATGACAATATGAAGAAATTTCAGAATAGTTGTTTCGCAAATCTGCGCTTGCTCTAATTGCCGGCATATCAAAACTCCTATAAATATTATATCTGAATTATATCATATTTTTGATATACAGCAAGACTTATGTTAGCTTTTTTATTGAAGAAATATTTATATAAAGATTACTGTGAAAAAAGTATAGGAAGATTATTTTTAATAGATTACATTGAAAAATAGCGCTAGGGAACAAAACGGGGGGCAAAATGACTCTGTTTGTTGATGCTGCGAGAGCGGCATTTAATAGTTCCACTACAACAAACAGCGTCAAGCGGCCTAGGCCGCGCTTTTGACACCCGTTTTGTGACCGGAAGCTATTATTTATATGTATACATATAAATAAGTTTAGTTACTTGTAAGTTCTTCTTCATCCGGAACATAGCCTGCGTTGTCTTCGCGGGCGCAAATCTTGATGTCGCCGAACATTTTGTTCTGGAAGATGGTGATCATTTTGAACTTGACGGCTTCGAGGATGGCCATAAAGGCGCAGATAACGTCCATTTCGTTGCCCTTGCGGGTCAAAAGGTCGGTGAACATGCATTCTTTTTTGTCTTCGAGGAGTTCGTTCATCAGGGTAATTTTTTCGTTTACCGAGATTTCTTCGTACATGTTCAGGATTTTTTCGTTGGAGTACTGGCCCATCATAGACTTAAAGAGACTCTGCATCTGCTGCAAAAGCTCCCAGGTGTCTATTTCTTCCCACATGTCGTCGCTTTCTTCAAATGGCAGAACGCGTTCAATCTTTTTGCGTTCAAAGTTCCATTCAGACTGGTCTTCCTGGTCTTCGAGCAAAGATGAAAGCTTCTTAAATTTCTGATATTCGATAAGTTTATCTACAAGCTCCTGGCGTGGATCTTCGTCTTCGTCATCATCATAATTAAATTCAACAGGCAAAAGCATGCGGCTTTTAATATAAATGAGCTTGGCAGCCCAGCTGTAAAATTCTGAAAGATCACCAAGATCAGTCTGAACAGCATAATCAAGGTATTCAAGATACTGTTCTGTAATCTGAGCAATAGGAATATCGTAAATGTTTACTTTACTTTCGCGGATTAAGGACCAGAGCAAATCAAGAGGACCTTCAAACTCCCCTGCCCGGTATGCATGTCCTTTTTTTTCTGCTTCTGCTGTTGCAGTAACTGTTTTACCTGCACCTTCTCTTTCTTTAATTTCCAAAGTATCGCTCATAACCGCCACCTGTTCAATTTCACCGCTGCCGTCCCGTAAATCAAGAGAGGACAAATAAGCAGTATATTTTTCTCTTATTTGTATATCGGCAGAATCGGTTAAAATCTCAAGGCTTGGAACAAGAACAAAGGCTCTTTCGTGCATGCGCGGATGAGGAATTGTTAATTCCGGGGTATCCACTGTGATGTCGCCGAACAGCTCTATGTCTATATCAAGAGGACGCGGGCCAAAACGAATTTCGTTGTCACGGTCGCGGCCGTATTGAGCTTCTATCTGATTGATTTGTTTTAATAATTCCTGAGGGTTAAGATTGTCGGGTACAAAACCACAGGCTGCCATGTTGTAAAAATCGTCCTGATTTTCAACATACATGGCTCTGGTTTTGTACACCGATGAAAAACGCGGCGAGTCCAGAATTTGGGCAAGTTCACGGCAGGCACACTGCAATAATTCGAGCGGCGCCTTGCCATGAAAACTTTTATTTGAACCTAATCCAAGAAGGACTCTCTGCATATTACTTCCTTAATAAGGCCCTTCGACAGGCTCAGGGACCCCAGCTGCAACATGCTACTCTTGTGCTGCTTCCGGTGCAGTCTTAGGTGCAGGAGCTGGCTTTGCTTCTATTACATTGCCTTCCTTATCCTTAAAAACCTGGCCCGGGAAAACTTCGGCGCGAATCTTGGCTTCGATATCTTTGGCAAGCTGTTCGTTTCCTTCGATGTAGGCAACGGCATTTTCCTTACCCTGACCGATTTTTTCTTCGCCCATTGTATACCAGGCACCGCGCTTGTCGATAATTCCGTGCTTAACGGCAGAATCGAGTAAGCTTGCAGACTTGGAAATACCTTTTCCAAAGTAGATGTCGATTTCGCACTTGCGGAACGGAGGCGCAACCTTGTTCTTTACAACCTTTACGCGAACTCTGTTTCCAAGAGCATCTTCGTCACCCTTGCCATCAATTGTTTCTATACGGCGGATTTCCAGACGAACAGAAGAATAGAACTTGAGTGCCTGTCCACCGGTTGTTGTTTCCGGATTACCGAACATTACACCAATCTTCATACGGATCTGGTTGATGAATACTACGATACAGTTTGATTTACCGATTACTGCGGTAAGCTTGCGCAATGCCTGGCTCATAAGACGTGCCTGCATACCCATTACGGCATCACCCATTTCACCTTCGATTTCTTTTTCAGGTGTAAGGGCTGCTACAGAGTCTACGACAACAATATCAACCGCACCACTGCGAACAAGGTTCTCTGTAATTTCAAGAGCCTGCTCTCCTGTGTCCGGCTGAGACACCCACAGCTCATCTATGTTTACGCCAAGGTTCTTTGCATAAACTGGGTCAAGCGCATGTTCTGCATCCACAAACGCAGCAACGCCGCCGAGCTTCTGTGCCTCTGCAATTGCATGCAGCGCAAGAGTTGTCTTACCAGAGCTTTCTGGTCCGTACATTTCGATTACACGACCGCGCGGATATCCGCCGATCCCAAGAGCCTCGTCGAGCAGAATGGAGCCGGAAGGAATTACATCAATTCCCGTCGCATCTGCCTTGTCGCCGAGCTTCATCAGAGCACCCTGCCCAAACTGCTTTTCTATCTGCAGTCTGGCTGCCTCGAGTGCCTTCATCTTTTCCGATGTGTCCATCGGAGTTGAACTAATATTTGACATTCAGCCACCTTCCTCCCACATAATATATATGGCTAAAAAAATTGGACTTTGTACAAAATTTTGGGGATTTTTTTAAAAAAAAGTGAATTTTTTTCAAAAAAATCTATTTTTCAGGCCCTTCGACAGGCTCAGGGACCCCACTCTTTACTCAGGGACCCCACACTTTACTCAGGGACCCCATGTTTTTTCAGGGTTTTATTTTAACCCACCCTTTATACTCTGGTAAATGGCACGGCCCTGCAGGTAGATTTTGTCATCCTGTGTGCTTATTTTACCAAGTATTTTTACCGGCTGATCCGGCGTTATGTTTGGTTCCGAAGCAAAACGCACCGTTACTATTCCTTCTACAACTTCTCCGGACTCGTAGCCTACAAGCAGCTGGCAGGAATAAGAACCATCCTCATAAACAACGGCATTTGTAATTTTTCCGCCCCAGCTTACCCAGGCATCCAGATAAAGCGAAGGCTCTGATTGAACCGCACTGTAAGAAGGATTATCTGTAAGTGTATCAAAAGTTGGTTCTTCCAGATAGCCCATGAGTACCTGTGCCTTTTTCTTAATTGAAAGAGCGGCATTGGAATTTAAGATGCGGTTAATTTCTACCTGTGCGGCATTATCCCTGTGCGACTGAAAATAATCCATGGCATTAAGATAGCTTTTGGAAATCTGCTTGTCGCTAAGGATAAAACCGTAGGTCTGGCCCGAAAGATCTTTTTCCTGTGCGTTAGATTTTTCGTCAGAGCTCAAGGAAAGCTCGGTCAGATCCAGACGTTCTCCACGGTAGTAGTTTTTATGAGGGAAAAATATAATTACAAGAATAAGGCCCAGAACAAAGCAGGCCAGAGGACAGGCAATGGCAGCAACCTTTTCGGGGTTCACTCCAAGCGGAGGATAGAACTGCTCTATGCGTCCTGTGTCTACCCAGCGGCAGATTGTATCATAGTCTCCGCGGGTTCTTATAAATTCAATTGCATCAAGCGCAACCTTATTGCCGGCTTCGTATTCCTTAACCTCCATGTAATACTGGAGCGCACGGTCTGTGTCACCGCGTCGCAGGAAAATGGCAGCCTGGCCCAAAAGGAGTCTTGTATCTGTAAGCTTAATTTTTCTGGCACGCTGAAAATACGACGAAGAAGAACCGATGTCGCCTACATAAAGACATGCAATTCCAAGGATTACATAATATTCAAAATTATCCTCGTAAATTTCCTGCCTTGCTTCGAGCAGCTTAATAGCGGTTGCAAACTTTCTTCTTCGCATGAAACGCCATGCAATTGTCAACGCGTCCTGTGCCATTTATTCCCCATTCCGTGAATTAAGAATTGTTATAATGGCATCGAGCTCTGCATTAAGAGCATTTATTTCGGCCTTGTTCAGGTCAGGATCTCCGGCTTCGAGCTGGTCAATTTTGTCCAGAAGCTGCTGGATATAATCTACAGAAAGCTTATCATCTCCAATAAGCTCTGGTGCAGCTTTTTCTTCCGGCTTTTCCTGTACGGCAGGAACCGGTTCCGGTTCATCCTTAGGAGGCACTGCCTCCTGTGCAGGCTTTTCCTCTTTCTTAGGAGGCACTGCTTCCTTGGCAGGCTTATCTTCTTTGACAGCTTCTATATTCTGAACAGGAGTTTCTTCCGGCTTTTGAACGGCAGGCTTTGTCTGGGCCGCAGCTTCTTCTTGCCCCTCTTGTGCAGCCTGTGCAGCAGCCTCTTTTACAAGATATTCAGCACCGCCAGGTACTTCTCCATCTGCAGCAAGAGAAATATAGAAAACATAATGACCTTCTTCCTGAGGCTGCAAAGCCATCTTAGGCCAGTAAATGCCGGCTGCAGAGTTGTTGTAAGAAAGAACTGTATCGAAAGAACGGAAAGTAGTCATATCTGCTTCCCATTTTTTTGTATCAAGGGTTGAAAAGTTTGCAAGAGCAACGCTTTCTACAGGAGTAGACTCTCCACCGCTAAAGATAACCTGCATACTGGCTCTTGAGTTTTTAGAACAGAACCATTTTTCCTGATCCATCGAATGGAAAAGAACTTCATTCTTTACAGGAAGTCCTTCTGAATTATAAAAATGGTGTCTGTCGGTTTCTCCAAGAACAGTATCCATAATGAACTTTAATGAAAAATCATTTTTCTTCTTGGACTGACTTACAATTGCGGCAGTAATCTTTATGGAATCTTCCGGCTCCCCTTCTTTTGAGCTGAAACATTCAAAATCAATAATAACAACGGCAGTTTTATCTACCGAATAGCGAACCTTAAGACCTTTTTCAGTCTTTTTGGCAGCAGAAACAACGCTGGAATCATCACAAAGCTTAACTATTTTACGTCCTGCCTTAAGATAGAACGAGGTTGTAGTATATTCATTTGCTGTAGAAAGCACAGGAACAGCTTTTTCTTTTTCGTTGAGTACAGAAATAGAGAAGGTTCCCTTTCTTGGATTAGAAAAAAGCTTTACGTTTCCGACAACATTGGTAACCGGCTTCATTGATGTAGCAATCCAGCCGGTATAATTCTTTTTGCCTTCTTTACCGGCAGGTGCAACTGCATCTACCTGATAAGCAGAAGCTTCGTCCGCAGTAACAAGT
>JAFZOJ010000040.1 GCA_017550685.1 Treponema sp. | reverse complement strand
CCAGCGTGCTTGTTGAATGATTCGAACAAGTCAAGTTCTGAGTTTTCTTCGATTTCTACTCCGAGGTTGTAAAGCTGTTTGATTGGTGCGTTACAAGCAAGGAAGTTGAGTGGACGAGGTCCGAAAGAAATAATCTTAAGGTGATTCAAAGCATAAACAGCCTTTGCGATTGGTGCAAATTCATGAATCATGTCTGCACACTGTTCAGCTGTTCCTACCGGATATTCTGGAATATAAGCCTTGATATTGCGGAGCTTGAGGTTGTAAGAAGCGTTGAGCATACCACAGTAAGCATCACCACGACCCTGGATAAGTCCGCCGTTCTTAGATGTTTCTTCTGCAGCAGCACAGAACATCTTTGGACCGTCAAAGTGCTTAGCAAGCAAAGTTTCAGAAATTTCTGGACCGAAGTTTCCAAGATATACACAAAGTGCGTTACATCCTGCCTTCTTAATGTCTTCCAATGCCTGACACATGTGGATTTCGCTTTCTACAATACAGATTGGGCATTCGTAAATTTCGTCTGCGCCATACTTCTTTGTGTAAGCTTCTACAAGAGCCTTTCTGCGGTTTACAGCAAGTGACTCTGGGAAACAGTCGCGGCTAACAGCTACGATACCGATCTTGATTTTTGGTTTGTTGTTGATCATTTTTTTTTACTCCTAATAAATGTTTTTGTATTTAGATTGTTTGGGGTCCCTGAGGCACTCGAAGGGCCCCTACAAAATAGTTACTTTGCCTTAGCTATATCGATATTCACTCCAGAAAGTCCAACAAAAGCGCCGGCCTTTGCTTCGCTTGAATCTGGATGAGCAATGAGCCACTTGTTGCGGGCCCAAAGCAGCTTGTCGTTAAGATTCTTTTCGTCAATCTTTGGCTTTTCTGTGTTTGTGTCCTTTGGCAGAACAATGATAACACGGAAGCCTTCTTTAGAAACTTCGCCGTTCTTTACAGCATTACATGGTGCATAGTGAAGTGTTGTTTCGTAAACCTGAACAATTGTTCCGGCTGGAACGTAGAAAGCTTCTACAGCAGAAGTGTTGAGTTTTCCGTTCTTTACATTCTGAAGGGATGCAAGCAAAAGAACAATGTCGTTAGAAGGGATATTGAGCTCTGAACCAATGTGCCATTCAAGACAGTTGAGCTTTGTGTTGTTACCGTTGCAGTAACCAACCTGAATAGGCATTCCACCGTATGCATTGTCGCTGAATTCCTTTGCGATTGGCAGGCTTTCAAGACCAGCATCACCAGGTTCATAAATTACAGCATTTTCAGGCTTTTTTGTTGTGTCATCCAGTTTTTTGAGAAGGTCTGTTACATCATAACCGGTAAGAACCTTTCCATATTTTTCAAAACTGTGACTGAATACAGATTTGATACGCATTTTTTACTCCTGAGTAAGCCCGCTAGCGGGCGGTGATTGATAGCAAACCGTTAAAAAAATTGCGAAAGCAATTTTTAGGTTTACCTACTTTTATTTTTCTATTATAAACCCATTCTATAAATTTTGCATTAGAAAAATTCCCCTATATTGATATATTTTTGTTATATATTTTTTTCATTTTTCAACGTATACTGAATTTATGAACAAACATTTATACGAAACTTTTAAAGATGATTTTAGACTTGGTGCTGCCATAAGCGGTATTATTTTGATGAATGATGAAGAACGACAGGCTCTTTTTGAGATGATGAAAAAGCGCTTTGAAGAGTTCAAAAAGAATTTTAAACCGCAGCCGGGAATGCCGGAGTTTAAGTTTCCTGACCCAAAGCCTTTTCCTGCAGGCCAAATGCCGGACAAACAGCTTGCCGCTACTCAGTTTAATCTTGTAGTTGCAGAAAATGAATGTAAAATGGGCAATATTTACAAGGGTCCCGATGAATTTGATTTTACCGGAGCCGACAGACTGCTCAAATTTGCCCGCGAAAACGGTCAGGATATGCGCTGGCACACTCTGGTATGGCATCAGCAGTCACCACGCTGGATTTTTGAAGACGGAAACGGCGGCAAGGCAAGCAAAGAACTGCTGGAAGAACGCCTTAAGAAATATATTATGACTGTCGGCGCCCGCTACAAGGATGATATCTGCTCTGTTGATGTTGTAAATGAATGTATTTCGGATAAAAACTTTAATTTGCGCGATGGCAACGACCGTTCGCAGTGGTTTGATATTCTGGGTCCTGAATATATTGATAAAGCCTTTTTCTGGGCCAAGGAAGCGTTCCCTAATTCCAGCCTTGTAATTAATGATTACAACCTTGAAATGATAAAAGGAAAGCGCGAAGGCATGTACAAGCTTGTAAAAGGTATGCTTGAGCGTAGGGTTCCTGTTGATACCGTGGGACTTCAGATGCACATAAACATTCAAAATCCGCCGGTAAGTGAAATTGAAGAAACAATTGAACTTTACGGAAGCCTTGGTTTGAACGTAATTGTTACCGAAATGGAAGTTTCTGCCTATATAGACAAGGATTTTGAACATCCTGACCCGCGCCGTGTATATGACCAGGCCTTTTTTGACCAGCAGGCAGAGCGTTACTACCAGATTTTTGAATGCTTTAAGCGCCAGGCCAAAGTAGGCATCCTCAAGGACGTAGTTTTGTGGGGAATTACCGACGGCATGAGCTGGAAAAACAACTTTCCTGCCCCGGGCCGTGGAGACGCACCGCTTTTGTTTGATGTAGAGGGCAAGGAAAAACCGGCATTTACAAGACTGCTTGGACTATAGTATTTATTTTGACATTTTCTGTCGGTTATGTCATAATAAACCATTATGTATGTAGAAATTAATTATCAGCGCCGTTACGAAGATTTTCGTAAAGATGGAAAAATGCGCCTTGGTGCCATCCTCAAAGCCTTTGAAGCTACAGGCTGCAAGCATTCGGATTCTGTTGGGGACAATATTCTTGCCGATACAAAAGAGCACAAAGCATGGATTATGACAGACTGGTTTGTCGAAATTGATGAATTTCCAAAAGTAAACCAGGAAATTGTTTCGCGCACCTGGGTTGAGCCTATCAAACAGATTTTATTCAGCAACCGTGATTTTGAGATTGAAGCAGACGGAAAGGTTTGTGCCCGCTGTGTAGGCCGTTATGTAATTGTGGACCTGGAAACAGGCCGCCCGCAGAAGATTGGTCCGGAATTTGCCGACCAGTATAAGCCAGAAGACCGCCAGGCCATTGCAATGGACAAGCCACCACGCCTTGTAACCCCGGAAGCATTTACAAGCGAAGTTGCAATAAATGTTCGCCGTTCAGATATTGATTACAACGACCATGTACATAATCTTACATATCTGGACTATGCTTTTGAAGCGCTGCCGCATGAGGTTTACAAGAATTATGATTTTAAGGGATTCAGAGTTACCTACAAGCAGGCTGTAAAACCCCACGAAGAGCTTGTGTGCAAGTACGCCTTTGTTGAAAATAAACATGTTTGTTGTATTTTTGATAAGGCTGGGGAACTTAAGACTCAGATTGAATTTTACTGATTGTTAAAAAGAGATCCTCGGGTCGAGCCCGAGGATGACAAAAGGATGTCATTGTCGGGCTTGACCCGACAATCTTTATTTATACAACGGAGCAACGGTGTCTACCATCTTCTGGTATTCGGCGTAGGCTTTGTCGTAGGCTTTTACGTTTTTGGCAATTGGTTTAGCAGTTTTTGTTTCGTCGAGTTTGATGTGTTCGGCACAAAGCTTTGCAATGCTGCATTTTCCGCTCATGTTTTTAAGACACCACAAGGCCTGAACTGCTCCACCAAGGGCTGCTGCTTCGTCCAGGGCAGGAACGTGGATTGGAAGATTCATAATATCTGCAACAATCTGGCGCCAGATAGGAGATTTTGAACCTCCGCCAATCAGACGAATCTGTTTTGGTTTAAATCCCAGCTTGCGGAAGGCATCAAGACCGCCACGCATAGCAAATACTGCAGATTCCAAAGAAGCGCGGGCAATGTTTGCACGGTTTGTATTTGCAGAAGTAAGACCTGTAATGCTTGCACGTCCGTTTGGTAAGTTTGGAGTACGTTCACCATTGAAGAATGGAATTACCAGAACGCCTTCTGAACCGCATGGAGCTTTTGCTGCTTCGCCATCCAGTTCTTTTACATCCATATTGAAAAGTCCGCGTACAAATTCTGTAGCAACTGTACAGTTCATTGTACACAAAAGTGGAAGCCATCCGCCTGTAGAAGAACAGAAGCCCGAAAGTCCGTTTGCAGGATCAGCAATCGGCTTGTCTGAATATCCGTAGAGAGTTCCGGAAGTTCCCATAGACATTGTAAGGAATCCGTCGGCAACGGTACCTGTTCCAACAGCACCCATCATGTTGTCTCCACCACCTGCAGAAACAGGGATGCCTGCAGGAATGCCATATTTTTTTGCAGCAGCTTCTGTAACTACTCCAGCCGGTGCACTTGGTTCAATCAGTTTTGGAAGCAGACCCAAAAGCTTTGGATCGATGATGTTACAAATTTCTTTTGACCACTTGCGTTTTTTAGAATCGAACAAGGCTGTACCGGAAGCATCGCCGTATTCCATTACATATTGACCTGTGAGTTTCCAGTTTAAGTAGTCATGCGGAAGCATGATATAAGCGAGCTTTTCAAATGCGGCAGGTTTGTTTTCCTTGAGCCACAAGATTTTTGGAGCGGTAAAGCCCGGAAGCATAAGGTTGCCCAGAAGCTTTACAACATTTTTATCTCCACCGGCAGCCTTTGTAATTTTTTCACACTGCTTTGCTGTAGAAGTATCGCACCAGAGCTTGATGTTATAAAGAGCCTTTCCGTTTTTTCCAAGAGGAACAAAGCCGTGCTGCTGACCAGAAACACCAATGGCTTCGATAGTCTTTTTGTTTGCAGCACTCAATTTTCCAAAACAAACATCAAGTCCGTTGTCGAACCATTCTGCTTTCTGTTCGCGTGTTCCATCAGCCTTGGAAATAAGTTCCATTGGGCAGCT
>JAFZOJ010000039.1 GCA_017550685.1 Treponema sp. | reverse complement strand
TAATTTCTAAACCATCGGAGAGCTGTGTAACCTGGCCGTCATTCTGTTTAATAGAAAAATCATAAGTTACTTTATCACTATTTATTTTGAGCCAAGACCATGTAAGATATGGGATTGGGTTTAAATTTATAGTTTGTTCCATTATTTCTCCTGATATCGGATTATCTGGAGGCCCTTCGACAGGCTCAGGGACCCCAAAGCAATTTACATGCTACCCTTCATTTCCAATTTTATCAAATTATTCATCTCCACGGCATACTCCAGTGGTAGTTCCTTACTTACCGGGTTTGCAAAACCGCTAACTATCATGCTGCGGGCATCGTCTTCGGGGATGCCGCGGGACATTAAATAGAAAATTGCGTCGTTTGAAATGCGCCCGATTTTGGCTTCGTGACCTACGTCGCATTCATCGGTTTTTATTACCATTGCCGGAATTGTGTCAGAGCGGCTTTCGGAGTCGAGCATTAAGCTTTCGCAGCTGACACTTGTTTTACTGCCAACGGCATTTTTATCAATATAAACTGCAGAACGGTAAATGCTTACGCCGCCGCCCTTGGAAATTGACTTTGTAGAAATAAGGCTTGTTGTTTCCGGAGCAAGGTGAACCATTTTGGCACCGGTATCCAGCTCCTGTCCGTTACCCGCAAAGGTAATTCCTGTAAACTCTGATTTTGCACCACGACCTACAAGATCACTTTCGGGGTAGAGGTAGCTTACATGGCTTCCGAACGAACCGCTTACCCATTCAATGGAACCGCCTTCTTCGACCTTGGCACGCTTGGTGTTAAGGTTGTACATGTTCTTGGACCAGTTTTCTATAGTAGAGTAGCGCAGGTGTGCACCCTTCTTTACAAAAAGCTCTACGGCCCCGGCATGCAGGTTTGCTTCGTTATATTTTGGAGCAGAACAGCCTTCTATAAAATGCAGGTCTGCGCCTTCGTCTACGATGATGAGTGTGTGTTCAAACTGTCCGGCCCCGCGTGCATTCAAACGGAAATAGGACTGCAGCGGAAAGCTCAAATGAACGCCCTTTGGAACATATACAAACGAACCTCCTGACCATACAGCACCATGCAAGGCGGCAAACTTGTGGTCACGCGGAGTAATGAGCGTCATAAAATATTCCTGAACCATTGGTCCCCATTCAGGAGACTTTAAGGCTTCTTCAAAACCAATGTAAACAACACCCTGCTTGGCAACTTCGTCCTGTACGTTGTGATAAACAAGCTCGCTGTCGTACTGTGCACCAACTCCGGCAAGAGATTTACGTTCAGCTTCGGGAATACCAAGCTTTTCAAAGGTTTCTTTTATGTCGTCAGGAACGTCTTCCCATTTACCGCTCATTTCGGTTTTTGGTCGTACGTAGGTTGCAATATTATCTATATTAAGTCCGTCAATCGAAGGTCCCCATTTTGGAACCTTAAGCTGATTATAAAGCTCCAGTGACTTAAGACGGAATTCGCGCATCCACTGAGGGTCGCCTTTTTCTTCCGAGATTTTAGTTACAATTTCGGGAGTAAGGCCGCTTTCGATACGGTAAAAATCCTTTTCAGTTTCTTCGTATCTAAAGTCGTAGAATTCGCGGTTTATATCCTGTATGTTTGTTTTTTCTTCCATTTACTCTTCCCTAACTAACAAACTCCTCAAACCCTTTCTGGTTAATCTCTCTAAACAGAGATCCATCTCCAGTTTTAACAATATGGCCTTTTACAATAATGTGAGTTTTATCAACGTTCAGGTCTTCGAGAATCTTGGTTGTATGTGTAATAATCAAAAGAGAACCGTTTGTAAGGCGTTTCCATTCTTCAATTCCCTTGGCAACAAAGCGTACTGCATCAACATCAAGACCCGAATCTGTTTCATCAAGAATTGCAAAATCAGGCTTGAGCAAAAGCAGCTGAAGAATCTCGCTCTTTTTGCGTTCACCACCGGAAAAACCAACGTTAAGGTCGCGTCTTGCATAGTCCGGATTCATGTCTAGAAGCTCCATACAGCGTTTCATTTCCTTCTGGAACTGAAAAAGCTTTACGTGCTCTCCGGTTTTCTGCTGAATTGCAGAACGGATAAAGGCTTCCAGACTAATGCCTGGTACTTCGAGCGGACTTTGAAAGCTCATGAACATTCCAAGCTTGGCGCGTTTGTCGGCACTTTCTTCCGTAATATCGGTATCTTTAAAAAGAATTTTTCCGCCGGTAATTTTATAAACAGGGTTTCCCATGAGTGTGTTTCCAAGCGAAGATTTTCCGGCTCCGTTTGGTCCCATAAGAACGTGTGTTTCGCCCTGTCCAATCTGTATATTAAGGTCATTAAGGATCTGTTTTCCGTCCTCAAGCCCTGCGTTTAAGTTATGTACATCTAACAACATATCTATAATATAATGAAAATCTTGGGAATCGACAATACAGATTATTTTCCTGTGATTATTTGCCTGTAAAGACATATGATGTTATACTTATTTTATGAGAAAGTTAGAAATAAAAGCGAAAATTAAAGAAACTCTGGCTCAGGCGGTTGAATACCTTTCTATGGCAAAGGTATTTTTCATTACCACCCTTGTTGCATTCATTTTTTCGGCACTCAAGGTTTATCTTGATGAAAAAATCTACACCGAGTTGTGTCTTGCCTTTTTGATGGCAGCTTCGTTTACGGTTCCGGTAACTCTTCTTACACAAAAACTGACCATCCTTAAAAAATACGGATTCCAGATTCTTGCCGCAGGCCTTGGTTTTGTAACAGGCTTTTTTTCATACAGGGGTTTTGGCAACAGTGTATACAGCGATCTTTATTATTTTGGAATTTTATGTGCCGTAATTCTTGTCATTCTCTACATTTTTATTCCAAAGCAAAAATCGCGTTCATATTTTGCACTGGTTTTTAAACACGCACTTTTCTGTATTTTTATGACGCTCATTCTTATGGGAGGCCTTTGCCTGCTTATTTATGCCGTACAGAATCTTATCCTTAATACAGACGACGATGATATCTATTCGTGCTGCTGTCTGTTCTGCGCCATTGTTTTTGGAATCAACACATTTATTTATTATCTGTTTTATAAACGCCAGGAAGAAGGCTCGGGTAAGGCATTTAAAGTAATTGCACTTTATATTATGTTCCCGGTTTTTGCAGTCCTTCTTTTTATTCTGTACGTTTATCTTATTAAGGCACTTGTTCTTTTAAAACTTCCGAGCGGACAGATAAACTGGTTTGTTTCTTTTGCATCGTGCTTTTTCATTGTGTTTTATTTTATCCTGCGCGAATACGACGATATGGCTGTTATCAAATTCTTTTATAAGTTTGGTGCCATTCCGTTTATTCCGCTTATTGTAATTCAGCTTTACGCATATTTTATCCGCGTTAATGCATACGGTTTTACGGGCTATCGTTATTCAAGTCTTCTGTTCATCATTTTTTCAATCATCACTATTGCACTTACATTTATAAAGAAGGGAAAATACACTTATCTGGCAATTCCTGTTTTGACATTCATTGTTTTGTTTGACAGCGTTTCTCCATTTAATCTTATAAATATGGCGCATAAAAGTCAGACAAAAATTATGATGAAGGTTTTGAATAAATACGACCTGTATGATGCCGAGACTGATTCCTTAAAAATCTATGATCCTATTGCTCTTGAAAAAGCCATTACCGACGAAGACAGGGCAGCCTTAAAATCAAGCTACAGATATATTACTTATACAAGCAGCATGCCCCGCCCAAAGTGGACAGAGGAAATCAAGACTAATTCAAAGGGCGAAGAGTACAAATCCGGTCTTTCTTTTACAGAGCTTTTTGGAATCAAGACAGAAAAACAAAATGAAATCCTGCTTACCTTTGATAAATATTTTTCACACAACGATGAAATTGATATCGGCGGCTATACAAAAATGACGAATGTATATCATGGTGAATACGCCGGAGAATATAAAGACGGCAAGTATGATGATTATGCAAAACAATTAACAAAGATTATATATACGACAAGAGACGGCACAAAATATGATTTAACTCAGTTCATACTGGATATAGATCCAATGGTTACCGCAAGCGAACCGTTGTGGTATAAGTATGATGAAAATACTGCATTTTGTTTTACCAAAATTGAATATAAATATAATACCGAACGCAAACAGTTTTATTCATATAATTATTCATTCTACTTTTTTACTAAATAGTCCGGTTTAACGGCCGGTTGGGTGACATTGACAAAAATGTTAAAAAATGTCAAAAAAGAATTATGAAAGAAATAAAACCTTATGAACATAAAGTAAATTATTACGAAACAGACAAAATGGGAATTACGCATCATTCTAATTATGTGCGTATTATGGAAGAAGCCCGTGTAGACTATCTTGATAAACTTGGCTGGAGCTTTATAAAGCTGGAAGAGCAGGGTGTTGCAAGTCCTGTTATGTCCATTGAATGTAACTTTAAAAAATCTACGACTTTTCCGGATATAATTCAGGTTTATGTAAGTGTGCAAAAGCTTACTGCTGTTAAGCTTACTCTTGGCTACGAGTTTAAATGCAACGACCAGGTTGTGTTTACTGCAACAAGCCTTCACTGCTTTTTAGACCTTAAGGGAGCCCCTGTTATTCTTGAAAAACGCTTTCCGGAATTTTATAATGATCTTAAGAGTATGTTAAAAGATGAATCATAAAAGCTTTGTATTTTTTGACTGTGAATGCGCAAACACTTTTGAAGGCGTTGGAAAAATCTGTTCTCTGGGCTATGTAATCTGCGACGATGATTTGAATATTATTGAATCCGAAGATGTTGTAATGAACCCGGAGTGTGATTTTGACTGGTACATTCTTTCGGGAAAAGGCGATTGCAAGCTTGCCTATTCCAAGGATTACTTCAGATCCAAGCCTAATTTTGAAGCCTATTACAAGGATATAAAAAAGCTTTTTACTACAGGCAACCGTTATATTGCGGGCTTTGCCGTAAGCAATGATGTTGGTTTTGTAAACGATGCCAACGAGCGCTACGAGCTTCCTTACATTCAGTTTAGGGCATTTGACCTGGAACGATATCTTGAACGCAAATACGAAAAAAAGCAGAAGCTTGTAGAATGGGCCCAGGAGTTTGGCGTTAATATAGAAAAATATCAGAGCCACAAATCCGAAGACGATGCAATAATGACAATGCTTTGCCTTAAGGCTGAATGTAAAAGGACAGGACTTTCGGCAGAAGATATTCTTACAAGCCCGGAAGGAAAAAACTGCTTTGTTTCCAATGAGCAGATTTTACAGCAGGCCGCAGAACGTGCTTACCGCCGCGAAATGACAGAAAAAATCAAAAGGCTTTACGGCAAGACAAGCCCTATGCCACATTTTAAAACTGCACAGGGCATGCGCTTTGAACTGGATCACAAGATTCTGCGCGATGTTGATTCTGCCTTTGAGCTTGTAAAACGGATTTATGATAACGGCGGAATGACCGGAGAGCATCTTACCGGCAGTGGTTATGCAGTTTTTATAACCAGGCCAAATCCGGAGCACTGTAAAAAAATCGAAAAACGCGGACTTAAGCTTATGCTTTTAGAAGAACTGGAAGGTCTTTTAAAATGAAAGATAAGCGGGCGGGGATAGTTTTCCTTTTTTTGTGCATTTTAATAACCTCGTGTACAGATAAGCAGACTAAAAAAGAAATAATTTTTCATGCCCAGGCCAAGGCAATGCAGGAATATGTTGCCGCTGTTCAGGCAGAAAAGGAACTTGCGTTAAAGGACTATATAGCCCGAATGCCCGTTGAGCAGAAAATTGCCCAGCTTTTTATAGAAAATCTTGAAGGCTGCACAAGGTTTCGTTCCTACGAGACCGTAGGAGACCTGACAGGCAAGCCTGACAAAACTCCTCTTATTGCGGGCGGCTATATTTTCTTTTCATATAATATTGCTCCCGACCGCGAGCAGATGAAAGACTATATTCAGTCTATAAGAGATTACTGTCGCGACAATAATTCTATTCAGCCGTATTTGAGCGTAGATCAGGAAGGCGGCTGGGTAAACCGATTGAAAAAACTTAACCCGCCGTTGCCTTCTAACGAAAAGGTTGCAATTAATTTTGATATTTCCGGTGCGTACTGGCTTTATACTTCGCAGGCAACTTCCATGCACGAGCTTGGCTTTGATATGAACCTTGCACCCGTTGTAGAAGTATGTACTCCTGACAATGAAGCTTTTCTTGACGGCCGCAGTTTTGGTGATGCAGCTAAAGTTATAAACTATGGAAGAGCCTGTGTTAATGCCTACGAAAACAATGGAATTGCAACAGTTATAAAGCACTTTCCGGGCAACACAAATACAGACCCGCATACAGGACTTCCCGAAATTACCTTGTCCAAAGATGAACTTATGCAAAGTATAGTTTCGTTCCGTGAGCTTACACAGTATCAGCCTGCAGCGGTGCTCATGTCTCATGCGCGTACAGCAGCAATAGATTCCGGGGTTCCGGCCTGTCTATCAAAGGTCTGGGTTACAGATATTCTGCGCAGCGAGTATGGTTATCAAGGCCTTATTTTTTCTGATGACATTTTTATGGGCGCTCTTGCAGATAACGGATACCCGCCGGAGGTGGCAGCTGTAAGAGCTGTTGAGGCCGGTGTTGACTGCATTATGATTTCAGAAAAACGCTTTGCCAAGGCCGGGGCAGTGCTTTATAAAAAAGCTTTAGCAGATCCTCAGTTTGAACAGAAAATTGATGCCGCAGTTTACCGCATTTTAAAATATAAAATTAAGGCAGGACTTTTGGATGAAGCAGAAATCAGATAAAAGCAAGTGCACCGGTTCTGCAGGCTTTGAAGAATATTACAGCTCTCTTTATGCAGAACGCTGGCAGTCAATCAAAGAAGCCTTTACGGGGCCCGCAGACAGCGTTGAATATCATGTAAGCGGTGCAGAAAAACCCTATTATCTGGACAGTGCAAGTATATTTGCAGCCCTGTGTCTTCCGCTTGAAGGGGCAGAGCAGATTGTAGATTTGTGTGCGGCTCCCGGTGGAAAAACGCTGGTACTTGCTTCGCGCATGCCGTCTGACGCAGTTTTATTTTCCAACGAAAGGTCTCCTCAGCGCAAGCACAGGCTTTCGGTGGTTGTACAGGAATGCCTTCCGCCTCAGATAAACGAGAGGGTAAAGGTATCCTGCAGCGATGGAGCCACCTGGTGCACAAGGCAGTCAGAATGCTTTGACCGCGTCCTTCTGGATGCCCCTTGTTCTTCTGAGCGCCACGTAATGGCAGATCCTAAATATCTTGAGCAGTGGTCTCCCTCCAGAATAAAAACGGTAACCATGGAACAGTGGGCCTTGCTTTCGAGTGCCTGGCGATTGTTGAAAAAGGGCGGGTACCTTTTGTATTCTACCTGTGCCCTGTGTCCTCAGGAAAACGACGGAATGATGGAAAAGCTTGTAAAGAAATTCAATAAAGACGGAAACAGCCTTAGCTTTGAACAGCCCGAACCTCAATTAGAACAGATAAAAAATTTTGCTAAAATAAGTCTGCCGACCTTTGAAAAAACTGAATATGGGTATATGATAATGCCGGATATGGCAGAGGGAGCAGGCCCCATTTATTTTTCTCTAATTAAAAAACGGACTTGATTTTTCGCTATTTTAAGACGATAATATAGTGTAATATTATAAGGGAGTAAGCAGTTTAAGGAGTATTCTAATGGTGGACAAGACCAAGGATAATGAGGATAAACTTCAGAAAATCATGGAAATTGAGCGTCAACTTAATGAAATACAGGACGTTGACGTACTTCTTGAAAGAATTCTTACAGAAACCAGACGCATTGTAAATGCAGATGCAGGTTCAATCTATGTTGTAGAAGAAGACCGCATCAAAATCAAATATGGTCAGAACGATACTCACCTTAAAGAGCTGGCACCCGGCGAAAAGCTTCCGTACAGCTGTTTCTCTTTCCCTATTAACGAAAAACAAATCTGCGGTTATGTTGCTTCTACCGGCGAATCCTTGAACATCAAGGACTGCTACAAGATTCCGGAAAGTAAACCGTATAAATTCAATAAAAACACAGACATAATGACAAATTACCGCACCAAGTCTATGTTTACATTCCCGCTTAAGAATGCAACAGGACAGATTCTTGGTGTACTTCAGATTATCAACAAGCTGGATGAAAACGGTGCAGTAATTGCTTTTGATGAAGAAGACGAGCTTTTTATAGGCCACTTTGCAGTAAGTGCCGTACAGGCATTGCAGCATGCATATCTTACCAGCAACATGGTAAAGCGTATGCTTAAGATGGCCGAGTTCCGTGATCCTAAGGAAACTTATCCTCACGTAGAGCGTGTTTCTTCTTTTGCAATGGAAATTTACGACCGCTGGGCATTCAATCACAATGTTCCGGCTGACGAAATTTCTAAATACCGCGATAACCTTAAGATTGCCGCCAAGTTCCACGATGTAGGAAAGGTTGGTATTTCTGATGTTATCCTTAAAAAGACATTTCCTCGTTTTACAGACGAAGAACGCAATATTATGAAGGGTCACACCTGTATTGGTGCACAGCTTTTTGATCCTACAGAATCTTCTCTTGATGTTATGTCTCAGGAAATTGCACTTCATCACCACGACCGCTGGGACGGTGGAGAAACAGGCTATCCTGGAAATGTTGATATCAAGGATTTTTCTATAAAGGACGGAGTTGTACCAAAGGCAGAGCCTCTTAAGGGAACTGACATTCCTCTTAGCGCACGTATTGTTGCCGTAGCCGATGTATTTGACGCTCTGAGCCACAAGCGCTGCTACAAGGAATCCTGGTCAATCGACGATTCTTTCGAAGAAATCCAGAACAGCGCCGGTTCTCACTTTGACCCTGAAGTAGTTTACGCCTTCATGCAGATCAAAGACCGCATCTGTGCCATCCAGATGGCTTTTCCTGATGATGAGTAAGGCCGCTGGCGGCCGGTGATAAATAGCAAACCGTTAAAAAAATTGCGAAGGCAATTTTTAGGTTTACCTTCTTAAGTTTATAAATTTCTAATTACCACTCTATCCAGGCAATTCGCAAATTTTTCAAATTTTTTCTGGTCGTAGCCTTCGTGGTATGATTTGGCCAGACCCATTTGTGCAAGTTGTAAATTAAAGTCCCTCTCGCCAAGACGTTCCTTAATTATTTCCGGGGTAAACTCGGTGCCGCGGTCGTTTATTACGTGAACACCTTTTGTTACAAGCCTGTCTGCAAAAACAATGTCTCTTGTAATTACCAGATCTTCAGAAGGAGAGGTTACGGTACCGCCTGTGGTATGGTCAAAAATATAGTTGTCGGCAGCGTCTTTGGAGCTGTCGGTTATAATCATATTAAAAGGACCTTTTTGAGTACATTCAATATTTTTATTGGCAACAAAATAAACGCTTATGTTTTTGCCAGCGCAATATTTTACTGTGTGATTTCTTACTTGAGGAGGGCAGGAGTCTGCATCAATCCAAACATTTTTAATCAATGTAAACCCGCTTATAAAACCTTGTTGATTTTGTTTATCATTGCAATGGTTCGTCGTTCAAGCTCGGCACTTTCTTCTTCGTTTGCGGCGGCATCCTGTGCAGCTGCGTTTCCGGCTTTTTTCATTGCAACAACATTTGATTTTTCTTTATATACTTCGTCGCAGAGCATAATGCCTGCAAGAATAGATGTCTGAAGTGGTGTTTTTATGGATTCAATCTGGCTTACGTCCTGAACAATGCGTTCATAATAACCGAGCAGCTTTTGCAGATGCTCTTCGTCTTCGTTAGCCTGAATTGTAAAGGAAGTTCCTAAAAGGTTGATCTGGAGTTTTCCCATAAGAAAAGCTCCTTAGAAAATGTCGAATCCCAGTTCGTCTGTAGATTCACCTTCGCTGTTTGTATCTTCTGCATCATCAAATGCAGGTTCTGATTCAGGAAGGTCTTCGTCTGCCTGGGCTGCCGGTTCTTCTACTGCATCCATTGAATCAAAATTCATTTTAGGATCGTCAAAGGTCTGAGCCTTAAGTTCTGCAATGGATTCAGGTTCCGGTGTTGGTTCAGCTTTTGGTGCTGGTGCAGGCTGTGCTGCAGGTTTTGGTTCAGCTGCAGGCTTTGCTGCAACGGCTGCAGACTGACCGGCTGCCTTCAATACAGAATTCTCTATTGAATTAAGCCGGTCAATTGCTTTTTTGATACCACTTTCAATCTTGTTCTGTTCTGATTCATAGGCAGAAAGCTGCTCCGTTTTTTCCGAAAGTGCATTTGTGAGCTCTGAACATTTATTGCGCAGAGCATCATTTTCGGCTTCAAGCTGCTGAATCTTTTCAACAGCGCTTTCTACTTTCTGTTCCAGTAACAAAACCTGATCAAGTGATATCATAAATCAATTTCCTTAAGCCTTGAGTGCTTTCTTAGCAGCTTCTACAACTGCCTTGAATGCAACAGGGTCTTCAATAGCCATATTAGAGAGAGCCTTGCGGTTCAACTTAATACCTGCTTTGTTTACTCCGTTGATGAACTGAGAGTATGTCATTCCTTCTTCGCGTACAGCAGCGTTAATACGTGCAATCCACAGAGAGCGGAATTCATGCTTTCTGTCACGGCGGTCTACATAAGCGTGACCAAGAGCCTTTGTTACAGCGTCTTTGGCTGGCTTATAGTTTGATTTTCTGTCGCCGCGGAAACCCTTTGCGAGTTTAAGAATCTTAATGCGGCGATTCTTTCTTTTTGTTCCGTCTATCGCTCTTGACATATTCTTCTCCTATTAACCATAAGGAAGCATCTGCTTTCTGATTTTCTTTGCATCTGCTTCTGCTACATAACCTGAAGCGCGAAGATTTCTCTTGCGTTTTGGAGAACGTTTTGTCAAAATATGACGAAGGTTCTGCTTCTTGTGCTTAACCTTGCCTGTGCCTGTAAGAGAGTATCTCTTGGCAGCAGACTTCTTAGTCTTCATCTTAGGCATTTTATAACCCCTTATTTTGCGGCTTTTGCTGAGATTGTCATCGACATGTTTCTGCCGTCCATTGCAGCAGGCTTTTCGATGTTGTACGCCGAGGTAAGTCGCTTTAACACCTCATTCAGAACTTCAAAGCCGAGTTCAGTGTGGGCAAGTTCACGTCCGCGGAAACGGATTGTAACCTTAACCTTGTCACCCTCGTCAAGAAATTCCTGTATATGTTTGGCTTTTGTATCAAGATCTCCAGAGCCGATTTTTGGCTGCATGCGGATTTCCTTCAACTTTAATACTTTCTGGTTCTTCTTGGAATCACGGAGCTTTTTTTCCTGTTCGAACTTGTATTTGCCATAATCAAGTATTTTACAAACCGGTGGGTTAGCATTTGGTGAAACTTCAACAAGATCCAAGTCTCTGTCTTTAGCCATTTTGAGGGCTTCCTGTGTCGCAACGATGCCTAACTGATTTCCCTCGTCATCGATAAGACGAACCTCGCGGACGCGAATCATTTCGTTGATTCTCTGACCGTTTTTGTTGTTGTTATTGTTATTCACGTATGCCAATTTTCCTCCTGGTGTTTGTTAAAACACATTTTAAACATATAGCGTGTATCTTTGTATTATATTTATTTTCTTGTAGTGTGTCTAGTGATTAAAAGACGTCTTCTCAAAACAAATACTTTTATTATTCTTCTATAAAAATATACGAAAACGTGATGATTGGCTACTCCCGCTGGAAAAGACACAAGTCTGCGGGTGAGCCTCGTCGCTCCGCTTGTATCTTGTGCGAGGCACGTACTTCTCGTATCGGCTCAATGCAGCCTTGTGTCTTTTCCAGCTCCGTATCCACTCATCATATTCTCTGAGATTTTAGAATTTAATTGAAGTTTTTGTTTTGAAAGGTTTCATCTACTCACGAGTATACGAAAATAAATATATACAATTTTGGGTGGAAGGGGGGGGGAGGTTTAAACTTTTTTCCGCCTGCAAGCTCAGGAGAATAAATATAAAAATTTATGAAGGTTAAGAGATTTCGGAAAGTATAATGATTGAATGCGGAGTGGAAAAATATACAAGACTGCATTGAGCCGATACTGAAAATATGTGCCTCGCATTCTTTACAGAGCGGAGCGACGAGGCTCACCCGCAGTCTTGTATGTTTTTCTACGGGAGCAATTCAATCATTATAATTCACGTGTACTATTAAAAACTCAAAAAAATATATATATTTATTCTCATGGCGGAATTTGTTTCTTCTTTTATTACTGGTTTTCAAACTGTGGTCGAAGCTGACCTCACTAAGCGTTTACCGAATCTTAAAATACTAAACCTTTACGATGGACTTGTGCATTATCGGTTTGATGGGGATTCTCGGGAACTTGAAAAAATCATTTACTTCAATAATACATTCTTTGTGTTGAAAACTATGAAGGGGAAGGGGCTTAGTTTTCCTTCTCTGGTGGGGGCTGTTTGTTCCGGGAAGAATTATTTTCTGGTAAATAAGGGAAGTTTCCGTGTTCGGTTTCAGAATGAAAATCAGTTTGCTAAGGTTGATAAAAATCTTACCCGCCGTACAGAAGACTATGTTCTTCAGAACTCTAAATTAAAACTCGACCGTCTTTCTCCAACAAACGAAGTATGGTTTTCTATCCGACGCGAAGGCTTTGCTTTTTGCGGAGAGTTGATTTCTAAACGCGAGTTTACGGAAAAGAATCTGAACAAGGGAGAACTCCGTCCAGAAATTGCATACCTTATCTGCTGTTTTGCTGATATTCAGCCACAGGATGTAATTCTTGAACCTTTCTGCGGATATGGTTCAATTCCTGTTCAGCTGGCAAAAAAGTTCCGTTTTGAAAAGCTTTATGTAAGCGACCTTGATCCTGAGCGTGCCACACAGACAGCTTCACGTAAACAGCTTTCTGCTCCGAATATTGAATGCTGTACTGCCGATGCAACAGAACTCAGCCACATTGAAGATAAATCAATAAGTCTTGTAATTACAGACCCGCCGTGGGGCTACTTTGAAGAACTTCCTGATATCGAAGGTTTTTATACAAAGATGTTTAATTCTTTTGACCGCGTACTAAAAGCTGATGGCCGTATGGTTATTCTTTCTGCAAGAAAAGAAGAACTTGAACGTACCGTTTCTGCAACCGGCTTTAAAATAAAAAACAGCCTTCATACACTTGTAAATGGTAAGAAGGCTGGTGTTTATTTGATTACACGATAGAACTCAAATATCACTTATTTTGCCAGGTACATTGGAGTGTATCTGTCTGAGTTATTCATAGCTTCCATAACTTCAACAGGAACTCCAAGTTGTGCGGCAGCTTTTGCGGTCTGAATCTCAAGAGCTTTACCTGTAAGATATTCATACAAAGAAGAATTCTTTTTCTGATATTTAAAGGTTGTTACTTTCACGCCCGGCATTTTAAGTTCGTTTTCTGCAAGGTCGCGGAGCATATTGTCCCATGAATCAACTGCATCAATAAGGCGGTTTTCAAGTGCCTGTTTTGCGGTATAAAGTCTTCCATCAGAAAGTTTTACACACTTGTCATACTGAATGCCCCTGTTTTTTGCCACAATTGAAACAAACTGAACGTAACATTCGTCGCACATAGCCTGCATGATGGCTTTCTGTTCGGCTGTGAACGGCTCATTATAATTCATCATGTTCTTATTCTTGCCAGAATGAATTGTTGTAGATTTTATTCCAAGTTTATCAAAAAGGCCTGTCAAATCAAATGAGTTTCCCATAATTACGCCGATGCAGCCTGTGAGGGTATTGCGGTTTGCGTAAATCTTGTTGCCGGCACATGAAATATAATATCCGCCCGAAGCAGCCATTGGTCCCTGGTAAACATAAATAGGGCGGCCTGTAGTTTTATAATCCTGCAAGGCAAGGTAAACTTCATCAGCCTGATAAACTGCTCCACCTGGAGAATTTATAAAAATTGCAAGGGCAACATTCTTATCATTATTTTTGAGTGTATTAATTGTGTTCATGAGCCATTTCTGATTGTAGCTCATGTTTGCTTCAGAAATAGTTCCTTCAATATATAAAGCTGCAATAAAATTACGTTTGTACTGTTTTGCAGTACCTGGATCGTAACTGTCTGAATCTTCTGCAACCCTATAGCTTCCGGTTCCAGAAATTGCAGTTGCAGGACCTTCTCTGTTCAAATTCCAGATTGAGTAAGCAGTATAACCACCGATACATATTAAAAGAAGAATTAGAACTATAAGTCCTGATTTTGTTGAGCGTTTCATTCAGATAAATCCTCCGGTTTAATTCTGCCTGATTCAAGAGCTTCTTTCATAAGTGCATGATATGCATTTACATAAGTCATATTCATATAAGGAACAAGCCAGAAATAAAGAATGCCGAGTGTAAATGGAGTAAGAAGTGCCCAGCCAATAAAGCTGAGAGACAAAACAAAAAGATCCCATTTATGGCCTTTTGTAATCTCTATACTGATTTTCATTGCTTTTGAAACAGAGATTTCTTTATATTCTGCTAATATATAGAACATTTGTGAATAAGCAATTGATTTTACGATTCCCGGAATAATAAAGAGAAGAGTCCAGAGGAAAATCCAGAGGAACTGCCACAGAATACCAAGAGTTGCACGAGCCCAGTTGTTAAAGCCTTCAATAAAATCAGAAAAATAAACTGGCTCAGGAGATCGTGACATTTTGATATATACACCAATTGCCGCAAGCTCAATAATAGCGCTGGCAATCATAGTTACCATTGAAGTAATAAAAGATGTTGAAGAAGCCTGGTCTACGGCATCTAATGCACCATAGTAGTCATAGTTCAGAACTGCATTAAAATATCCGCTTTGAGAAAGCTTTATAAAATCTGGAATTGAGAAGACTCCGGAAATTACAGCAACAACAAGTGTTACAAGAATTGGAATTGCCCATCTTCCCTGAAGTTGTTTTTTAGCAAAGTTTTTATACTTTTTTCGTTCAAACATCGTTTTCTCCATTTTATATTTTTTATGTCTTTTAATGATAATACTAAATGCAGGATATTTCAAAGAAATTCTGCTATAATATATATGTTATGAGTATAAAATTAATTTGTGGTCCAATGGCTACAATTTCGCATCCGGCATTCAGACTTCTTGTAGAGCAGTTTGGTTATTGTGATGAATATTTTAATGAGATGATTAATGCGGGCTCTCTTTTAAATGCCGGCCCTTTTGAAAAATATTATATAGATCCAACTCCAGATCCAAAAAAAGTTGTTTGGCAGCTTACCGGTCATGATGTAGAAAAAATGGTTCCGGCTGCCCGCCAGCTTCTTGAACTTCCCGGTCTTGGTCTTGATATCAATATGGGCTGTTCTGCTCCAGACGTTTATAAAACCGGAGCTGGAATAGGGTGGATGACAAGAGCTAGGGAAGAAACTGAAGAGATGGTCAGAGAGGTTGAAAAGGTTGTTGAAAACTACAATAAAGCCAATCCTGATAATCAAAAAAGATATTCTGTAAAGCTCCGCCTTGGAGATGAAGATTTTACTGATGAAGGTTTTTATTCGTTCTGCGATATGCTTGTAGAAAACGGAGTAAAACTTCTGACACTTCATCCGCGTACAAAAAAAGAAAAACTT
>JAFZOJ010000038.1 GCA_017550685.1 Treponema sp. | reverse complement strand
ACAATTGTTTGTGCATCTTTTTGGAAATGTCTTTTAGGGAAAAAAGCAGTTTCGGCACGTAATACTGTTGGGCCAATAGGGATTGCCGTATCAAGTCCAAACATTGCCATGTGTTCGTATTTAGCGCTTGGAATTACAGAAGAAGGATTTGTCATGTCAATTTTGTAATTCACAAACGGAGTATCTTCCCAGCCATAAAACCCATAAAGAGAAACATCAAACATTGAAAAATATCCCGAAAGCTTTAAGCCATATTCTCCGTTCCAGATTGCAAGCTCAGGTTTTTCTATTGGAACTCCGGCAACTTTTTCTGATGGCAATACAGCCGGTGTAAAAAATGGTATCCAGAAGGCGTCCGTTGTAAATTGATTTCCAGAGAACGAAAATCGAATGGCATCGACAGGAAGCTTTGAATCATCACTTGTCATTGCAGCAAGGCTGGACATGTCACTTGGACAGACAACATTTGTAATATCAATTCCGTCTGCTTTTCCCCAGGCAACCTTCTGACGTCCAATGCGGATCCCCCAGAAGGATGAAGTATAGTCAGCCCAAAGTTCTCCAAGCGAAAAGTCTATTGAGTTTGTGAGGGCATCGTAGGATATTGAACCTTTTGCAAGGGCAGAACTGTTACCGGAGTAAGCATCAATTGATCCAGTAAAGTTAGTGTTGCCTAATGTGAACTTTCCGGCAGATTTATCGCTGTCTGTCCACGGTGCTCCAACGCCCCATAGTGTCTGGAAGTCTGCAGAGAAGTCGATGTCACCGGCGAACAAGGCTGTTGTTAAGAATAAAGCAACGCTTACAAAAAATATCTTTTTCATAAAAACTATCGGATCCTTCCTTTTTCAAGGGCTGCAACTGTGAACAGAGAATCGTCAATGTCTTCATCGTCGTAAACGATGTTCTTTGTTTCTATAAGAGACCAGGTTCCTGACTGCACATTTTCCATTTTCATAACCTGAGCAGTTGTAAAGCCTTTGATTGTTGTAAAGTTAGTGCAGGTTAATATGCGGTGAAGCTGATCCTGGCGGTCATAGAATTCGCACTTGCGCATGATGTAATCTGTTTTACCAATGTAGCTGATAAATCGTGGATCTTTTTCTGTGTGTTCCTTACTTATGCATTCAACCTTGTAGCAGGCAACACCATCAACAGTTTCTTCGCCAAGCAGATTATAGTCATACTTGTTAAGACTGCGTTCTCCCATATCCTGATAGGTGAAGTCTGTGCCCATAAAGCTTCCTTCACTTTCTGAACCGCTTGAAGCAATACGACGAGTCTTTTTCATTGCAGGCAGATAAAGCCAGTTGTCGGCATCTTTTGTATTTCCGTTTGCATCTTCTTCGTAGTTGAACATAAGGTAACCTGTTCCCGCAACATCCTTTGGAGTTGTGAATACGATTACGCTTTTTTCAACATCGCCGTAGTCCTTACTCTTCATAATAACTTCGCGGATTCTGTCGGAACCTTTTTTAGAATGAATTGTAAGGGTAGCAGTAGAGGATGAAGTTGTTGGCTCCGGAACTTCATGTGCCTTTTTCATAATGTCGTAGCCAGACTGCGCAAAAAGGGCAGTGGTGAATAAGATTGTTGTGAGTAATAAGATTGTTTTTTTCATATTAGTTTGTCTCCTTACCAAAAGGCTTTGTTATAAACAGTAGAACCGGTGTCAACGTATAATCTGCAATGAGTGCACTGCCAAGACCTACTATTGAGAGCCAGCCTATATTTACCAGAACTGTCATTGTACTTGTGAGGAAGATTCCAAACATGGCGCACAAAATGATAGTTGTCATAATCATTGTTTTTCCAATTTCGCGGTATGAGTTTAAGACTGCCTGACGATAATTTCCGCACAACTCAAAGTGATATTTGATGTGGTTTGTAAAATGGATTGTGTCGTCTACCGCAATACCAAGAATCATCGGCATAATCATTGCAGTAATCATATCCAGATTTACACCTGCATAACCCATGATTCCACCGATGATTGCAATTGGCGCTACGTTAGGAATCATTGCAATAAAGCCTGTACGGAATGATGTAAAGGCAACGATTAAAAGAATGAGAATTACAATAAGTGATGTTCCGATTGAGCGCAGCGAACCACGAACAAGCTTTCCGTTCATATGAGCATACTGAACAACTTCGCCAACTACGCCGGCATTTGATGCATCAGGGAAAAGCTCTTCACACCATTTTTTTACTTCGGCAAGATTCTGAACAATTTCTTCGCCATCATAACCGGAAAGTTCAATGTGAAGATAACCGGCCTTAAAATCTTCGCTTACATAATTGTAAAGGTCACTTCCGCCAGAGATTTCGTAAAGGAACATTTCCTGGCTCACTAAATCCTGATCGTCTGGAATTATATAAAAATCAGGGTCATCACCATTGAGTGTACGGTTCATT
>JAFZOJ010000037.1 GCA_017550685.1 Treponema sp. | reverse complement strand
CAGCAGCTTCGCGGAGACGCTGCATAGCCATTGGGTCCTTAGAAAGGTCAATGCCTGTATCTGCCTTAAACTGATCTACGAGCCAGTTGATGATTACACGGTCCCAGTCATCGCCACCAAGGTGAGTATCACCGTTTGTAGACTTAACTTCGAATACACCGTCACCAAGTTCGAGAATAGAAATATCGAATGTACCACCACCAAGGTCATATACAGCAATTGTCTTTTCCTTGTCCTGATCCTTGTTGAATCCGAATGCAAGAGAAGCAGCTGTAGGTTCGTTGATGATACGCTTTACATCAAGACCAGCGATTTTACCGGCATCCTTTGTTGCCTGGCGCTGAGAGTCGTTGAAGTAAGCAGGTACTGTAATAACAGCTTCTGTTACTGTTTCTCCAAGATAGTCTTCTGCAGTTTTCTTCATTTTCTGAAGGATGAATGCAGAGATTTCCTGTGGTGAATACTGCTTTGCAGCTCCGCCCTCTTCTACTTCTACACGGCAGTCTGAGCCGTTATCAATTACTTTATATGGAAGCTTTGTTGCTTCTCCCTGAAGTTCACTGAATCTGTGTCCAATAAGACGTTTTACAGAATATACAGTGTTCTTAGGGTTTGTTACCATCTGGTTTTTAGCAGGAGCACCAACAATGCGGTCTCCCTTAGATGTAAATCCTACAATAGAAGGTGTTGTTCTTCCACCTTCTGCATTCTGAATTACAACAGGCTCGCCGTTTTCCATTACAGCGACACAAGAGTTTGTTGTTCCCAAGTCAATACCAATGATTTTTCCCATAATTTATACCTCTCAATATTATTTACTATAACAATGTCATTGTCGGGCTTGACCCGACAATCTTATATTTAGATTCCCGTGTCAAGCACGGGAATGACAAACCAAAGCCGTGTCATTGTCGGGCTTGACCCGACAATCTTTACGCCTTAGGCACCTTTACCATTACCTTAGCATGTCTTATAACCTTATCTTTAAGTTTGTAACCCTTAAGATAAACCTGAGCCAGTGTTTCTTTTTTGGCTTTTTCGTCTTCTACACGGCCAATGGCTTCGTGCTCTTCCGGATTAAACTCATCGCCTTCTTTACCGTAGCTTACAAGACCATATTTGTCTTCAAGCAGTTTAACAAGCGATTTGTTAATCATTTTAATGCCGTCTGCAATAGATTTTGCATCCTTTGCATCTTTTGCGGCATCCAGAGTACGGTCAAAATTGTCCAGACTGTCGAGCAAATCACCAAGAAGAGAAGCATTTGCATAAGCTACAGCTTCGTCCTTCTGCTGCATCATGCGCTTGCGCCAGTTGTCATTTTCTGCAGCCTTGTAAAGTGCCTGATTTTTAAGATCAGCAACTTCCTTTTCAAGTGCAGCAATTTTTTCTTCCGGAGTAAGCTCCTTTTGGGCACCTGCATCGTCTGCTGTACCTGCGCCATCTGTGGTCCCTGAGCTTGTCGAAGGGCCAGCTTCTGTCGAAGTGTCTGCAGTATTTTCTGCAGCCTGCTCGTTCTGAGTTTTTTCTTCGTCTTTTTCGTTGAGATTTTCTTCTGCCATCACACTTCTCACAAAAAATAATTTATTACTTTAAAAATAATAATTTTTTATAAAAAACGTCAACAGAATTTATGAGAATTTTGAGATTTTTTTAGAAAGCTGTCACTTTTTTACATTCAGTACCGGTAAAAAGTGAAAGTCCGTACCAGGAATTTTCTATAAGAGGGTCGCGTGCCAGGTAATAAACACCGTTTTCGGTATCGGCAACAGATGCCAGACATCCGCCCGCATCAGGCACTACCCTAGTGATTTTTCCGTTGGCACAGTCATAGCATAAAAAGTTGATTATGCCGTTTACACTTGCGGGAAGCACAAGCTGGGTTTTGCCCGTGGACATTGAAAAACCATAGCCGAAAAAGCAGTCAAAACCGGAAGGAAAAGCAGAATCATTTGATAAATTAATCTGGCTTGAAGAATCAGAGCCTTGAGCCGAACCTGCAAGATTAAACTTGTAGATTACAGACTGAGCCATGGACTTGTCTCGTCCGCTCAAGAATGCATAAACCATACCGCCGGCTGTACCTTCTCCCTGATTTACTGATACAAGCCTTAAAAAGTCACTGTTTTTTTCAACGCTGAAGCACTTGTGAATACTGGACTCTTTTATATAGAAGACATTGTGTTTTGAATCATCTTGTGTACCGCCTGCAATGCAAACTCCGTCATCTGTAAAAAAACAGTCGGAAACAAAACAGTCTGCATTACCGCTCCACAATTCCTTTACCGAAATCTTGCTGTCCCGCCAGGAATAATTGATTTTGTAAAGCTTAAAGCCAAAGCCCTTGTTATCATCAAAAGTGTTGGTCTGTACAAGAATATATTTTTTATTTACATAAGAAAGATACGAACTCACCTTTACGCGGGAACGAATCTTTTGCTTTGCATCAATATGACAAAGCTCCTGTGATTTTTGCTGCCAGGCTAAGACCCATCCTTTTTTCTTGGAAACACTTACAGCCTTCTGGGTTACCCCGTCAAGCTTGCAGAGTTTAGGTTCAGAAATGTCTCCTGCATCCTGTGTAAAGGTATAAAGCTTTCCGTCTTTTACACAAGGATATGATGTCAGATTTGAATCTGAAGCATTAAGAGGACAGGCAGTCAAAAAACACAGGCAGCATAAAAAAAATACCGCAAGCGGGCAACCTGCGGTATTCTTACTGCCCTTTGCGGTTGCATCGGACAGGTTATTCATTAGTTCTCCCTTATGTTTTCGTATACTTTTGTGAAGTATGGAGAAAGAAGAATTTCTTCTGCAAGTACAATGTTAGATTTTGCTGAAGCAAGATATTCATTGATTGCCTTCTTTCTCTTAGAAGAACTGTAGAAGTAGCGTACTGCATAGTAGTCTTTTACAAGTGTGTAAAGACCGGAAGTTGTCCAGTCAATCTGGCTTGAGTTAGAGTCGATATCCCAACCATATTTGTTGTATACCCACCAAACTACCTTTGTACAGTACCAGGTGTATGTATCTGCCTTTGTAACAACATTGAAGATGTTTACAGTGTTCTTAAAGAATCCGTATTCCATGTTCTTGTTGTTCATATCACAGTAGTAATCCATATAAGCCTGAGCTGAGTCGAGCTTAGATTTTGTCATTGAATACTTTGGATTAAGAACTGCGGCATTTACTTTGTTGCGCCAGTCGTTAGCTGTTTCGTAACCTGCACCCTTAGAGATTGCAGTTTCGAGACAGTATACGTTTTCGTTGTTAGGGTCATATTTGTCCAGATCAAGAACAGCACCATGGTAGTATGAACCAGGAAGTGTCTTTGGAGAAACCCAGTCAATTACTGTTCCTACAAGGTCATCTGTTCCACCTGAAATGTAAACAGCACCATCCTTGTTGAACGGCATTCCTGTCATTGCAGGGTATTTGCTTGAACCTGATTTTCCGCTGCTGCCTGCGCGTGCTGCACGAGCCTGTGCATAACGGGCACCAACTTCTGTCATTTCGGTTCCATATTTGGCATCAAAAGCTTCCAGAGCTTCCATGTCACCATCGTTTCCAAGTGCTTCGAGTACAGCTGCAAAATCTGCATCAACTTCGCTTTCCCAAGCGTCGATGTCTGCCGGAGCAACTCCAGAAGCAATTACGTCAATTTTACTGTCAGGATTTTCGAATGTAATTTCTTTCTTACATCCAACCAGAATTACAGCTGCTGCTGCAACAACAATTAGAAGTTTTTTCATTATTTCCCCCAATAGAAATATTGTACTATATTATCGGGAAAAAGCAATGATTTTTATAGAGACTTCCAAATTATTAATATACGGGATATAAAAGTGGCTTCCGGTCACAAAACGGAGGGTCAAAAGCGCGCGATATCGCGCTTGACGCTGTTTGTTGCAAAGGAACTATTAACTGGCGCTGCGCGGCATCAACAAACAGAGTCATTTTGCCCCTCCGTTTTGTTCCCTCTCGCCAATTTTATCTTAAATAATTAATAATTTGGAAACTTGGATGTTACTGTGTATACCTTACCATTAATCTCAAAACTAAGAAAATATGAATGCAAATAAATACGACTCGCAGGAATTCCGCCATATAATGTATCACCAAGAATGGGGAGGCCTTTGCTGGCAAGGTGGACACGGATCTGGTGGGTGCGGCCGGTATAGAGATTACATTCTAACAGGAGGCAGGGTTTGTTTTCTACTGTTATTTCTTTGAGAACGCGGAATTCGGTTTTGGAATACTGGCCACCTTTTGATTCTGGAACCGGACCCCACTTTGCGGTTTGGGATTTGGGGGTAATGCGGTTCATGTACATTTCTACGGTGAAAGTGGATGCTGAAACAAGTTCAGCATGACAAACTGCATAATACTTTTTTACAAGATTATGCGACTGAAAGATTTCGGAGACGGGTTTGTTTATGGCGCGGTTTTTGGTAAAGACTATGACGCCGCTGGTGGTACGGTCAAGGCGGTGCATGATGCCTGCATAGGGCGGGTTGCGCAGGGTCGGGTTTCGTTTCCACAGATAGTCTACAACTGCATCATGCAGGTTTGCGCGGTTGCCGGTGATTGTCTGTTCTACGGGGAAAAAGGCGGGCTTGTCTATAAAAATTAAATCTTCATCTTCGTAAAGGACAGACTTGTCGGTTACTTCAAACTGAATGTCATCGGGCTGTTTTTCATAAAAGAATTTTTCGGTATCAAGTTCAACCTTTACGTCTGATTTTCCGCGTAATTCAAAGGCGGGACGTGTTATTGTACGGCCGTTTACACTCACCGCCCCTGCTACAATGAGCCTGCGGATTTTGGAATTAGAAAGCTCCTGACCTTCAAGCTCTTTGCATTCGGGAAGCTTGATTCTCAGATATTCATCCAGGCGTATTTTTTGCTGTGTTGTAAATAAAAACGGCATAACTATTTTTTGAGCTTTTTGAAAAGCTTGATCAAAAGTCCAACCTTACCGAACAGGAGCCAGAAGAAGAAGGCTGCAAGTCCAACCAGTGGAATACCAAATATTACTATATAGAACAAAATCTTGAGAAGTCCCCAGAAAAATCTTATTACATTTGAAACAAATTCGTTCCAGGAATCTTTTACGTCAGGAAGGATAATTCCACCTTCATCCTTGCCGCGTTCAAACTGCATGTTTATATATATAGTAGAATAATCAATCTGACCCGAAAGTCTTTTAAAGCGGCCTTCGGTGCTGTCTATATCTTCAAGCACGGAATTAAGCTGGCGTTCTATTTCGAGCAGGTCCTTAATATCCTTGGCCTGGCTCAGATAGCCGGAAAGCTTGTCGCGCAGAATGTATTTTGTCTGCAGACGTGACTGAAGGTCATAATAATTGTCGCTTACATCCTGGCTGTTTACGCTGCGGTTTGTTACACGTCCAAAGTTTCCTGTCTGGGCCATTGCATCATCAAAACGTGCAGAAGGAACCCTTACGGTAAAGTTGGCACCGTTTTCCCAGGTACTGGCATTTGTTACAAAACCGCCGAGTGATTTTATCCATGCATTTATTTTTTCTTCGGCATCAGAAACTGTCTGAACTTCAAGAGAAACGTTTCCTGTGCGTATTAATTTTCTTTCGTATTCTGCAGCCCCTTCGACAGGTTCAGGGACTGCATTAGAGGCAGGCACTGCAGGAGATTCATAAGCTTCAATACTTTCTTCGGCCAGTTCGTAGGCGTAGTCATCATAAACTGCAGCATCTGCCATCATTACAGAATTGAATCCTTTTCCTGCAATCTTGGATTCCTTAAGAGCTGCCCTTGAGCTTTGAACGGCACTTGATTTATAAGATTTTTTGCTGCAGCCCGCACTCAAAAGCGCAAAAACTACAAGACATACACTTACTGCAATTTTGACCAGGTTTTTGATTGAAAGTTTCATTATAACACCTCGTAATCCGGACCATCCTGACCGGCAAAGATTTTTACCCTGCACTCTTCCATGCAGACGTTTTCGCTAAAGGCTTCCAGATTAAATGCCTCTTCACTTAATAAATCATCAGGGTGATAAGAAGTTACAATAGTACATTCTTCGTTTTCACCGGCAAGCCGCGACATGGCTCCGTTTATAGTAACAATATCGTGAACCGGTGTTATAAGATTGTGGCAGTGTTTTTCTTCGTACTTCTGCTCCAGGAAAACAAGCTGCATTTTTTCAATTTCCTTGTGCTGCGCAGAGGTTGTATCAAAACCGCTTTTATAGCTGCAGTTATTTACGTGCTGCCATTCTGCAAAGTCTGCAAAAAAGCGTGAAGGATATATGCGCAGGGGTTTGAGCACAGATAAAAACCATGGAACGGCACGACCTGCTGTATAAAAGGTGCGGCAGGCAAAGGCTGTATCACGACAATAACGGATATCGGCTGCAGAAAAGGTTCCGGTAACCTTGGGTTGGTCAAGCTCGGGAGCCATTATCTGCGGAAACTCCAGATGATTGGGATACTGGGCAACAGCAAAATCCAGGCGCTCTAAAAAAAGCTTGAGCGTGTCGCCGGGAACAAGAGCATAGGTAATCATAAAACCAAAAACAAGCCCAAAATCGTTGAGCAGTCTTGCTTTGGCAGAATAATATTTTTTATCAAAAAGAAGCTTGCCGCCTTTGTCAGTACATTCGAGCGGAATATCAAAAGAACAGAAAATCTGTGTGGCGGCTGCGGCAACCTCGCGGTCTATGACTGAAGCATCTGCAAGAATGGAAACAAAAGTGTCCGGTGCCTGTCTTGCAACTAGATCTATGATTTTCAAAATCTGTTTTTTATCTTTTGCAACGGCAGGATCGTGAATGGAAAATTCAGTTATTCCCTTTTCCCTAAAGGTGGGAATTTGAGTTTCCAGTTCGTTAATTTTAAATTTATATTCAGTCATCATTTTAAATGAAAGATTGTCGGGTCAAGCCCGACAATGACACGAAAGCTTGAGCAGGGAATCTTTTATAATAATTCAATTCCCCGCTTCTTGCAGTCAGCCTTAATCTGGTCGGTCCAGATGCTTACCTGGGTTTCGCCGATGTGGGCCTTGCGCAAAAGGAACATGCACAGTCTTGACTGACCAATACCGCCGCCAAGAGTCTGAGTAAGTTCACCCTTAAGAAGCTTTGAGTGGAATTCAAACTTTGCACGTTCAGGGCAGCCGCGTTCTTCCAGCTGAGACTTTAGGCTTTCCGGGCTTACACGAATACCCATAGAAGAAAGCTCAAATGCACGGCCGAGAACAGGGTTCCATACAAGAATATCTCCGTTCAAACCGCGGTGTCCGTCTCCGCTTTCTGTAATCCAGTCATCATAGTCAGGAGCACGTCCATCGTGAATTGTTCCGTCCGGAAGCTTGCCGCCAATACCTGTAATGAATACAGCACCATATTCCTTGGCAACCTTGTCTTCGCGCTCCTTTGGTGTGAGCTTTGGATATTTTTTCTGCAGGTCATCTGCATACAAAATCTTAATGTCCTTTGGAAGCACAGGCTTGATTGCAGGATAGCGGTCGTAAATAAAGAACTCTGTGCGCTGAATGCAGCGGTAAACCTTCTTTACAATTTCGTGAAGGAAGAACACAGTGCGGTCCTTTGGATCAATTGCCATTTCCCAGTCCCACTGGTCTACGTAAATAGAATGAATTGCATCAAGCTCTTCATCAGGGCGGAGCGCATTCATATCTGTGTAGATTCCAAAACCAGGTTCAAGTCCAAGGGAAGTAATCTTAAGACGCTTCCATTTTGCAAGTGACTGAACGATTTCCATTCTGGCTTCTCCCATATCTTTTACAGGAAAGCTTACAGGGCGTTCAACACCGTTAAGATCATCATTAATTCCGGTTCCTGCTCCTACAAAAAGCGGTGCAGTTACGCGGTAAAGGTTAAGTTCAGTGCTCAAGGCAAGCTGAAAAAAGTCTTTTATAGCAACAATCGCATGTTCTGTTTCGCGTGTGCTCAAGATTGATTTATATTTAGTTGGCAGTTTTATCATTTTCATTCTCCGTCGTAATTTATCAATGTCGTCACCTTGCAAGGTGCCAATACGGATTCATAATTCAATGCGGGAAGACCGATAACGCCAAAGAAATCAGTAACTTCCCCGCCTCCCTGCTCAATCAAGTTTCTGGCAGCTGCGAGCGTGCCGCCTGTTGCAATTAAATCATCTACAACAAGATAACGTTTGCCGCTTTGAATGTCGGCCTTGTGAACTTCTATTGTTGCAGTACCATATTCGAGGGAATAGCTGCACTGGTAGGTTTCTCCAGGAAGCTTTCCTTTTTTGCGGATTAAAACTAAAGGGATTCCAAGACGCTGAGCAAAAGGGGCTGCAAAAATAAAACCACGACTTTCTACACCGGCAACCGCATCAAACTTAACGTCCTTGTATTTTTGAACCATCTGGTCCAGACAGTAATTAAAGGCATCTGGATTTACAAGCACTCCTGTAATATCATAAAAAAGAATTCCCGGTTTGGGAAAATCAGGAACACGGCGAACAGCCTTATCAAGCATTTCTAAATCCATAGTAATACCCCAGAAAAATAAAATACGGTAAATATTTTAATACTATGTGATTTTTTAGACAAGTGGGAAAAATATACAGAATGTAAAAAGAGGCTTTAATTATACCTTGGAAGAACGGGCCATAAACGCAATGCTCATAATTATGAGAATTACTATGTATACACCCGCACCAACTGCAACTGCGCCCATACCTGACGAAGCCTGCAGAATAAGGAAATTAATAAGCTTGAACAGAACGCCCGCAAATTCATGAATGAACCAGCTAAGAATGATAAGGAACGGGAAGCTGAATACCCAAGAAAAACGGAACATCTGGTTTTCGCCCACACGGTTATCCCAGGCAAAGCCCGCAAGCATAACAAGAAGCACAAGGAAGAACAACGGGAAAAGGAATCTGTTCAAAAGAATCTGTCCAAACAGCTCCCTTGCAAAACCAAATTCCGAAGCATAGCCTGCAAATTTTATAAGGTTCAAAAGCGAACTGTTATCAGGATCTGCCGGAGACTCTTCCATCATCAGGAATTCCGAATACTTAAGAGGGAAAATAAGGTATTCCGGAGTAGTCGCAACAGAACCGTCAGGATAAGAATATTCCGGTCCAAACTGAATGTCCGGATCATCGCGGCCAACAGATTTTAATAGAAGATAAGGAACAAAATCAGTCTTTTCATCAATCAAAAGCATTTCTTTTGTTGCGGCAGTAAGATTTTTTACGCTTACAGGCATGAGCTTGGCATAAGGAACATGCAGCTTGCGCAAGAATCTTCCGTGGCTGTTAAGACTTACAATTGTAAGGTCCCTGAGGTACTGAATTGACTGACCTGTAGACTGAACTGTAGTTACACCCTTAAAGTAAACAATTTCCTTGGCACCGTTATTATGGCGGTAGGCAAAATAAACATCGTTTGCGCTTTCAAAGGACTGAAGTTCAAGAGTTTCATCTACAAAAAAGTATTCCTGCTCAATGCGGTTGGTTGCAACTTCCAGATAGAATACAACATCAGGGTCGCGCTTGAGTTCAGGATAGTTTTCGTAAAGACCATGGAATATATAGTAGGCTTCCAGGTCGTTTTTATTTACAAGGGCAAGATAACCCTTATATTTCTGATCAAAAATCTCGTAGCCTTCGGTACCGGTTTCCTTATGGATCTGTGTGATATTGTTCCAGGCAATGGCAGAAATATTTTTCAATTCATCTACATTAGGATTTTTAGGATCTGTAAGCTTAATGCCAAGCTCTGCGTAGTAATGTGCATTGAACCACTGCTCGTTGTCAAAGGCAGATTTGGCCTGAAGCAGGCATTTGTAAGAATCGTTGAGCTGCTGCGGATCCATGATGATTGAATTATCAGTTTTTTCCAGAGGCTGGGCTCTTGTAAGGTCAAATTTGAGTCCGCTTGTATAGATTCTGTTTATTTCCATATCTGCACGGCTCTTAAGGTCACGCGCTTCCTTGGAATTAGGATTGAGCTTTAAGGCTGCATTTGCATAAACCAATGCACGTTCATTTACACCGTTATCCAGAAGCAGATTGCCCACATCAATATATTCTTTAATGATTTTTGTCTTGTTTACAAGCTCAGTTCTTTTCTGTCTGGACCAGAGCGTAAAGGTTTCGTTAGAAAGAGTCATCAAAAAAGTACAGATTAAACCCGAAATGATGATGAGCTTAAAGCGCTCCCCCATTGCAGGAGAAAAACGGCTTGTACTTCCTTCTGAATTATGTCCAAAGTATACCGAAAACGAAATTACATAGCCCGAAATAATCATTGCAGGCAGGAACTTTGAAAAATAGCTGATTGCAGTACAGAATTTATAGAGGAAAACAGATTTCTGCGGAACTTCGGCAGGAACAAAAGAAAACATTCCTATTATAAAGCATGCTACGAAACCAATTCCCAGAAAAACAGAAAGAATAGTAAATATTTTTTTCATAAGCTCATTCCCCTGTTAATAATTTCTCTTCTTTCTTGTTGCGCAACGGACAATTCCGATGATGATGAACACAAGGCCTGCAAGAACATTGGCCAGAACCAGAATCGGATAATCCATGTATCTGGAAAGGAACACAAAGAATTTCTGATTGTTTATATACTGTCTGCAAAATGAAGTTACAACCGGATGATAATAAAGTGTATTGGTACAAAGAATAGCAAAGGTTGCTACTGCCATAAAGCCTGTATTCAAAAGCTTCCAGCGGAAAAGATCTGCGGCCCCGTAAAGAGATGCCAGCGCAAAGGCTATGGATAAAAAGCCCAGCCAGAAGGTCCAGCCCTTGGCCAGTGCTTCCCTTGCATGCTGCATTATGAGAGAAAAAGAAATTACCGGCTGCGAAAGATTACCTTCATCAAAAATATTTTTAATGAGGATGTCGCTGTAAGGAGCCGAATTACGGAAAAGCACAAAGTCGCGCGAAGGAGTAATGCTTTCCATGGTAACTTGGCCGGTTTCTGTAGTATCAATTACTATGGCAGAAGTATTAATATGAGGGTTGGCATTATAATCTGTTGTAAAATAATAAACCTTGTTTCCATCCTGACGGAAATAACCGCCTGTAAGTACCTTGGAAGAATCCTTTACATTATATAAAACCTTATCTTCAATCTTAAACTTAACGGGAATAAGAACTGCCCAGGTTACAGCAGACAGCAATACAAACACGATAAACTGAGGTACGCTGCCCCTGTTGCTTATTCTTACATAAGTCATGACTGCACAGATAAACATGATGACACAGGAAATTACATAGAACAAGGCCCTTAAGAAATCTTCCTTCTGGAAAATTACAAAATCGCTTCCGGCAACATATTTCTGAATACCCAGATATACAGAATAGAAAATTACACCTACTGCAGTTGCAAGAATACCGGTGAGAAAATACGTTAGAATAAGTTTAAATGCCTTTTTCATAAATTAAATAAATCTACCCTTTCATATTATCGGCATATATATACTATATAATTATAATGTATTTGTGTATATAAAAAAAGGGGAATACCCCGTGCCGGCATTGTTTCACACCAAAACTGATGTTTCACACTTATTCACCTGATAACACAGTTTTTGCACGGATTATGCACAAGTTATCCACATTTTTTTTCCACATACTGTAAGACGGACTTAAAAGACGGCTGGAATTCAAAGATTCTTACATTATTATATTTGTTACAAAATACGTGTGTAAGTCGTTGATTTTCAACAACTTACGGCATTTTTAACCTTTTTTGGCATTTTTAATACTACATTTTTATGTATAGACGGGTACAAAAAAAATCGGATTCCGTTATTTGAAACAGAATCCGATGCTTCTTTTAATAGTTATCCACAATTTATTCACATGTAGAATTCTAGCCCAGAGATACTTCTCCACGTTCGTTGATGGCCAGAATTGACTTACAGCCTGAGCAGCGGAAACGTCCGGACTTAGTTGAGCGGAGCTTCTTGCGGCATACAGGACATTCAATAACCAGAGGGAAAACAGAAGTAATTGTCTGTCCGCCTTCTGAGAAGAAATGAACTGCTTCTTCTGTAGAATTTTTGATATTGAAGAACTGGGAGAATCCCAGAAGCTGGAATACTTCGTAAACCTTAGGCTGTATTTCGAGAAGAACGATGTCTCCTCCCTTTGGCTTTACCATTTTAAGGAAAACTGTAAATGAACCGATTCCTGTAGAAGAAACATAGTTAAGGGCAGAACAGTTGAAGATAAGGTTTACAAATCCTGCTTCGATTACCTGTGTTATTTTCTTCTGGAAATATGTCGAGTTATATGTATCGATATAGCCTGTCAAATATACAATGAGGCCGTTCGGTACATTAAACGATTTATCCAACCTTATCTGAAGACTGTCATCTTTGTCTGTATCAAAGCCCGGAATAACTACGTTATTACTATCCATAATTTAAAAATCACTCCAACTTTATTTTTAAAAAAATTGTTTAAATAAATACACTCTATATTGTACTATATAAAGTATCGGTATGTCAAACGTTTTTAACTAGTGTACAAGTTAAAATATGCTTTAAAAAAAAGTAATATATATATATACTTAAAGTAATGGATATGGATTTTTCACAGCTTCAGACACAGATTGAACAGGCTCTGGACAGCACACTCAGGATGGATTTTTCCAGAGAGTGGCAGGAAAGCACTTTTAACACCCTGCCCTCTGCCATAACAGAAAATCCGGTATTCATACGTAATCTTATAGAACCAAACAGGCACCTTATAGATCTGGGCGGCAAAAGGTGGAGACCGCTTTTCCTTATTCTGTGCTATCATATGGCAAAGAATAACAAGGAGTTTGCCGCCCGCGCCCTGGACGAAAAAACAGCCTTTGCGCTGACCCAGCTGGTAGAATTTGTACATACTGCAAGCCTTATTCACGACGATATAGAAGATTCTGCAGACCTTAGGCGCGGAGAAATGGCTGCACACCTTAAATACGGGCTGGATACAGCCTTAAACAGTGCAAGCTGGCTGTATTTTGCGGCTCCTGCATGCCTGGACACCCTGGACCTTACCGAAAGTCAGCGTCTTACCTTTTACAGGCTGTATGCAACCGAATTACGCAGGCTCCATCTGGGACAGGCCATGGACATCTATTGGCACAGAAACAAGGCTATATTCCCGACAATGGCAGAATACCGCTCCATGGTAAAGTGCAAGACCGGAACATTGGCATCACTTTCGGCACAGGTGGGTCTTATTGCAGGCGGTGCAGACCTTAAAACTGCAGAAAAGCTTGGACAGACTGCAGCAGAAATTGGAGTTGGATTTCAGATTATAGATGATGTAATAAACCTTACCAAAGGAAATCCCGGAAAAAAACGCGGAGATGACATTGTAGAAGGTAAAAAATCGCTTCCTGTGCTAATTCATGTGCAGGAAAACCCTGCTGACAAGGAAAAGCTTGGCACACTTATGGAGCAGGCCGGAAAAGAAGGTATAGATTCGGCTGCTGTAGAAGAATGCATAGCTATCCTGAACAAAAGCGGCTGTATAGAACAGGCAGCAGCCCAGGGAAAAGAGCTTATAACACAAAGCTGTCAGGCATTTGAAGAAAATCCTGCCATAAAAAAACTGTTTACTTCCATGATACCCAAGGAGTTTCTATGACAGAACGACCGGACAAATTAAATAACCAGGCAATTCTTCTTGCAAGCGGCGGCGAATATACCGAAGCCATAGCCTGCTTTAAGCGTGCCATCATAATTCAGCGAGATAATTACCTTTTGTGGTATAACCTTGGGGTAACCTACAGGGATTCAGGCGACCTTAAGAATGCGGTAAGCGCGCTGGAAAAAGCACATCAGATTGCCCCGGAACGAACAGACGTAATAGAAACTCTTGGAACCTTGTGCCTGCAGAACGGAGACGTAGAAAGCGCCCTTGAATACACGGAAGAAGGCCTTGATTTTTCCCCGGAAACTGCTTCGCTGTGGAATCTGCGCGGAGTAATCTACTTTAACAAGGGAAAATACGAAACAGCCGGCGAAAGCTTTGAACACGCACTTTGCATTAATCCATATTACGCAGATGCCCTATACAACCTGAGGGACACCTACGAAGAACTGAATAATAAAACCGGCATGATTGAATGTGCAAAAAGACTAAGCGAACTTAAATAAAGCCTGCGTTACAGAGCATGTTCCCTTGCCAGACGGTTTATTTCTCCTGCAATCTTGGCAAGCGGTACCTGCTTTTGAACGGCTCCCAGTTCCCAGGCAACCTTTGGCATACCATAAACTACAGAAGACTCTGCATCCTGACCAAGTGTCCAGGCACCTTTTTTACGCATTTCGGCAAGCTGAGCAGCCCCATCACGGCCCATTCCTGTCATAATTACACCAAGCGCATGGTTGGAATAACCTGCGGCAACAGATTCAAACAGAGCGTCGGCAGAAGGTCTGTGTCCGTTCCTTAAATCATTCTGGTTTAACTTGATTATGGCCCCTATAGGCTTGCGGTCTACAGTCATGTGGAAGTTTCCCGGAGCAATATAAACATGGCCGTTTAATACAGGCTCTCCGTCCTTGGCTTCGGTAACTGTAAGAGGGCAGATATTGTTAAGGCTCTCGGCAAATTCTGCAGTAAAGCCCGCTGGCATATGCTGAACAATGAGTACCGGCTGTTTAAGCTCAGGGTCTATGCTCGAAAGCATGTCGCGCAGTGCATTTGGTCCGCCGGTAGAAATACCAATTGCTATGATTTCTATGCGGCCGCCTTCGCGCTCCGGAGTAATTACTACAGGCTCCTTTGGATGAGAGGCTGTCCAGGCAGCAGGAAGTACCAGCTTGGCAGCTTCTTCGCCCTTTTTCTGTGCAACAAATTTTGCGGCAGCCTTAAGCTTTATCTGATGTGTAAAATAATCCGGATCCGGAACAGTCTTACCGTGCAGGTTTGCATAAGAAGCACCATAACTTGCAACGTATTCAACAATTTCTGTAGAAACTTCGTTGATTTTGAGGGAAACGGAACCACCCGGCTTGGTAATAAAATCAGAAGCACCAAGCTCAAGACAGCGCATGGTTACGGCAGCTCCTTCGGTAGCAATGCTTGAAAGTATGATTACAGGAACATCAATACGAAGCTGTCTGCGTTTTTCCAGGAACTGAACACCCGTCATTACAGGCATTTCTATATCAAGAAGAATTACATCAGGCTTGTAAACAGGAATCTTATCCAGAAGATCCTGACCGTTTTCGGCCTTGGCAACTACTTCAATTCCATCATAATCAGAAAGAATACGCCCAATAAGGTTTCGCATGAGCGCAGAGTCATCACAAATCAGAACAGAAATTTTATCCATAGCAGAACCCCTACCCTAATGACAGCAACTATCTGTTCTTTTTGTACAGACATGCCCATTCAGTTTTAAGGAATTCAAACTGAGTTTTCATTCCAAACAAAGATTCCGAATGACCGATATACAGATAAGATTGAGGAGCCATAGCGTCCCAGAAACGATTTATTACGGTAAGCTGAGCAGGCTCATCAAAGTAAATAAGTACATTTCTACAGAAAACAACATCCAGGTTACGTGCACCCGAATCGTTCTTAAGATTATGGTAGTCAAAGTGGATTGTATCCTGAAGTTCCTTTTTAACCTGGTAACCACCGTCCACCTTTGTAAAATACTTGGCAAGATAATCAGGAGGAATACCGTCTATCTTGTTGTCTGCATAAAAGCCCTGCTGACCAACCATAAGCGACTTTAAGGAAATATCCGAAGCTGTAATCTTAAAATCAAAGCCTGCAGGTGTAATTTCCTTCATAATCATGGCAATTGTATATGGTTCTTCTCCAGTAGAACAGCCGGCACTCCAGATGCGGATAGTTCTGTCCACACCCTTCTTTTTATTTTCGATTACAGCCGGAATTACATAGTTTATAAAAGCATCAAAATGAGGCTGATTGCGGAAGAATCTGGTAAGGTTTGTTGTTACCGAATCCAGCATGAGCTTCATTTCTTCAGGATTCTTTAAAACAATTGCAAGATATTCTGCGGGAGTTTCTATATTTTTTTTACGAAGCAGTTCCTTGATTCTGCTGTCCAGAATAGACCTGTTTGTGGCAGAAAAAGTGATTCCACACTCATCATAAATAACCTTGCGGAACTGTTCATAATCATGGTCGTTAAGTACTTCAAGCATAGTAATTAATTATACATCAGTTATCTGGAAAATACAAATTATTTCCATTAAAAGGAAGTTAAAAAAAAGGAGGGGGAAAAGTCCCCCTCGGTGTAAAATATAAATTGCTGAATAAATCAGGTATTAGTCTTCAAGAGTTCCAAGCAAAAGCTGTACAAGTAATTTCTTGAAGTTCATTTTTCCATTCATAAGATTCTCAAGAGAGATATTAATCTCCGGAGGATTTCCTTCCTCAAAGTTTCCTGATTCCATAATAACTATCCAGGATGCCGCATTAACTTTTTCATCTATAGGATATTTTTTCTGTGCACCAGTTGTTACATTGGCTTCAACTTCATATGGTATATCCATAAAATTGATAGTCTGTTTCTGTGTTGTACAAACCAATACGTCCAATCCTTTTTCAGCATTAAACCTTACATAAACAGAAGCATGATCAAGTGTACCATCAGTTCTGTTATCACCTTCGTCTCCGGCAATAGGAATCTTTACTTCTTTTTTGTATTTATACCAGGTATCATAGGTTTCTTCATAATAAGCCTTTGCTCTTTTAAAGAAATCACAACTGGTTGTAAGTAAAGCAGCGACAACTACTGTCATAATTAAAAATATCTTTGCAGTTTTTTTCATAATCAAATCTCCATGTATTAAAATTATTGCTATATTATACCCCATTCATATTCATCTGTCAAAAAAATCAAGTTGTATCCTGTACAGATTTTTATAGATATTTTTCCAACAGTGTAGTATAATTTATGGCAAGATGAAAAAGGTTTTAATTATCGACAGTCATCAGCTTTTCAGAGATTTTTTAAAGCAGAAGCTGTCTATTGACCAGATTGAAGTTGTCCTTACTCAGGAAAACCGTGACTCTTATCCAAAAATGCTCACGCTGCTCCCTAACCTTATCATTCTTGATATGTCAGAAGACAGAATCGAAGAAATGAACTTTCTTGAAAAAAAGGCGGGAGACCCTAATACTGCAGGCATTCCGGTAATCATCACCGGACCTACAGCAGAAAAATCAAGCATTGCGGCCCTTGCTAAATATGGTGTAATCAAATATTTTGCCAAGCCTATTCAGTTTGATGTTTTCTTTGAAGCAATTGGTCACGTTCTTCACAATCCTCTTTCCATGGATACAACTCCAAGTGTGCTTGACCTTCACCGTAACAACAGCATTATTTTTATTGAGCTTGCCGTTGGTCTTAACCGCGAAAAAATTGCCCTTTTGCAGTACAAGCTTACAGAAATGATTGAGACCGAAGAAATTGATTCTCCAAAAATCCTTGTAATGCTTACTAACTTAAACCTTACCTTTGTAGACGCATATAATCTGGAGTTCCTTCTGGATAATATTCTTGCCTGCCCTAAGGTTCATACAAAACACGTAAAGATTCTTTCGCTAAGTCCGTTCCTTCAGGAATTTCTGGATGGACACGAAGCTTACAACGGCATAGAAATGTCCAACAACCTGCCAAAGGTTTTGAACTCTCTTATTGATACAACCATTACTTCCAGTGTTTCTGACCTTATTACAGACCGAATCCTTACTTCTTCTTATCTGGAGGAAGATTCAAGCTCGGTTGAAACAAGGTTCTTCTCAGATACCAACTCTGATCCGGAAGCACTCAAGAATGCAGATGGTACCGTACTCAAGATTGCCATTATTGACAGTAACCTTCAGACTCTTGCAATGTCCAAGGCCGCTTTTGAAGGTGCAGGTGCCAAGTGTTCTGTTTATACAACCGGACAGGCTTTCCTTGCAGATTATGCCCCGGAAAAGTTTACGCTCATTATTCTGGACGTAGTGCTTTCCGACAACATGGGTCTTAATATACTTAACTCTCTCAAAAATCGTTTTGATGCTCCTCCGGTAATTGTTTATACTCAGAGCCTTCAGCGCGACTGGATTGTAAAAATCTTAAGCTCGGGTGCCAAGAGTTATATCGTTAAGCCGCAGAAGCCTCAAGTTCTTGTTCAAAAGTCTCTTGCTTTGCTCAAGGGCGAATTCTAAACGGTAAATTATGGCACAAACAAAAATTAATCTTCATACTCATTCAACCTTTTGCGACGGTAAAAATACTGCAGAAGAAATGGTTTTAAGCGCCATTGAAAAAGGTGTTAGCGTGCTGGGATTTTCCGGCCACTGCATGCATCCGCTAAATCCTGATTTTTACAAACCGGTTGATAATGTATGGCACATGCCTTCGGATAAAATAGAAGATTATGCTGCAGAAATAAGGCGGCTTGCAAAAAAATACGAAGGCCAGATAAAAATACAGCTTGGTTTTGAAGCAGACTTTTTTTGTTCTGCAAGGCACGGAGATGCGGTACCGGACAAGGCGGCCTACAGCAAGTTTTCTCCGGACTATCTGATTGGTTCAGTTCATTTTATAAATGCGGCAGACGAAGACTTTGGATTTTTTACCGTAGACAATAAACCGGAATTTGTTGAACAGGCACTTGTAAAATTTTACAAAAAACCCGACGGAACCATAGACGGAAAAGCAGTTGCCTGTGATTATTTTGAAGCCGAACGTCAGATGCTCAGGCGCGGAAATTTTGAAATTATGGGTCATCCCGATTTAATAAGGCTGCGTAATACTGTTCTCCACTTTTTTGATGAAAACGACAGCTGGTACAAAGAAGAGCTCAAGCTTACGGCCAGGGCGGTGGCTGCGGCAGGTGTTATTGCAGAAATTAATACCGGAGCAATTGCACGCGGCATGATGACAGACGTTTACCCCAGCGCACAGTTTTTTGAATACCTTAAGCAGGCAGGAGTTCCGGTTTGCATTAATTCAGATGCACATAGAATAGAATACATTGATTTTGGATTTGATTTTGCAGCTGAATGTGCAAAAAAAGCAGGGTACGATGAATTATCATACCCTGTTGACGGAAAGTTAGTTCATATTAAAATATAGGTTACGTTAACGGCCTTTGCGTTCTTCGGCACTGGCGCAGGCTACACACATCAAAGCCCAAGGTACAGCTTCCAGTCTTCCCTTTGGAATTTCTTTTCCACACTTAAGGCAGCGTCCATATTTATTCTGATAAATTCTGTCCAGACAGTTGTCTATCTGCTGAAGACGCTTTGCATCCTGAGAACCAAGTGCAGTAAGCAGTGTGCGGTCAATTGCATCGGCTGCAACGTCTGCCTCGTCTCCTGATTCAACAGTTTTTACCAGTTCCCTCATATCGTCACTTTGTCCTGCCAAGGACTCTAAGATTGTCTTTCGTTGATTCAACAGCTCTTTCTTCATTTTTTCGATAAAAGCCTGATCCATAAAAAATCTCCCGTGTTGTCTATTTTTTTTATTTTGTATATACTAATATAAATGCAAAATCGTAAAAACACAAACACTTTTTTGCATTTTAATCAATTTTTTTTACAAAAGGATTTTTAAGGAACTGTATGGCAAAAGAAGAAGCAATTGAAGTAGAAGGCGTTGTAAAAGAAGCCCTCCCAAACACAACCTTCCGTGTAGAATTACAGAACGGACACATGATTCTCGCACACCTTTCAGGAAAAATGCGCAAGCACTACATCAGAATCGTTCCGGGCGACAGCGTAAAGGTTGCCCTCTCTCCTTATGATTTGAATAAGGGAAGAATCATTTTCAGACAGAAGTAATTTTTTAATTACTATAAAAAAAATCATACACAAAGGAACTAACTCTATGACTTTATTTGAAGATTTAAAATGGCGTGGTCTTATTAAAGACGTTGCAGGCGAAGAAGCAGATTTACAGAAGGTACTCGACGGAAAACCATTTGCTTTTTATTGGGGAACAGACCCTACAGCAGATTCACTTCATATTGGTCATTATTCTTCTTTGTGTATGGCAAAGCGTCTTGCTAATGCAGGCCATCACCCTATTCTTCTTTGCGGTGGTGCTACAGGCCGTATTGGTGACCCTCGCCCAACAGCAGAACGCGAAATTATCAGTGAAGAAGCAGTAAACAAAAATATCGAAGGAATCCGTGCACAGGTTAAGCGTCTTGTTCCAACAGCTACTCTTGTAGATAACTACGACTGGTGGAAGGGCCGCTCATTCCTTGACACCCTCCGTGACATTGGTAAATATATCAGCCTGAACTACATGCTCGACAAGGATATTATCCGCCGCCGACTTGAAACAGGTATTACATACGCAGAGTTTTCTTACATGCTTTTGCAGGGCTTTGACTTTGTTCACCTTTTCCAGGAGCACAATTGTCTTATGCAGGTTGCAGGCTCTGATCAGTGGGGAAACATTACAACCGGTGTAGACCTTATTAAAAAGATGCTGGACAAACAAGCTTACGCATTCACCATGCCGCTCATTCTTGATGCAACAGGAAAGAAGTTCGGTAAGTCAGAAGGAAACGCTCTTTGGCTCGACAAGGAACAGACTGCTCCTTACGCAATTTACCAGTACCTCATTAACTCTGATGACTCTAAGGTTCTTGAATATCTTAAGGTATTCACATTCCTTACAAAAGAACAGATTGAAGATATTTATGCTCAGCACATGGCTGCTCCTGAAAAGCGCATTGCTCAGAAAACTCTTGCCTGGGAAATTGTAAAAGATCTTCACGGCAAGGAAGAAGCAGACAATGCAGTTCAGGTTAGTGAAAAGCTTTTTGCAGGCGACTTTAAGGGTCTTGCAGTAAAAGATATTCTTACCGGAATGAAGGGAGTTCCAACCTTTAAGTTTACAGAGGATGCACCTCTTGTTGATGTTCTTGTAAACAACGGAATGGCAAGCTCAAAACGCGAAGCACGCGAGTTTATCCGCAACAATGCTATCAGCGTAAACGGCGAAATTATTAATGACGAAGCAGCCGTAATCAAAAAGGATATTGCTCTGGAAGGCAAAGTAATTATCTTCCGCCGCGGTAAGAAAAAGTATTATTTAGGCGAGCTCTAAAAGGTGGGGTCAGTGCCCTACACTCTCGAAAGGAGGCCTCTTATAGCGCGGAAAACGCCTGTAAAGCCTCCTATTATTATGCCCAGGCAGATAAGCGGGCCAATCGGGAAAATAAACCACGAATATCTGAAGAACCATACTCCTGCAACAGTCTGAAGAAGCTTTACAAGCAGCATGTTCAGATAACCGCTTTTGGTATAGTAGCGCCTGTAAGTTTTACGTGTATAACGATGTTGTGTTTCTTCGTACGGATTTTGCTGTTCCTGTCTTTGCTGTGCGGCACTTGCATTTGTAAACCAGCTCCAGAAGTCTCCCTGTGCATTCTGATAAGTACCTGTCCACTGCTGGTAGGTCTCTGACTGATATGCTCCACCATTATCATACTGGCGGCGTTTTTCTTCGTCACCAAGTACATCATATGCGGCAGTTATCTTCTTAAATTTTTCTTCTGCAACCTTATCTCCTGGATTCTGATCCGGATGATATTTGAACGCAAGCTTTCTGTAAGCCTTTTTAATTTCGTCGGCTGTTGCGTTTTTTGAAACTCCAAGGTCTGCGTAATAATCAGTCATAATTTAAAAATAATACAAAACACTCAAAAAGGGAAGTTAAAAAATTGTTATTTACACTGGAAAATTCTTATAGTAAAATAACCCTAATCTATTTTTATAGGAGCACTTTTATGAAGAAAATTATCACTATTTTGAGCACACTTTTACTTTCGGCTGCAATTTTTGCTGCAGATCCTGCTGTTGGTCTTTGGAAAAGCATTGACGACAAGACAGGCGAAGTAACTGCTATCTGGGAGATTTATGAGCAGAACGGCAAGCTTTTTGGAACAATTGCCGCAACAACTAATCAGCCTCAGGATGTTATTGCAACTGCCTGCAAGGAATCTTACAAGAATTTCCCTGTAGCCGGTGCCGTAAACAAGATGAAGACTGTAGGAACCCCTTGGATTTTCAATATGGAAAAGGAATCTGAAGGCAACTGGAAGAACGGAAATATCATCGATCCAAGTAACGGAAAGATGTACGGCTGTGTAATCAAGTATCTTAAAAAAGGTGAAAAGAACAAGAAATATACAGCAACAGGCCCTACCCTTGCTATGGCAGGAACAGTTGGTCCTATTCAGGTTTTCCAGTACTGGGTACCTGCAACTGATGATGACATTAAGGCTGCTCAGGCCAAAAATCCTGCAAAGAATAAATAAAGATTGAGGATAGCCGGATGAACATGGGAGATATCCTTGACCAATGGGATGATATAAAAAAGAAGGAAAAAGCCGCCGCAAAAGAAAAAGCTAAGGCTCAGCAGGTTTCTCACAAAAAGGCAAATGCCGGAGATGTGGTAAAAAAGCCTGCACCTGCTTCAAAAAATCCTGTTGCCAACCCCATGGAAGTCTGGCTCAACCGCTACGGCACTTTAGATAAAGATAAAATTGCAGAACAGACTGTAGAACGTACAAAACAGCAGGACAGGGAGTATGTGCTCAACATGAAGCCTGAGGCATACCTTGACCTGCACGGACTGCATCAGGATGAAGCCAGAATAAGGCTTGATTCTTTTATTTCGGACTGCAAGAGGCGCGGACTAAGAAAGGTTATGATTATCCATGGAAAAGGAATCCATACACACGGAACAGATCCTGTTCTTGGAGAACTGGTACGCCGCTTTATTGAATCAGACAGCCGCTGCGGTACTTCGGGACATCCCAAAAATAAATCTGACGGCGGAACCGGGGCAACCTGGATTATCCTTAAATAAGAATTAATCCTTCTTTTGTACACCAGCCTTCTGTTTCGCCAAAGCGTATAAAATACCAGATACCGGAATCAGAAATTATCTGAACACGGTTACCTGCAGGAATTTCGGACTTAACGGTTGCAGAGGCTTCGGGAATTGAAAAGACTTGTGCACCGGCTGAAATTCCATACTGCCTTTTTCCAAGTACAATACAGTAAATCAAAAGAATAACCGCACAGACAAGTCCTGCACCGCACAGGATGCTCCAGCCTCGTCGTTTTTTATAGATGAGTATAATAAGAAGAACAGTTACACCTGCTGCAAGCACTGCGCTAAGATAAATCCATATATTGCAGAATTCCTTCTGTGTGTGAGGCAGTCCAAGCTGCTTTTCATATTCCATGCGCTGGCGGCGAACCTTTATAGAAAAACTCTTTCGTTCAATTCTTCTAAGCTCAGCAATTTTTACTGCAATAGCCTGCGCCTCTACAGAATCTGCATAAACAGGCAAAGTCTGCTCCTGCCCTTCTGAGTCACTTTCAAAGGCTGCGTCAAAAGAAGATAACGCATTATCATTGGCCGAGCTGTTTGCCTTAAGTACCGTTACCTTGATTTTTGGCATAGCTACATTATGCTTTTCTCCGCTGTAGGCAACGGCCTTAATATCAAAGGAAGGAAAATCCATAACGCCGGGAACAAGCGGAGTCCATTCAAAGTCGCAGACAGGAATAAGCTCGTTGGTAACAACCTTTTCTCGCTGTTTGATTTCGGTAAAATCGTAAACCTTGCCCTGTACAAAAATGGAATCCTTTGGGATGTCCCACGAAAAATGAACCAGCTGAGTTGCATACTGCAGGCACACCCGGAACTTGATTTTCTGTCCTGCCGTAACGGTAATATTTTTATTGCGTTCATTTCCACGCAGGATTACACAAAGCGGCATCTGCTCCTTAGGATTAATTCCTATTGTAACAGGCTCAAACAAAATCTGCCTGCGCGAGTTTTTTATTTTTACTACAAGCGGGCTTGGTACATAAGTTCCGGTTTTATCAAAGGTTAGCCAGATTTCAATTTTTGTACCGCCGTCAGATTCCACCTTGCGCAGGGTTCTGAACGAAATATCTTCTTTTTCCTGTGGCATGGAAACTTCTATCTGTCCCGGAAGCGTATACGGAATGATTACCTGAAACTTAATTTCTGAATTAACACAAAGGGTCTGACCTTCGGCCGGAGTTATGCGCAGCTCCCTGAAGACTGCACTTGTAAGGGTTTGAGAAAAAAGCGGCTGAGTTATAAGCAATAAAAGTAAAATCAGTAATCTTCTGAAAGATTTGACGGTTGATTTGATTCGCTGTTTTTCCATTGTTTGCGGTCATTCTCCTTTATTCGTTCAAATACTGCTTTTTCCATATTCTGGACATCCTGATTTTCTTCCACAGAAGGTACTGCCTGACTCTGCGAGTGCCTTACGTTTACTTCGATATTCTGAATTGAAAGCTCAAGATTTATTTTTGCATCAATATGTGTACTGTCTGCTTCCAGTGCCTTTTTAAAATATTGGGCAGCGTGCTCGTAATCCTGATTTTTGTGCGCAATAATTCCTGCATTATAATATGCCCCGTATTTTATGGCGGCAGGCGCATCCTCAGAAATAAGGAAGAACTTTTCCATTGCCGCTTCGTCTTCGCCAATCATCGAATAGGCAGTTCCCAGATCATAAAGTGTATATTGCAAAAGTGCATTGTTTTCTTTTTCGCTTTCTATCTGTTCTGCTGAATGGAAGAATGTAATTGCCCGTGAATACTGCTTTTGAGCATAGGCAAAGGTTCCCTGAAGTACATCGGCGGTAGAATCACTGCAGCCAGTAAGACAGATTATCATAAATATATTGAGGCAGAAAACCATAGAAGCGGCACTACCCTTTTTTATTTTCATGCTTCCAAAATCAAATTCCGTAAAAATGTAGCTGAAGGCATAGAACAAAACTGCCAGCAAAAGGAAAAGTTTAAAGCGCGGAACCGGCTTGGATTCATAAGAAATAAGCTGTTCATCACTATTGGAGAGCTGTCCCAAAAGCTTTGCGGCCCAACCCTTTTCTGTATAATTTACAAAGGTAACCTCTGCGTGATTTTTGTAGATTCCCATATTCTTGCGGGCTTCTTCTATTGTATTCATTATTTTCTGAGAACGCAGGGCAGATTTTACAACGGTTTTTCCGTCGCCTGCTACAATTTCTGTTTCGTCTTCGCCGCCAAAGCCGATGATGGTTACAGGGATTCCGGCTTTTATACATTCGGTAAGAGACTGCCTTAAATGATTATCTGTTTCTTCTCCGTCAGTAAACACCCAGATTTTTCCGGCGTTGGAATAATTTGCCGGGAAGGTTTCTTTAGCCTTGAGGATACCCTTACCTATGCTTGAACCCGGTACAGTCATAAGCTCAGGAGACATAACATCGAGCAGAGCTTCTATGCTTACATAATCATCAGTAATAGGAATTGCGGCAACTCCGTCTCCCTTGGCAAGCACAACAGAAGCACTTGTTCCGTTCATTCTTTTAAGAAGCGCCCTTGAATATTCGCAGGCAGAGCGGAGTCTTGTTAGTCCACCCTTACAATCCTTGGCAAGCATACTGTTGGAAATATCATAAACAAGGCTTACTGCAGTTCCGCTTTTCTGAACAGGAACAAGATAAGTTCCCCAGTGAATATCCATATAAGCAAGCAAAAGCATAAGGAAGCTGAAAAGAATGAACACAGAGCGAACAAGGAATATTTTTCTGTAGCGGAAGCTCATCATTTCCTGCAGGACTACACGCTTGATAAACCAGCCCAGAATAAAAAGAATTATTGCGTACAAAAGTACTTTTTTATAAAAGCTTTGTGTTACAGTGCGGTAGGTATAATTCTGGCTTACTGCTTCCGACCGGATTACTGTATCCATAGTATGAGAAAATTCTTCGATAGCGGCTACTTCAAAATAGCGGCCCTGAGCTGCAGAAGAAATGCGCCTTAGCTGGGCAGAATTAAAATTGGAATCCAGATATCCTGAATAATTTTTACCGGTAAGCGGATCTGTGTATTCTAGCGGAACTGTACCTTTGGTACCAATACCAACAGTATAAATTGAAATACCGTTTTTCTGTGCAAGGGCAGCTGCTGTTTCCGGATGAATTTCTCCGGCATTGCTTTCTCCGTCAGTAAGAAGGATTATTACTTTTTTCAAGGCACGTGAAGACACAAGATGGCATACTGCCGTACTAAGTCCATCCCCGATTGCAGAACCGTTTCCAAGCATGCCTACAACAATACCTTCGGTACGCTCGGTAAACGAAGGCAAATCGGATGTCGGCGGAATGAGTACCGAAGCTTCGCTGCCAAGCACAACCATACCAAAACGGCAGCCGTCATATTCCTTTACGACAGCGCGTATTGCAAGCTTGGCAGAATCAAGGCGGGACATTTCTCCCATATCCTTAGCCGCCATTGAAGGAGAAGTATCTACTACAAAAACAATATCAGTACCAAGAGAAGTATAAACCTTTTCCTGATGTGTAATTACAGGATCGGCCAGTGCGGTTACTGCAGTTAAAAAGCCTGTAAAAAGAATGATCTTTGCAAGTACAGATAAAAACTTTCGTACACGTCCGTTCCAGGTAAAGGCCTTGCCGTTCCAGTCAGAAAGAACCGCCATGAATGTAAGCTTACGGAAGATTTTGAGATAACGTAAAAGAAACAGCAGCGGAACCAGCAGTAAAAGAAGGAAGGCTGCAGGATTCTGAAACTCAAGCATTTGCGCCTCCTTCTATTATATTGATTGCATTTACAAGATTATCTACAAGCTCTTCCAGCTCGCCCGGTTTAAAGCTTCCTGTAGAAGAAAACCTTATATAATCTGTGCGTACAAAAACCGAAATGATTGTTTCAAAAGCAGACTGGCGGGTTTCATCGGCAAGAGAGGCTGTAGCTTTTTCAAACGCAAGGTTCATTTCAGAAGTAAGAGTCTTTGTAAAAGGATACTCAAGCCGCACTTCCAGATATTCGCGTATATACTTTTGAAGCATAGAGGCAGATTCGCGGTTTGGTTTAAGAGCCTTGAGCAGACGTACAGTATGCTTTTTGTTTTTCTGATAACGCAGGCGCAGCTTTAATGTCTTAAACCAGAAGGCAACGGAATGTCTTTTTACAATGAGTCTTATAAAAACAACAAGAAAAATTACAAAGGCGGCAATGCCACCATAAATCTTATAAACAGTGCCGGGCAAAAGCAAAGGAGAAGCAAACTGCTGTAAAGAATTAACACCCTTTTGTTCTACCAGCGACAGTACATTTATCTGTTCAAAATGAATTGTGCCGTAGGTTTCTGTCAGCTCTGCCCCAACGCCCGGAAGCTGAATCTGATAATCCGGCAGGACGATTGAACCTGTATGCCACGGAACACAGTTTATTACAAGGCTGTAGGAATTGTCACCGGAATTAACAAGCGAGATATCCTTTATTTCTACAGTTGAATAGTCGGGAGCAGTGACAAAGCCCTGAGCCGTAAGAGGTCCTTCGGGCAGTTTTACATCGGATGTAAACTGGCAGCGGATTTCGGCACGGTCGCCTATATATATTGATTTTGGAAAAACTGTCTGTCTGGTCTGTATGTATATCATCTGGCGGCCTCAAACACAGAACCCAGCAGTTCAAGCGGGTCGTCGGAAACATTCATTACATAAGGATGAATTCCATGACGAGAACAAACTTCCTGCCAGCGCCAGATCATTCCTTCGTTATGATTTTTCCATTCTTCCTTAAACTTTTGAGAAGAAGTTGGAAGCACAAGCTTTAAATTACTTTCAATATCCGAAAAAGTTACTGTACCAAGCGGCGGTAAATCCCTGTCAAATTCGTCTGTTATGCGGAATGCAATAACGTCGTTTTTCTGTGCAAGTTGAATGAGCGGTGTCTGCCAGTCTGCACTTCTAAAATCAGAAATTACAAATATAAGAGAACGCTTGCGCAAAAGCTTGTCGGCACCTATGAGCGCATTGCCAAGAACAGAACCGTTTGTCTTTTGTTCAGGCAGCTTATCCAGATGTGTAAGCAGGAGCATTGTGCGTTCTTTTCCAAAGGCAGGCTTGCACGAAAAATGAATGCGGCCGTCAAAGAAAACTGCGCCCACAGGACAACCGTTCATTTCGGAAGCAAGGGCAACCAGAGCCGCAAGGTTTGCACCGGCCTTGTATTTTACGGGATAGCGTGATCCACAGTCCAGGAACATAGAAGCCGAAGTATCCATAACAATAAAAATCTGAAGCTCCCGTTCTTCTTCAAAAACCTTTACATAGGGGCGGCCCATTCTGGCGGTTACGTTCCAGTCTATAGAGCGGATATCGTCTCCGCGGATGTAGTCACGTACGCCCGAAAATTCAATTCCCTGACCCCGATACAATGAGCGGAAATTTCCGGTCTTCATTCCTTCGGCAAGAGAACGCGCCTGGATACGCAGGTAAGAGGCTTTTTGAACTAAGGATTCGCTGTCAATATAACCCATTTCTATGGAACCGGAATAAAATCAAGAATGCGAGAAATTATTTCATCTGCACTGATATTATCTGCAGCTGCCTCATAAGAAAGCACAATACGGTGACGAAGGACATTCAAAGCAACGGCCTTAACATCTTCCGGCAGCACAAAATCGCGTCCGGCAAAAAGTGCGTGAACCTTTGCACACTGCATCATTGCAATTCCTGCTCGCGGAGAAGCACCAAAATGAATATAGCGTGTAATGTCATTTTTGTGAGAAGTCTTTTCCTGAGTAGCGGCAGGTCTTGTTACAGTAAGAATGTTTACTATATAATCTGCAATCTTATCATCACAGGTAATTTTTTCGGCAGCCTGGCGCATCTGAGAAATGTCAACGCCGGTAAGGATTGTATTTACCGGAACAGTCGGAGCCTTGCCGCAGGTTTTTACAATAAGCTTTTCGTTTTCTGCAGTAGGATAATTTACTACAAGCTTCATCAAAAATCGGTCGAGCTCTGCTTCCGGAAGATTATAGGTTCCTTCCTGCTCTACAGGGTTCTGGGTTGCAAGTACAAAAAACGGAGACGGAAGCTTGTAGGTTTCCTCCCCTATTGTTACCTGACGCTCTTCCATTGCTTCGAGCATGGCCGACTGAACCTTGGCAGGTGCACGGTTAATTTCATCTGCAAGAATTACATTTGCAAAAACTGGTCCTTTGCGTACGCTGAACATTCCCTTATTCTGTTCATAGATTAAGGTTCCAGTAACATCGGCAGGAAGAAGGTCGGGTGTAAACTGAATGCGTTTAAATTCCAGACCGAGAATCTGTGCTATAGTTTTGATTGCAAGGGTTTTGGCAAGACCGGGAACACCTTCTACAAGTACATGTCCGTCTGCCACAAATGCGGTAAGAATATCATTGATAAGTGCATCCTGTCCTACAAGACGTTTTGAACACTCCGCACGGCATCTGTTAATTAAATCTACGTATTTATTTTCCATAGAGATAATATAACATATTCGTTTTAATTATCAAACACCTTCTTGCGCCATTCAGCTTCGTAGTCGGCAATGGAAAGCTTTTTGTCAGAGGTAATTACATCATTTAAGTAAGGCTCAACTACAACAGATTTGTAGGAATCCCAGCGGGCCGGAAGCTTTTGCGGAACCTTGAGCATGCCTGCAGGCGGAAGATTTGTAAGCAGCTGATTATAATAGATTGGAAGAATATGTTCGGTTACATCGCGCAGAGAAGAAAAACCGTCTGCAATGCCAAACATTTCGTTGTTAAGATTCATTTCGAGTTTGCGTTCAAGCATGGCTTCCTGGTTCTGTGAATTAAAGAACCACGAAAGGAATTCTGTTGCTCCCTGTTCGTTGCGGGCCTTGTTGTAAATACCCATCATCAAAAAAGAATCTTCTATAGGAATAAAGTTATCGCCGCTGATCCATCGGTAATCTACATCAAGCTCCTGGGTCTTCATAATTCCAAAAAGCTGGTCGCTGGTTGTATAAGCCAGTAAAGTACGGTTTGAAGTTACCTGTCTGTATTCCGGCATAAAAAGATATTTGTAGGCAAAGTCCTGCTCTTCCTGAACAGAACCATTGTTTGAATTAATCCAGTCGCGTACATAATTTACGGCATTACGCAGACGCAGGTCGCTCCAGACAATCTGACCTTTTTCTTCGCGGAAGTCTACTCCGTAAAGCTTGGTTGTAAGGTATAAGAATTCGCTGCTTGCCGAAGGAATAAAACCGATTTTGCTGAAGGTTCCTTTTTTGTTCTGCTCGTTGTAGGCAAAACCTATTGATTTTATTTTATCAAGCGAGAGCGTATAATTTTCGGTAATAAGGCTGCTGTTTGAGTTTGCAAAAATTACGGCCGGAAGATTAAAGCTTACCGGAAGCAGATACTGGGTGTTGCGGTTCTTGCCTGCGTCCAGAAGCTGTTCGTAAAACATGGAAGAAGAAATTGTCTGGCGGTCAAAAAGATAATCCAGAGATTTAAACTGCTTGCTGGTTTTATCGGTGCGGAGCCATGAGCCGATTACAATGTCCGGCGGAAGCTCGTCCTTTGCGGGAGGCAGCTCCTGGGCCGGGTTTTCCTTGTAAACAATAACTGCGTTGCTACCCGGATGAGTAATATTGAATAATTCTGTATACTGCGCAAATTCTGCACAGGAAGTCCAGATTACAATGCGGGTCTGAGTTTTTTCATTACAGGAAGAAAATAAAACTGTAAGGGAAAAAAGCATGGCAGCAATTTTCCCTATTCTTTTGCAAACGTGTTTATTCACCAGTTACATAGCCTCAGCTACATTATATATGGCAGAATAAACTTCTTCAATCTTTTCTTCGTCAATGCTGGAGAAAGCTACGCGCAGGGTGTTGGCATCAATCTGAATAATACCAATTCCTTTTTCTGCAAGAAGCTTTTTGCGGATATCTTCTGCATTACCGGTCTTTACGTTAAAGCTCATAAAATAACCTGAGTTGAACGGAAGCGGTTCGAGCACAGAAGATTTGTGTGTATTTACAAAGGCGCGTACTGCATCGTAGCGGCGCTTGAGCATACCGCGAAGTTCTTTTTTCTGAGCCTCGTGAGCCGCATCCTTAAGTGCATGAAGCACCAGAGCCTGACTAGGAGTAGAAGAACATGAAACAGAAGAACGGATGGCAGACATAAACTTAACCTGAAGTGCTGTAATCTGTTCGTCTGTAAGATTTTTAGAAGCAAAGGTTACAAAACCTGTTCTGAAACCCCAGGCAAAATCTTCTTTTGTAGGACCGTCTGCCTTGATTGCCAGAACATTTTCGTGCATGTCTGCAAAGTAAGCAAACAGAGACTGAGGTTCAATATCATCTTCGTAGTTCAATCCAAAGTAAGCATCATCGCTGAGAACTAAGACCTTTGCACCGCTTTCGGCAATTTCCTTTACGATGCGGCAGATTTCCTTAGCTTCGGCTTTTGTTGGGCTATAACCGCTTGGATTCTGAGGAAAGTTCAAAATTACACGTACAGAACCATATTTTGCGGCGTCGGCTTTCATTGCTGCTTCAAGCGCTGCAGTATTAAAGGCGTTTCCGTCAAAACACTTGAACTGATGGAACTCTGCTCCACGGCGTGCAGAACAGATAAGCTCGTAGTTATCCCAGCAAGGATCTGCTGCAAGCAGAGGCTTGGTTTCGTCAATAAAAAGGTCTGCAACATAAGAAAGCACGGCAGTCAAACCAGGCACTAAAATTGGCAGAGAGATTTTTTTACCGGCAAGAGAAGGATTTTTTTCGATGATTTTTTCTTTCCACAAAGCACGAAGATCCGGATTACCTGCAGTTTTTGCATAAGCAACAGTTTCGCGCGGATTAAAAGAAGGCATAGATTTCTTGTAAGAGTCCAGTTCAATAGGAGTACCGCCTGCAACAGCCATACCGATTGTACCGTTAGCAAGAGAAGCATCTTTAGCAGCTTCTGCACCCTGAGAAATAATACCATTAGGAAAATAAAGTCTCTTGCCCATATCAGACAAAAGAGCGTCAACAACAGAACCCTTTAAGGTTTCATTCAATTCAATTGCCAGTTTATTCATAATGGTTGATATTATGGTAAAAATGAGGAGGATTGTCAATAAAATGTGAATATTTATTCAGAAAAAGTGTATATTTATGCAAGCAGCGAGAACAAATCGCCTGCCATTGGCTGAGCACCGTTGAGGATATATGGTGTCTGCATTGCCTGCTGAATCTGCTTCTGGTAATTCTGAATAAGTGCGTCTGCCTGATCCGGAGAAATATTTTCCACAGGTTTTGCAGGTTCATTCTTTATTGCCGAAACACGTTCAATAAGAGAATTTAAGATACGTAATTTGCTGATTGAAACCCCGCTCTGTCCATTGCCAGCCGCAACCCCGGAAACGTGGTCAAAATGAGAGTAAAGAAGTGCCGACTTGCTGACCGGAACATACATTTTCCCAGCCACCGCAGCCATAGACGAGCTATTATAAGAGAAACTAGATAATCCAGGTATAATAGAAGTCATTTCCTTCCTCCATTAAAATTATCGGGGTTAAAATTAGAAATATAAGAGTTTTTTTTACATATAAATTCATTTATGAAAAAATGCGCAAATAAAATAAAACTATGAAAAGAAGGCGCTAAGGAGGGGCGGATTTCAAAAACACTCTGAAGTGCGGCCGCGCGAGCGGCCAAGTATATAATTACAAGGCACTTCAGCGTGTAGCGGGCGAGCCCGCGGTTTTGCAAATCCGAGCCCGACTGGAAGCCTTCTTTTCATCTTTTGATTACATCCTCTGCCTTTTTTTTCATCTTATGAATTCACTGTCTAATTATTGCTATATATTAAAAAAAACATTATATTTGTAATTGGTATATTTTGGGTCTTTTTTTCTATCATAATGAGGAAAAAAGGCTAACATATATAAGGAGTTTTTAATGAACGTTTCTGACATTAAGCACGCCCAGATTAAAGCTTGGGTTGAAGAATGTGTTAAGATGTGTGAGCCTGACAACGTTGTTGTTGTTGACGGAACTCAGGCTGAATATGACCGTCTTATGAAAAAATGCGTTGATGCTGGTCTTGCTACACCACTCAAGGCAAAAGAGAACTGCTTCTTGTTCCGTTCTCTTCCAAGCGATGTTGCACGTGTTGAATCACGTACATTCATCTCTTCTAAGAAGGAAGAAGATGCCGGTCCAACAAACCACTGGATTGATCCTGTAGAACTCAAGGCTACAATGAAGGGACTTTACACAGGTTGTATGCACGGTCGTACAATGTATGTAATTCCATTCTGCATGGGTCCACTCGGTTCTCCAATTGCTAAATACGGTATTGAGCTTACAGACTCTGAATACGTTGTATTGAACATGGACATCATGACACGTGCCGGCGAAAAGGTATGGCAGTACGTTGGAACAGACGGTGACTGGGTACCATGTCTCCACTCTGTAGGTAAGCCACTTAACAATGGCGAAACAGACGGCGGAATCTGGCCTTGTGCTGATGTTGAACACAAATATATTTCACAGTTCCCGGAAGAACACCTCATCTGGTCTTACGGTTCAGGATACGGTGGAAATGCTCTTCTTGGTAAGAAGTGTTTTGCTCTTCGTATTGCAACTGTTATCGCTCGCGAAGAGGGATGGCTTGCAGAACACATGCTTATTCTTAAGCTTACAAATCCTAAGGGCGAAGTTAAGTACGTTACAGGTGCTTTCCCAAGTGCTTGTGGTAAGACAAACCTCGCTATGCTTATTCCTACAATTCCTGGATGGAAGGTAGAAACTGTTGGTGATGATATCGCTTGGATGAAGTTCGGAAAAGACGGACGCCTCTACGCTATCAACCCAGAAGCAGGCTTCTTTGGAGTTGCTCCAGGAACATCTGCTGAATCTAACAAGAACGCTCTTATTTCTGCAGAAAAGAATACAATCTATACAAACTGTGCTCTCACAGAAGATGGAGACATCTGGTGGGAAGGAATCGGTTACCCTGCAAAGGGCAAGCTTGTTGACTGGAAGGGAAATACTCGTGATGCTCTTCCTAAGGACAAGTCTCCTAAGGGTGAAGAATTTGCTCATCCAAATGCACGCTTTACAGCTCCTGCTAAGCAGTGTCCATGTATCGCTCCAGAATGGGAAAACCCAGAAGGTGTACCAATTTCTGCTATCCTCTTTGGTGGACGCCGCCCTTCTACTGTACCTCTCGTACATCAGGCTCGTAACTGGAATCACGGTGTATTCCTTGGATCTATCGTAGGTTCAGAAATCACTGCTGCTTCTACAATCAATCCTGAAGAAGTTGGTAAGATCCGCCGTGACCCATTCGCAATCATTCCATTCTGTGGATACAACATGGGAGACTATTTCCAGCACTGGGTAAACGTAGGTGCTAAGGCAGATCAGGACAAGCTTCCTAAGATCTTCTACGTAAACTGGTTCCGCAAGGACGACAACAATGCTGACCTTCCAGGCGGATTCATGTGGCCAGGCTACGGTGATAACAGCCGTGTACTTGCATGGATCTTCGACCGCTGTGACGGTGTTGACAATGCTGTTGATACACCAATTGGTCTTATGCCAAAAGAAGGCGCTTTGAATACTGAAGGTCTTGCCGACTACTACAAGAAGACTTTACCAGAAATCCTCAAAGTAGATGTTGAAGGCTGGAAGAAAGAAGTAAAGGATATTCGTGAAAACCATTATCCTAAGTTCGGAAAGCATCTTCCAAAAGAACTCAACGAAATCTTGGATGATCTCGAAAGCCGCTTGAATAAAGCATAAATAACATTTGGTGGTCCCTGAGGCTCTCGAAGGGCCCTCGAGGATGACATGATCCCGCTCGCAAGGGCGGGATTTTTTTTGAAAAAAAATGAGAAAAAACCTTCTGGCCGTAGTGGCCATTGCAGCAATTTTATTTTTCTTTGTATCCTGCGTAAGCCATCCGGTGATTGAAAGCGAGGCTGAAGAACTTTTATATCCAAAGGAAACTTATATCCCTCAAAGCTTTGACTGGCAGGAAATTCACAAGGGTATATGGCGTTTTGATTTTGAGAATCCGGATTTTCCAATAATATATCATGCTGTAAAAATTGACCTTACAAACCCGGAGCTTACCCCGGTCTGCTTTCAAGGAAAGAAAACCAGCAGCTTTGCAAAACAGGAAAACTGCATAATTGCGTTCAACACCTCCCCTTTTTCTGTAAGCGGAACTAAAAAACAGATTGTCGGCATTTTGATTGATGACAAAACTCAACTTTCTGCACCGGTAGAAAAACATTCTGCACTCATCATAAACAGACTACCGGGTACACAAGGACTAAGTGCTTCCATTACACAAACACAAACCCCTCAAGCCTTTGAAAACTGCGATTATGCTTTGGGCGGCTTTTATATGATACTGCAGGATGGAGTTATTTTAGATTTTAAGACCCGAACACATACATCACGCTGCGGCTGCGGAGTTTCTGAGGATGGAAAAACCCTTTACATACTTGTTGCCGAAGGACAGCAGCCTTCCAAAAGCGAAGGTCTATCTTACCCGCAATGTGCACAAATCTTTAAGGCAATGGGCTGCGACGATGCAATGGAATTTGACGGCGGAGGTTCTGCAGAACTTTGCATAAACGGAAAATCGGTTTTGAGCTATAAGGTAAACCGTACTCAGGCCGCAAGCTTTGGCTTTGTTCTCTTCCGTTTGCCCTGAACCTAAGACTATGCTATAATAAAACCATGGCTTTAGTAGAATTAAAAAACATCAGTAAAATATATCAGATGGATAAGGTACAAGTACGTGCCGTAGATAACGCTTCGTTTTCCATAGAAAAAGGAGAGTTTGTTGCAATTTCAGGCCCTTCCGGCTCTGGAAAATCTACACTTCTTAACATAATTGGTTTAACAGACCTGCCCTCCTCTGGTTCAGTCATCTTAAACGGCATAGACATTTACAAAGACATAGACCTTACTAAAACAAAAACAATTCCGCTGAGCCTTGATTCAAAGCTTACAGATTTGCGACGTCAGCTGCTCGGCTTTGTTTTTCAGACCTTTAATCTTATTCCGGTTTTGAATGTACGCGAAAATATCTGCCTGCCTCTGGAAATAGGCGCGTCTCCTGCAACCCAGACCATGAATAAAAAAGAGCTTAATGAATGGACAGATTTTCTTATAGAAACCGTAGGCCTTACAGACTGGAAAAAACACAAGCCCAGCGAACTAAGCGGCGGCCAGAGACAGCGTGTTGCAATTGCCAGAGCACTTATAACCAAATGTCCTGTAATTCTTGCCGATGAACCTACAGCAAACCTGGACTCTACCAACGGCGACCAGATTCTTGAGCTCATGCAAAAGCTCAACAAGACTCTTGAAACAACCTTTATTTTTTCAACTCATGACAGTAAGATTGTGCAGATGGCAAATCATGTAATAAAAATCCGCGACGGAAAACTTGCAGACTAATAATCCAGTTTTATAGAAATTTTAGATCCAAGAGTAAACTTTGGTTTTGAACTTGAAGTATAATCAATTTCAAATCCGTTTTCCCAGGAAGCATAAGGAAGAAGTCCGTCGGTAATAAATGCAAATGTAAATTCCCCTTTATTAACAGAAAAATTATGCTGCCATTCAACACCAATCTTCATATTTTTGTTCTTTCCCATGCGTTTAATTCCACCCTGTAGAAAAATCTCATGATTATGAATTATACCGCCTTTTTCCGGGTCTGCACCAGGAACCCATCTATATTGATACTCAATATTAATTCCGTAATTAGGATCTTTTGTATCCCATAACCTGTAGAAACCTGCTGTTGCAGTAACATCCCTGTAACCGTCGGCACTATTTAGTTTTTTGTAGTCAGAAATTCTTGCAAACCCCTGGGCATATACATCGAATCCAAGAATAGTACGTTTTGCTTCAAGGCCAGCCAGCGGACCTTTATGAACAGTACCATACATTTCGGACTGTCCGTATTTTTTTGCAAAAAGATTTACGCTTGTATGACCAATTGTCTGTTCAAGGCTGACTGCATACGAAATATTTCTATAACTTGGAGTTGTATTAAAAAGTGCATAATTATAACAACCGACGAACGTTAAAGTTCCTGTGCTCCATGGAAAACGGAATTCTCCATTAAGCTGGCCATTTGTATCTTCCATAACGTTGCAGTTTTCAAAAAGCCGTGTATACCCCCACGTAAGACTCTTTTTACCGGCAGAAATAAAAACTCTGTCCAGCAGCATATAGTCAAAATAAAAATAATTTAGTGCAAGTGCAAATTTATTTTCAAAAGAAGTTTCTACGGCACCATGAAGCGCAAAGATAGGATTAGGTTTTACATTGATATAAAGTATATTATCAAGATCAAGATATCCGCCAAAATCAGGCTTATCAATAATGATACAGGCAAGCCCTACACCACCTTCAAAATGACCCGAAAATTTTATTGCCGACATAGGACCAGAAGCCGGTGTCGAAACGACAGGAGCTGTCTGTTCAACTTCTATATCTTCGCCTGCTCCTTCAAAAATGGAATCAAAATCATCAAAAGAATCGTCAGCATCCTGTGCAAACACAAGACCTGAAAAAGAGAAAAGAAGCAATGTAAAAATCAGAAGTTTTTTAATCATCAGTTACTTACTGCTCATCATTTCAAGATAAGGTTTAGTATACACTGTATCGCTCACCTTTTCAAATGATACATTCTTAATGGTAATCTGAGTTTTTTCGTACTGAACCTTGTCGCCGATTTTTTTACCGCGCAGATTATCCTGAATGAGCATGCTTACAGGCACAGAATATGATTTGCCGTTTGCCTTTACAATCTGATATGAAGGAACTGCAGTTGTGCGGAGCTTCTGGCCGCTCAAAGAATAATCTTCCTTTTTGCGGACAAGTCCGTCATCCTTGGTTACCCAGATTTTGAGCTTTGGATAAGTTACATTTTCTACCTTGGCATCAAGCTCAAAAAGAACGCATTCCATATTGCCAAGCTTTACTTCCTGAGCAGACACAATTGAATAATCGCGTGCATAATGCTGTGGTGTAAAGTCTGAATTGTTGGCATTTGTATTCTGAAATTTATCCTTGGCACTGGTAAAGGTAAAACGACGGTCTGCAGGGTCAAAAAACCAGATATTGTCGTCATACTGAAGATATCCCTTGCCCTTTTCTTTGGCAGGACCAGTAATAAGGATTGTCCACTTTCCGGTTTTATCGCGGCGGTAAAGAATTGCTTCTGTAACATTCTTTCCTTCACCCGGTTTTTCCTGAACTACAGTATAATTTCCCGAAAAATCTGTTTCATAAAAGGCTGAATTGTCTTCGGCAAGCTGCAAAAGAGCCTCGCTTTCTGATTTAGAGATAGAAAAAGCCGGAAATGCCATAAAGGCACAGGCAGCAAGCAAAACTGCAAAAAAATGTATTTTCTTTATCATTTTATCTATATCTCCTATTCTGTTGCGGCAAGAGCCTCGCATGGAGTAATTCTTACCGACTTTCTTATTGCAAACAATACAGCAAGCATGGTGGTTACAATTACTGCAGCAGAAACTACTGCAAAATATAGCAGCGAAATCTTTGCTTTTAATACTCCGTTTGTTAAGAATATGTCAAAAGCAGGAATAAACGACAGATTTACAAAGCCTGCAATAAAAGTAAGGATTAAAGACAGTATAAAGCCCGCAAGACAGCCTGCAAAAACCAGAAGGCTTGTTTCGGCCAGAAGCATTCCTGTAATTTTACGGCGCTTCATTCCTATGGCCTTGTAAATGCCTATCTCGTTTATACGCTTCATGACAATTACGCGGAAGGTACTGCTTACACCTGCTACAATTATAACTACAAGCATGATTATGATAAAGGCGGCAATGAGCTTCATAGCGTCTATAAGAATCTGTACATCCTGAAGGTTTGCACTAAGCTTGATGAGTGCGTAGGTTGGCATTGGCAAAGACCCGAGCTTGTCATAAAACTTCTGCTTGTTGTCGGTAAGCTCATACATCTGAAAGCGCTGTTCAAGCTCGTGCTGCCAGGCAACAATCTGTTTTTCAGAAGGAGAACCATCGGGGAAGAACAGAACAATTCGGTTGCAGCAGTCTGCAGGCATGCGGCTTACCTTGTTGAGCAGGTCCATATCCATATAAGACGTATACATTCCAAAAAGACTTGAATCGCGGAAGATGCCGCTTACGACAAGCTCCTGGGTATTAATCTGACCATTCCATGGAATTTTATATAAGAAGGTGATTGAGTCCCCGACCTGAACCTCAAGCATTTTTGCAATAGGCTCTGATAAAAGTACTCCGTTGGTTCCCTTTATGTTATCTGCGTTACCGGCAACAAAGTTCCAGGAAGAAAAAAGATCCTTTTCCTTGTCAAAATCTACTCCCTTGATTACACGCTGGCGCACACCGGTTCCTTCAAAATAAAAGGCTGAATAGTCGGCATCCAGATCCATTCTGTAGGAAATGATTGTATCTTTGGGGAAAACCTCCTGCAGCTTTTCAATAACATCTTTTTGATTTGTCATTGTAAGCCCTGGACTTCCACCAATAAACTGAAGGTCTCCGCCATAATAAATTTTTGCCTTATACTCAAGCGCGCCAAGCATTCCGTCAATCAGAAAAAGACAGAAAAGAGAAATGCCTACACCAAAGAGACACACAAGCATGAGCGACAGATACTGTTTGCGGCGGTAAATTACAGATTTAAGGGACATCAAAAAGGTTTTCATCAGCGTGCCCCCTGCATTGCCCTTACAGGACTGATTTTCATTGCGTTGATTACAGGATAAATCCAGCCCGCAAGACCAAGGCCAATTACAATCAAGAACATTTTAAATGCATTGCCCGGTGTTACAAAAATTGAAAGTGCATTGCCTCCGAACAACTGAATAAGGAAGCTGTTATGCAAAACTATGTGAGCTTTGGTTATAAGGCTGCAGACCCACACGCCAAGCAGCACTCCAATCACTCCGCCGCAGATGGTCATTATAAAAGTTTCTGCCATACACTGAAGTGAAATAAAACGCTTTCTGGCTCCTATAGCACGCAGGGTTCCAATTTCCTGAGTGCGATCCAGAACATTTATAACCAGTGTATTGTTTACTATAATAAAGCCTGCAAAAAGAACGATTGAAATTCCTATATTGAAAATTATGCGCATCCAGTGGAGGTAAAGTGCAGTGCTTCCTGCCGCATGCCTCCAGTCTGTTGCCTGCACAGGCCATCCGTTTCTGCGGAATTTTCTATTAAAGCTTTTGATTACTTTTTTGGCGTTCTCCCCTTCCTTGAGTCGCACAACGATAAAATTCCAGGTTGAAGAAGGTATGTATTCTGCAACGTTTTCCTGCACTGATGTAGCGGCCGGCTCGAGTTCCGGTTCTGGCTCTGACTCAACAATTTCATCCTGACCCCACAGGCCTTCTACTTCTGAGTCAAATGCTTCATCAAACAGAGAATCAAAATCCAGATCCAGATCTTGATCCAGCAGCGTTGTATTTTCTTCATCAATTTCTATCTGCTCATTGGAAACAGTATCAGAAATATCAAGCAGCGAACGAACTGTATCTGCGTCTGCAATTGCAAAACGGTCAAAAATATCATTGTGAATATTGTATTCAAAAATTGCTGTAAGAGGTGCTGCACGAATGCGTACATAAGGTCCGTCGGTTACAATAAACTGAACTGTATCTCCAAGCTTTACCCCAAGCTTTTGGGCTGCCTTGGTACAGAGCATAACGCCCTTTTGACCGGCAGTATAAGGCTGCCCTTGAACAAGCTTTATGGAAGTCATGGACTTAAGATAATCATCTCCATTTACGCCAAAAAGATAGGTTGCATAACGGGTAGAACCATACTCCATTGCAGTCATGCCCGAAACCTGAGAAAAACAGGAGGTTACGTTTTTTGAAGACTGAATGAATGAAAGGATTGGTTCAAAAGGAACAATTGTATTTATTCTGGTAAGCTCGCCGGTAACAGGAGTCTCATCACCAAAAAGACTGAGCTGACTGTTGCTCTTGGGCCTGATGATAAGGTCGCCGGTAAAGCTTGAAATATAATTTTCCTGAACACCCTGCTCGGTGCTGTCAAAAACAGCGTTGGCAACACAAAAGAGGGTGATTGAAAATGCTACAAAAAGAATGATGATATATGAACTTGTGCGAGAAATAACATTTTTACAGGCAAGCTTCAGAATCATCCTGTTTACCGCTTTTTATTTTCCGGCATTCCATGCATCAGAAATAAGCTTGCTTGAATCCGGATCTGCCTTGATGTTTGCAACGGCATTCTTGCAGAAGGCGGCAAATACAAAAACAAAGAACGAAGCAAGGAAAATAATTATAAGTTTTTTAACTCTTCCGCGAGCCTCAGGAATAACAAAAGGCTCCTGATGAAGATTTAAAAAGCCCTGGAAATTATTGGTAAATGTCTGAAGATCTACATTAAGGCTCTGCAATTCCTGAACATCTGAAGTTGTTGAATTACTTGCTTTTTCAAGAGCAGTAGTTGTATTTGAAAGCAAAGTCTGAATAAGCGGATAGTAATAATCCTGGAGTTGTTTTTCGGTTTCGGCAACCATGCTTCTTACAAGGGCAGTTGCGTCGGAGATTCTATTCATCTTAACCGAAATTTGAATTTCATATTCATTGCCAAGCTTTGGTTCAATAATCTGAAGCTTTTTATTTCTGATAAGCGACTGGACAAAGGTGTTGAATTCATAATCTGTCATTTCGTTGTCAGAAAAAATATTATGAGCCTTTATCTGTCTTACAAGGAACGGAAGTCTTTGTGAATAATAAGTTGCAAGATAAAGCGGTGTAATTGTCTCGGCATTAGGAAGCTTTGATGCAATTGAAAGAGGAACTGCATTTACCTGTACGGTATAAGAAACCTGTGCAGTCTGACCGTTGAGTTTTTTGAACACCATTGGTCCGGCAAAAAGATACAAGCCCGCAAGTACTGTGATGATGAGGGTTCCAAAAATAACAAGCTTTCTATAACGGATTAAAACCGCAAACAAGTCAAGAAGACTGATTTCGTCTTCCTTTTGCTCTACATTCTGTTCAATATTTGTATCCATAATGAATCATTTTAACATATTTTGAGTTGGAATTCTATAGTAGAATGTATTCCATAAATTCATAATGTACATAGGTTTAAATTGAAAAAAATAGCGCGAGGGAGGGAAACGGGTTTCAAAAACACTCTGAAGTGCGGCCGCAAGGCGGCCAAGTATATAATTTCAAGGCACTTCAGCGTGTAGCGGGCGTGCCCGCGGTTTTGCAAACCCGTTTTCCGACCGGAAGCTGTTTTTTTTACAAGAATTAACGTCCCAGTTCAGTATAATTTTTAGAAATCCAGTCTTTATAGGAGCCGTTCAAAATATTGTTTACCCAGTCAGGATGACCGATATACCAGCGTACAGTTTCTGCAAGGCCTTCTTCAAAGGTCATTTTGCGTTCCCAGCCAAGCTGAGTCTTGATTTTTGTACAGTCAATGGCGTAGCGCTTGTCGTGACCAGGGCGGTCCTTTACGTAAGTGATTGTTTTTTCAACGTCATCTACGTTTTTGCCTGTTGCAGCTGCAGTAAGTTCAATTACCTTGTGAAGCAGCTTGATGTTCTGCCATTCGTTTTCGCCGCCGATATTGTATTTTTCGCCTGTAACGCCCTTGTTTACAATGAGCCATACAGCGCGGTTGTGATCTTCTACATAAATCCAGTCGCGGATATTATCGCCCTTACCGTAAACAGGAAGATTTTTTCCGTCGCGGATATTTGAAATCATAAGAGGGAGCAGCTTTTCCGGGAACTGATACGGGCCGTAGTTGTTTGTACAGTTGCTCAGTGTGATTGGAAGTCCGTAGGTATGGAAATATGCCATTACTACGTGGTCGCTGCTTGCCTTGCTTGATGAATATGGACTGCGCGGGTCGTAAGGTGTGTCCTCGCGGAAGTATCCTGTTTCACCGAGCGAACCGTAAACTTCGTCTGTAGAAATGTGATGGAAGAGAACATCATCACGAAGTGTTCCGTCTTCCTTTTTCCAGTAGTTGCGGGCAACGTCAAGCAAAGTGAAGGTTCCCATTACGTTAGTTTTCATAAATGCTTCAGGGCCAAGAATAGAACGGTCTACATGGCTTTCTGCCGCAAAGTGAATTACAGTATCAATGTCGTACTGCTTGAATATGCGCTCAATCTGAGGGCGGTCGCAGATGTCTACTTTTTCAAAGAAATAGCGCTTGCCGGCGAATTTTGCTTCTACATCTGCAAGGCTTTCAAGGTTTCCGGCATAGGTAAGGCAGTCTACGTTTACAACTGTACCGTCAAAGTTTGCATCGCCAAAAAGGTTTCCCTGGGCAGATGAAAGTCCAAAAAGATAATGAATAAAGTTTGAACCAATAAATCCGGCACCACCGGTGATAAGAATGTTATGTAATTTACGCATATATATAACCTCCAATATGGTAGACCTAAAAATTGCCTTCGCAATTTTTTTAACGGTCTGCTATTTAACAACGGCCGCCAGCGGCCTTACACACCAATCCACTTTGCATTTATATCAAAATACTTTGCATTCAAATCAAAAGCAGGATGCTTTCCATCCTTGTCGCTGAGCAATGGGGTCAGTCCTGGTGCAACTGCATTCCAGTCAATATTTATTACAGGGTCGTTCCACATAAGGCCGCCCTCACCTTTCGGGTCATAAAAGTCGGTGCACTTGTAGGCAAAAACTGCACTGTCGCTCAAAACATAAAAGCCGTGGGCAAAGCCCTGAGGAATATAAAATTCATTCTGCTTTTCGCTGTCGAGCACAACACCGTAGTATTTTCCAAAGGTTGGAGAACCGCAGCGGATATCAACGGCAACGTCATAAACACGGCCGCTTACTGCACGGACAAGCTTGCCCTGTGGATGCTGAGTCTGAAAATGAAGGCCCCGCAAAACTCCCTTTGTAGAAGCACTCTGATTATCCTGAACAAATTTCATTGTAAGGCCGGCATCAAAAAAATCGCGTTCGCTGTATACTTCAAAAAAATAACCGCGTGCATCGCCGAATACCTTTGGCTGGATTTCGTAAAGGCCTTCTATTTTTGTTCCGTCTGATGATAAACATTCTTTAAATTCAAATGACATCATATACTCCAATATCTATGTCATGCCGAACTTGTTTCGGCATCTCACTTCTGAATACATAATAGATCCTGAAACAAGTTCAGGATGACGCGCTCTTAATTACCAGCTATAAACTCTAAATATCTACCGTAATCTGTCTTATAACCTTTAGCCAATTCAAGCAGCTGGTCTTTTGTAAGCCAGCCATTTTTGTAAGAAATTTCTTCTATACAAGATACATACAAGCCCTGGCGCTTCTGGATTGTGGCAATAAAGTTGCTTGCTTCCAGCAGGCCGTCATAAGTACCGGTGTCGAGCCAGGCCATACCACGACCAAGCTTTTCTACCTTAAGCTGCTTGCGGTCAAGATATTCGTTGTTTACTGATGTAATTTCAATTTCGCCACGGGCACTTGGCTTAACGTTTGCGGCAATATCTATAACATCGTTTGTGTAAAAATAAAGACCCGGAACTGCAAAGTTTGACTTTGGATTTGCAGGCTTTTCTTCTATTCCAAGGGCATTTCCGGCAGCATCAAACTCTACAACACCATAGGCTGTAGGATCTTTTACATAGTAGCCGAAAATTACACTCTTCTTTTCGTTTTTAACAGTTTCATGGGCACGGCGCAAAGTCTGGGTAAAGCTCTGACCGTAGAAAATATTATCGCCAAGAACAAGGGCTACATCATCATTACCAATAAATTCGCGGCCAACAATAAAGGCATCTGCAAGTCCTCTAGGCTTGTCCTGAACCTTGTAGCTGAACTTCATGCCAAGCCACTGGCCGTCGCCAAAAAGCTCTTCAAAAACAGGAAGATCGCGTGGAGTAGAAATAATCAGAACTTCGCGGATTCCTGCAAGCATAAGAACGCTGAGAGGATAATAAATCATAGGCTTGTCATAAAGTGGAAGAATCTGTTTAGAAACAGCCTTTGTAATAGGATAAAGACGGGTACCGGAACCACCGGCAAGAATTATACCTTTCATAAATACCTCAAAAACCTTGTCATTACCGGGCTTGACCCGGTAATCTCTTTATAAGATAGATTGTCGGGTCAAGCCCGACAATGACATAATTGATATTAAATTATAGCACAAAACCTCACTTTTCGCTATACTGTAACCTTCGGAGACACGGAGGCATTTTATGGGTGGCATTTTTGGTGTTGCTTCAAAAACAGACTGTTCTTTAGATTTATTTTTTGGCGTAGATTATCATTCTCACCTGGGAACAAGACGCGGTGGTCTTGCTGTTTATTCAGAAGAAGGACGTTTTGAACGTTCAATTCATAATATTCAGAACTCTCCGTTCAGAACAAAGTTTGAGCACGACATTGAAGACATGCACGGACACCTTGGAATAGGCTGTATAAGTGATTACGAGCCTCAGCCTCTGCTTGTAAACTCTCATCTTGGCAGCTGGGCAATTACTACTGTAGGAATTGTAACCAACAAGGACGAGCTTGTAAAAGAAGTTCTGGACTCAGGCTACACACACTTCCTTGAAATGAGCGGCGGTGAAATAAACCAGACAGAGCTCATTGTTGCCCTTATAAATCACGAAAAAACAATTGTTGACGGAATTAAATACGTTCAGCAGAAGATAAAGGGTTCTATTACAATGCTTATCCTTACAAAGGACTGCATTTACGGAGCCCGCGACCGTCTTGGACGCACACCGCTTCAGATTGGTAAAAAAGACGGCGCTTACTGTCTTTCTTTTGAAAACTTTGCTTATGTAAATCTTGGATATACAGACTGCCACGAGCTTGGTCCTGCCGAAATTGTAAAGCTTACAGCCGACGGCTATGAAATTTTGCAGCAGCCCGGTAAAGAAATGAAAATCTGTACCTTCCTCTGGATTTACTACGGCTACCCTACAGCAAGCTACGAAGGCGTAAATGTTGAATCAATGCGCTATAACTGCGGCAGATATCTTGCAAAACGCGACAAGGGTTCTGTTGAACCTGACATTATTGCAGGTGTACCGGATTCCGGAACCGCCCACGCCATTGGCTATGCAAACGAAAGCAATATTCCTTTTGCACGCCCGTTCATTAAGTATACCCCAACCTGGCCGCGTTCGTTCATGCCGACAAACCAGGAGCAGCGTAACCTTATTGCTCACATGAAGCTTATTCCGGTTCAGTCGCTTATTAAAGGTAAAAAGATTCTTTTGATTGATGACTCAATTGTACGCGGAACCCAGCTGCGAGAAACTACAGAATTCCTTTATAACTCAGGAGCCAAGGAAGTTCATGTACGCCCGGCCTGCCCGCCGCTTTTGTTTGGATGTAAGTATTTGAACTTTAGCCGTTCTAAGAGTGAAATGGATTTGATTACCCGCCGCATTATCAAGCAGTTTGAAGGCGACAATGTTACCGAAGAAGTTTTGCGCGAATATGCTAACCCAGACAGCCCGAAATACGAAAAAATGCTGGAAGAAATCCGTAAGCAGCTGCACTTTACAACCCTGCGCTACCATCGTCTTGACGACATGCTTGACAGCACAGGACTGGACCACTGTAAATTATGTACTTACTGCTGGGATGGAAGGGAATAGATAAACGGCTGGGCCGGAAGTCCGTTCTTTCCGTATAACGTTACAAACTCAGGACAGTTAGTCCACAGATAGCGGAGCTCTTTTACAGGGTATCCGCTTTCTTTTATTTGGGACGGAATTTCTATTTCCATTGTGTCTGATCCTATAACATCGCCTCTGGCTTTTATGTGGAGGCTGTCCGGTCCTGCAAATGGCATTTCTCCATCGCGGCGACATACAAAGTACAGGCCTTCTACACCAACAAGCTCAGAGTTGTTCATTATTACATCCTGGTCAAACTGAACTATAACCTTATCTCCAGTTACCTTGCAGGACTTCATAAGAGGAGCCATAGTGTTTTCAACCCCATAAGCCAGTCTCAAAGCTTCGCGGGCGGCACGTTCTCCGGTTACAATTTTGTCTTCCGGATGAAGGTCGTTCCATTCACCGGCGTCAATCATCGGGGCAAGTGCGGCATTACCAGCGGCGTTGGCACCGTCTGCCTGAGCCTTTCTGAGCCATGCCCAGTCTTCCGGGAAGTTACGCTGCTCGTCCTTGTAGCCGTCGCCCCACTTTGGAAGCTGAACTACAACAACAGGCATATTCTTTGGTGCATAAACAAACTTACTGCGCCAGAGTTCTATCATTTTCTTTAAAAGGTCTGCGTATTCATAAGCGGCCAGGGTATTTGATTCTCCCTGATACCACAAGGCTCCGGCAACTGCATAATTAAAAGCCGGGGCAAGCATGGAATTATAAAGTGCGGTAGGCTGCCATTCAAAGAAGGTTGAACTCGGGCGGTTTGGTGCATCGCAGGAAACGCGTTTTTTCCATTCGCCGTCTAAGCTGAGCCGTTTCTTTGAAGTAAAGATTGCATAGGTTTTATCTTCGTAAAAGCGGATTGGAGTCTGGTTTGTTTTTACTACACGGATTGTGATTGTGTTTTTACCTTCATGAAGCACATCGCGTGGAATTACGTAGCGACGCGGGGGATAGCAGTAGCCTGTTTCTCCGCAATAAACACCGTTTACCCATACGCGGTCTGATTCAACAATTACGCCGAGCCAAAGACGGATATCTTCGTGAGAAAAAGTCAGGCCTGCAAGCTCTGCGGCAGAAATATCAACTTCTTTTTTGAACCAGCAGACGCCGCCTTCTTTAAGGTCATAAAAATTGTTCGGGATAAAACAGGTTTCCCACAGACTGTCGTCCTGTATCTGTTCATAAGTAAGATTTTCCCAGTGTTCGAGGCTGCCTGTGTCGGTTGAATCAAGATTTTTCTGCCATTCTACACCGGCACGCATTTCTTTTTCCTGCTGATTTTTTACTGCATCCGGCTGGCGCCATTTATTAAGCAGGTCAAGATAGTTAGTTTTATCTAACTCTTTTAAGGATTCTTCGTTCATCCAGGAGGTGATTGGTGAACCTCCCTGGCTTGCATTGATTATTCCTACAGGTACTCCAAGCTCGGCTGTAAGATATTTTGCAAAAAAGTAACCGGTACCGCTCATTTGGGCAATGGTTTCCGGACTGGCACAGATCCAGGTTGGATTTTCAACTGTTTCTTTTTCGCTGTCGTAGGAATAGGTAATAGGAATAGTTATCATGCGGATGTTATTGTCTTTTGGAAGACGCATTTCGTACGGATAACTGTAGCGCAGGCGGTCCATAGGAAGCTGGGCGTTTGACTGGCCGGAATTAACCCAGACCTCGCCGACCCAGACGTCTTTAAAGGTAATGGTGTCGCTGCCAGAGGTGAGCTTGAGTTCAAAAGGTCCGCCGGCTTCACCGGGGTTGTATTCAATTTTCCAGCGTCCGTCTGACTGAGCAGTTGCTTTTGCGGTTATGTCTCTGAAAGAAAGAGAAACCTCCCCTTCTGCCCCCTCGCCAAAAATGCAGTTGGTTGTATTTCGCTGCAGCACCATTCCGTCTGCGTAGATTCCTAAGACCTTGATCATATTAATACCTTATTGTCATGCTGAACTTGTTTCAGCATCTATATTTCATCTGTAATGAGATCCCGAAACAAGTTCGGGATGACACTAACTGATTTTCCCCTGCTCTCTCAGAATTTCTTCGACAAACTCTACCATTTCATAAACAAGGGCATCGCAGTGTGGCTTTCGTTCGCCGCCGTGTTCTGCATTTACGCGCAAAAGGTCTGCACAGTTTACCATACCGTCATGCTTTGATTTGAAAAAATCAACAAGACGTTTTGTTGTAGCGTTATCATCTACGCCGTACAGTCCAAGCACCATAAGAGCGCCTGTGATTACGCCGCAGGTTCCGCCGGATTTCATGCCAAGGCCAAAGCAGGCACCCATTTTGTAGGCAAGCTCGTCGGTAATTCCGGCATCCTTATTAAAAGACATTAAAACAGACTGCGCGCAATTGTGATGTGGTTCAACAATTGCGCGTATTTCTTTTGCTCTATCAAGATATTTGCTCATTTTATACCCCTATATTTATAGGGATATTTTAGCACACTTTTATTGCGCTGTCATCGTTGTTACCAGGGCTTACGCATTATAAATATTGAAAGATGATTGCGTGGCGCAAAGGAACAAAACGGTAGGCAAAATGACTCTGTCTGTTGATGCCGCGTGAGCGGCATTTTATAGTTCCACTACAACAGACAGCGTCAAGCGCGATATCGCGCGCTTTTGACTACCGTTTTGTGACTGGGAGCCACCATATAAATATTTCTTATTTATAATGCGGAAGCCCAGTCATCGTCGCTGTTTCATTATGCATAATACTGTGCCTGAGCGTTCCAAAGTTCGCTGTATAAGCCCTTGTTTGACATGAGCTTGTCGTGACTTCCCAGCTCTATGATTTTTCCTTCGTCAAAAACGATGATGTTATCGCAGAAGCGGCAGGAAGACATTCGGTGACTGATGTATATAGAAGTTTTACCTTCTACCATCTGGTCAAAACGCTGATAGATTTCGTATTCAGCGACAGGGTCCAGGGCTGATGTAGGCTCGTCCATAATTACAAAAGGTGCGTCCTTGTAAAGAGAGCGTGCAATTGCAATTTTTTGAGCTTCACCACCACTTATTTCTACACCGTTTTCATCATCATACTGGTAAAGCGGAGTGTCCAGGCCTTTTTCCATTTTGGCAAGACGCTCGCCAAAGCCGGCAGACTCAAGGCATTTAACTGCGCGGTCACGGTCATAATCAACACCACCGGCAACATTTTCGCCCAGAGGGAAGCTGAACAAATTGAAGTCCTGGAAAACGATTGCAAAAAGCTTGGCGTATTCTTCGTTATTATAATAGCGGATGTCCACACCGTTGAGCAGGATCTGTCCTTCAGTTGGTTCATACAGGCGGCAAAGGAGTTTGATAAAGGTTGTCTTACCCGCACCGTTTTTTCCTACAACTGCATTTTTTGTTCCCAGAGTGATTTTCTGGTTTACATGGCGCAGGGCCCAGGTATCTGCATTTGCATACTTAAAGGAAACATCACGGAATTCAATTTCAAAAACATTGTCGTCGCGCTTTTCTGTCGGGATTGTTCCGTCGTAGCGCTTGTTCTTAATTTCCATATAATCATAGAAGAAGGAAAGATAACGGCTTTCCATTTTGAGGTTTACAAAGTTATCAGAAATTCCTGTAATGCTTTCTACAAGCTTGGTGTAGCTTGAAACATACATAATACATTTACCTGTACTGATTAAACCAAAGACAGCCTTGAGTCCGACAAAGACATAGCTTGCAAGCTGCATAAAGGCCTGCGAAACAATAGGAACCATAGAAATCTTAAGGTTCTTGTTTATCCAGGCATTACCTTCGGCTTCGAGCTTGTCGTTTGTTTCCTGAACACGCTTTATCATAAGCTTCTGCATCTTGTAAAGACGGATGTACTTACCGATTGAGTAATCAAAAATCAGACTGAACCAGTAACCAAAGTATCTGTTGTAAGAAACGTTCTTTTCAAAAAACTCCATCTGAAGCTGAGATGCTTTTTTGTTTGTCTTGTAAGACATGATTACGTGAACAGCAAGAACAACAAGCATGATTGTAAAGCTGTACCACTGATTGAGGAAGTAACCAAGTCCAGTCAGGGCGCCGGTTTCTGAGGCGGCACGAGGAATGAAAAGCGGAACAAGCAGCACAAGCGAATAAACAATGGTAGAAATCTTTTCAATCAAGCCTGCAAGATTATCAATAAAGCTTCTGATATCTCCGCCGGCAGTCATTCCATCCTTGGCTTTTTTATACATATCAAGGGTTTCGTGCTTTTCAAGAATATCAAAATCAAGGTCCATAGTTTTATCTACCAGCATCTTGTTGATTTTTTGAGTAAGCTCGTGCTTTTTAACCCAGTTGATTAATTCAAGACCCCAGCGGATAAGAACAAGCACCGCGTCGATGACAAGCATGATGATGACGTTTTTGAAAATTGATTCAAACGAATCCATTCTGAAAAGTCCGTCCAAAATGAGGCTTGAAAAATAGATTGAAACAAAAGGCTGAAATGCAGCAATCATCTTAACCATAAAAACAAAGGTTATATAACCCGGAACAATGCGATGAGTTAATGATAACACTTTTTGAACTGTTCCCTGTGTAGCATGTTTATTTGTTTTCATAAAATTTCTCCTTAAGTTGAGATTCCCGGGTCAAGCCCGGGAATGACATGTCACTCTCGTGCACTCCCTTGTCATTGTCGGGCTTGACCCGACAATCCCTCTTCACCATTGTCCTCTTTATAGTAATGGCTCTGAATATCAAAAATCTCACGATACTTGCCGCCGTTTTTCATAAGCTGGTCGTGACTACCTTCTTCGACAATCTGTCCGCCATCAAGAAACAGAATGCGGTCACAGAACTTTGTACTTGCAAGGCGGTGCGAAATAAATACAGCAGTTTTCTTGTCTGCCAGCTGATTGTATTCTTCGTAGATACGGCTTTCTGCAATAGGGTCAAGGGCACTTGTAGGCTCGTCAAGAATGAGCATTGGTCCGTCCTTGTACATTGCCTTTGCAAGAAGAAGCTTTTGTGTTTCACCACCGGAAAGCACGACGCCTTTTTCATCAAGAGTCTGGGTGATGTAGGTTTCTTCTTTTTTGGCAAGAGTATTTACCTTTTCCAGAAGGCCTGCTTTTTTAAGACAGTCCTCCAGCTTCTTTTTGTCGGCATCCTGAGGCTCGCAGCCGCAGACATTTTCTGCAATAGAGAGTGCGATCGGCGAAGTATCCTGGAATAGAACGCTAATCATATCCTGATATTTTTCTACGCCAATGTCGTTTATACTTTTTCCGTCAATCAAAATCTCGCCGCTTGTCGGTGGGTAAAGTCCGCACAAAAGCTTAACGATTGTTGTTTTACCGGCTCCGTTATTTCCAACCAGAGCAATTTTTTCGTCGGCATTTATTTTGAAGCTTACGTTTGTAAGAACAGGTTTTTCGCTGCCCTCGTAAGTAAAACTGACGTTCCGGAATTCGATGGATGGAGCGACCATTGTGTCATTACCAGCGCCCTTTGTGTCATTGCCAGCGCCCTCTGTGTCATTGCCAGCGCCCTCTGTGTCATTGTCGGGCTTGACCCGACAATCTTTCTCAGAGATTCCCGCATCAAGTGCGGGAATGACATGGTGTTCAAACACATCCTTCTGCTCCATAAACTCATGATAATCATTGAACTGATGACTTGCATCGCGAAGGTTTGCAAAGTGCATTGAAACGTCGTAAATATACTGAGAAAAACTTGCTATGATTCCCAGATAAACAGTAAAGGTTGTAGCATCAATCTGACCGCTCAAAACCTTGTGAATCAAAAGTGTATAGGCAAGCCAGTCGCGGGTAACATTAAAGGCAGTATCAGAAATTGTCGGATAATACCACTTGAGCTGATACTTGTAGCGGAACTTTCTGTAGGTATTAATCATCAAATCAAAATGATAATCAAAAAGTTTTTTAAGACCAAAAATGCGGATATCCTTGCCTGCACTTATGTTCATGCTGTTGCGTTCATAATAATTTATTTTACGCCATGGCTCAGAAAAGCTTTCGCGGTGGCTGTCACCAAACTTTACGGCATGATTACGGATTAAAACATCGGCAACAAACATACCCAGAGTAATGGCAAGAATCCTCCAGTCCAGAACAAAAATCACAGTTCCATAACTGAAGATTCCAAGAACAATTGTAACAAGGTGAATCGAAAGTGTAGAAACCTCTTCGGCACCCTCGTAGTTACTGCTAACACCCTGAACACCTTTTCCCATAATCTTTTGCTTTGGCTGAGGTTCAATATTCAGATAGTCAGTGTTGATTGCCTTTTTAATAAAGTTCATCATAAAAACACTGATTCTGTTGTAGGTATGCTTCATCTGCATTTTTGATTCACAAAAGAGCTTGATTCCCGAAAACACACACATAATGGCAACAGCAATTCCAATGTATTCCAGAAAGATTTTTACACTGCGGCTCGTAATACCCTTTATTGCCATTGCAGGAATGAGTGTATTAACAAAAGGCAGTGCCACCGAAATGATGATGTACACAATCACAAGCGGAATAGCTGTCGGATAGCGTTTGAACATAGCCTTGTAGATAATAAACGCGTTCTGAAAAATATTATTGCGCTTAGTTTTTTGAGCGTTTTTCATAACCTAACAAAACCCCCTTAATTTTATTATGGGTGAAATATATCATAAAAAAAGTGCAATCTGGCGGGATGTGCACGAAATGTAAAAAAACATACACGAATTGCAAGAAAACAATCGTCATGCTGAACTTGTTTCAGCATCTATTGAATAAGAGATCCCGAAACAAGTTCGGGATGACGGCTTACAAAGGCACCATGACGGACTACAATGGAATCATCACCTCAGTAGCAAAAATTCCCGGTTCATTTTTGCGGTTTACAAAACCATCATACTTTTCCGCAATTTTATCTATGCGCCTAAGCCCAAATCCGTGTTCGCCAAGCTTCGACGTAACAAGTTCATTAAGCCGTCTGCGATGTTTTGCGTTTGTAGAATTTGAAACCGAAATATAAAGCTGCTCTTTGAAAAGGCCTATGTAAATGCGGATAAATTTTGCTGGGAGAGTTGGATCTGCCCCGCCCTTTATTTTTTCACACGCTTCGATTGCATTGTCCAAGAGGTTTCCTACAATTGCGCAAAGATGAACGTCGCTTATTTTAAGTTCGGACGGAACCTTTGCTGTGCAGTTTACTTCTATATTATTTTTGCGGGCAATGGAAACCTTACTGCTCAAGATTGCATCAAGTCCAACGTTGCCGGTACGGATTGCAATGTCTATGCTATCCAGGTCCTGTTCAAGTGTACCAAGGTAAGCATCCAGCTCTTCAAACTTCTGCATTGCAATCATAGCTTTAATTGACTGAATGTGATTGTGATAGTCATGTCGCCAGGCCCGCATAGTCTGGTAAATATTCTGAACTTCATCCCGCTGCTTTTTGAGAACGCTGTCCTGAAAATCTGACAACCGCTTGTCATATTTTGCTTTGAGGATAAGTATAGTGAGCGTGACAGATATAATGATACAGAGTACGCAGATTAGAAGTAACTTTATTAACAAGCTCATAAATGCATTATACCTTAACAAGAGATGTCCGGGTCAAGCCCGAACATGACACAATCTCTGGCATTGACATGACGAACCTATGTCATTGTCGGGCTTGACCCGACAATCTCTTATTTGCAGAAACATTTTATAAACGCCTCATTCAAAGCTTTATACACACCTCGCGCAACCGGGAGCGATTCCCCGTCGTCGAGCACACAATCAGTTCTTGTAATTTTAGAAACATGCTTTAAGTTTACAAGAAGACCACGCCTCAAGCAGAAAAAGTTTTTTTCTTCAAAACCTGCGCTTGCCTGCGAAAAAGAAGATTTCCATTCGCGTTCAAAGTCTGCGCCCTTCATATAAACATAATGTCCGCGGGCTTCTATATAAATTATTTTTTCAACAGGGATTCGTTCAAGTTCCGCGCCCTGCCCCAACACAAAAAAGTCTTCTTGCTGGTTTTGTCGCTCGGCATAAATTGTGTCCAAAAGTTCACTCAAAACTTCAGCCTTTACAGGCTTTAAAATATATCGTACAGCTCCAACTTCATAGCCTTCAATTGCATAATCCTTTACGCCGGTAACAAAAATCAGCGCAGAATCACAACCGCGGGCCCTGAGCTTTTTTGCAAGCTCCATGCCGTTCAGAGCCTTCATCTGAATATCAAAAATCAAAACATCATAAGGCGCCTTATCTTCACTTTCAAAAAGAAACTGCTCCGCCGAAACATATTCATCAAACTCCAGCTTACATCCCCGCGCCTCGCCCCACTGGTTTACCAGCGAGCTTTCATATTCGAGTATAACTTTTTCATCTTCACAAATAGCAATTCTGAACATTTTTAATTTACAAAATCCTAAAATGCAGCAAGGACTTTTTCTATCGAATTTTCAACAAAACTGTTTAAAGTAATATCGTGCTCCATTGCATAAATGGCAGCTTTTTTATGAAGTTCTGGTTTTACCCGAATATTAAAAGAACCCTTATATGCTTTTTCTGGTTCAATTCCTTCTGCTTTACATAATTCCAGATAATCATCAATAGCTCCGTGAAAATCATTTATAAGCTCTGAAGCCGAAGCACCCTCATAAGAAATAAGTGTACGAACTCCTTGAACTTTACCAAAAAAGATAGAATCTTCTTCCGAGAATTCAATACTTCCAACATATCCTTTGTATTCAATTATATTTTTCATATAAGACCTTCCTCTTCTAAAATATCAATTAGCTGCTGAACCTGATAACCCTTTAATTCGTTATTAGGATGTGGTTTATGAAGCAAAATAGAGGGATGTACACTTGAAGTAAACATTACTCTAGAGCCACTAGTTTTTCCTTTGTTTGACCTACTATAGGATAAACACCCCAGTAACGTTTCTGCTTCATCAAAAGTAAAATCTTTAGGTTTTGATTTTAGCCTTTTTATCAGTTTTTCTTTTTTACCCATATAAATAATATAATTCATAATATGATAATTTGCAACTAAAAATAGTTACTTAATATTAAAATATCAATCGTAGTTTTTGCGACAAGAAACTCCATTGAAAAAAACGGCCGTTTGCGATATTTTATTAATAGATTGCCGTGTCGAGCACGGCAATGACGTTTTTTGGAGGCATATATGAAATTTGTAGATGAATTATTAAATAAGGCAAAGGCTGCAGGTAAGACAATCGTTCTTTGCGAAGGTGAAGACAAGCGCGTTGTTGAAGCAGCATCAAAAATCGTAAAAGACGGAATCGCAAAAATCATTTTGATTGGCAGCGACGAAGACATTAAAGCAAGCGGAAGCAATGTAGACTTGAGCGGAGTTACAATCGTTGACCCGGCAAAGGATGCAAACGCAGACAAATATGCAGAGCTTCTTTTTAAGGCTCGTGAAGGAAAAATCAACAAGAAAACTGGCGAACCAGAATATGCAGACGTTGCAGCAGCTAAGGCCGCAATTCTTAAGGATCACACAATGTACGGTGCACTCATCCTTAAGGCAGGCGATGCAGACGGATTTGTTTCTGGTGCATGCCACTCAACAGCAAATACATTGCGCCCAGGACTCCAGGTAATCAAAACAGCTCCTGGCTTTAAGACAGTTTCAAGCTGCTTTATCATGGTTGCTCCAGAAGGCGGAAACCCATATGTACCGGAAGGAGTTGCAGTATTCGGCGACTGTGCAATCAACATTGAACCAAGCGCAGAAGAGCTTTGCGACATTGCACTCGCTTCTGCCGACACAGCAAAGAAAATTGCAGGAATTGAACCACGCGTTGCAATGCTTTCTTTCTCTACAAAAGGCTCAGGAAACGACGCAAAATTCTACGACACAGTTTCAAAGGTTCAGCAGGCAACAGAACTCGCAAAAGCCGCAGCTCCAGACTTGGCATTGGACGGAGAATTCCAGTTTGATGCAGCCGTAGCTCCAGAAGTAGGCGAACTCAAAGCCCCAGGCAGCAAAGTAGCAGGCCACGCAAACACCTTCATCTTCCCAAATATCAACGCCGGCAACATCGGCTATAAGATCTGCCAGCGCATGGGTGGCTGGATGGCAATTGGCCCAGTTTGTCAGGGCTTCGCAAAGCCTCTCAACGACCTTAGCCGCGGATGTAATGTAGATGATATTATTGCAACAGTAGCTGTTACAGCGCTGCAGGCATAAATACTTAAAAAGGGAAAAGAGGGGAAAGCCTTCCCCTCGCCCGCACTTCGTTGCGGGCTAGCCCTTCTAACGGGGGTAGCCCCCGTAACGCCCCCGCCTTTTATTTATTCTTAACTGGATTATAGCCCTTTGGAATTTCTTTTTTAGGTGCTGGTTCAGGTGATAAATTGTGCATTGTATAATAATCAATTTTACTAATAGTATTATTACAACCCGTCTTATTTGCCTTAAAATTTGTACATCCTAAGAAGTAATCAGTTCTATCACCATTTGGTTTTGCTATTAAGTATCCATCACATTTGTCGCATTTTTGAATAGAAAGTTTACCAGCTGCTATTTCATTTGTCATAAAATCACAAACTTCTGGATCGTTCATACAAATCCATAAGCGAAGACCATAAGCATTTTTCACTTTTCTTTGCAATGGATAACCACATATAGGACACATTTTTTTATAGTTTATTGCCTCTGCAATTTCTTCATTCCACTTACCTTTTAAAACAACATTTTTATAATCATTTTTTATCTCTAATAAGAATTCTGATGGATTTAATTCTGGCGCTATAAAATAAACTCTATTTTTAGTACGAGTCATAGCTACGTAGAAAAGACGCCTTTCTTCTGCAGCTTCTATAAAATCATCTCGTTTGACAACAAAATTTAAAACAGGATCATTTTCAATTTTTGATGGGAAACCATAAATCTCATTTTTCCCATTTATTACTATAACATTATCATAACCAAGACCTTTTGAAGCATGCGCAGTCATAAATGTAATTTTCAAGAAAGGGTATTTCAAGCTTTTTACTTTACTGCCATAATCCTTAAATTCAAATAATCCAGATCTTTCTAAGTTTTTTCCATCAAAACCAAATCTACCTAATAACAAAATTTCTTGTTTTTTAGAATCTTTCCCTTCTTTGTTGTTAAAGTCTATTATCTGTTCCAAGGCAATTTCAACAGCTTTTGCAAGATTATAATTTGCATTACCACCAAATCTTTTTATTTTTGAATCATATGTATAAATAATAACAGGTTCGTTTATTGTCTTAGGAGACTTCAATGATTTCCGAATTTGTGCAGTATTTTTCTGAATAAAGTTACCTGCTATATCTATAACTTCCTGAGAATTTCTGTATGTATTTGTGATTTTGAGTTGTTCCGCATATCCCATTATTTTTTCAAATTGAGTAAATAATGTAATATCAGAACCACTAAAAGCATAGATAGATTGCCAGTCATCTCCAACTGCGATGATTTTAGCAGAAGTAACATCATGTAAAGCTCCAACCAAATCAAATCTTTGTCGGGATATATCCTGATATTCATCAACTATTATATATTTAAAATCTATCTGATCACTTACGGCTTTTGATTCTCTTAACAGTCTTGCTGATTTATTAATCATGTCTGAAAAATCAATTGCATTGTTCTTTTGTAAATAACGTTCATATTCAAGATAGCATTCTTTACATATTCCAAGAAAAAGTTTTGTTCGTTCATTATTTGATTTAATCTTCCATTCTTCAAACTGTTCAACTAGATATCCATTTGTTTTGAAATTTGAAATAAACCTGTCTACAAGATTAATAAGTTTTCGAACATAACGACTTCCATCTTGATTAGAGATTCTTTGCATAACCTCTTTGTTATCTCGTGGATTTAAAATAAAACCTGTTCTTTCTAGTTGTTTTTTCAAATGTTCCAGAAGTGGCTTTCCATCATCAAATCCAGAAAATGTATAAAGAAGTAAAGTACCATGCTGTTTATGTAAATCAACTTTATCGTGTACAGCTTTTTTATATTTCTCTAATTCTTCAACTGTATATCTATTGCTATAACCCGATTGTGTGATTCCAAAATGCTCAATATATGCTTCTTTATCATTTTGTCGAATTATAAAATCAGGAGTATAAGGTTTATTCGTTCCATCAATATTGTATTTATATCGAGGCTCATATTCATATTCGATGTTATTCAGATAGAGAAAGTTTGCAATCTGTACTTCTTCATAAGAACGTAATACTTCATTTTGAATTGTGACATACTCTTTCTTTCGTGAATTCTTAATTTCCAAATCATAATTAATTTCTCCAACTTCACTTTTCATTGTTGAAAAATTGGCTGAAGATAGTTTTTCAAATAAATCATTTTTATCTTTCGCTGTAATAGGTTCATCAAAATATGTAGCAAAAAATTGAATTAAATCATCCAGTAATTTTTGATTTTGTAAAACTGTATCTCTAAAATAATCTTCAAGAACAAAATACAATTTATCACTTTGAACAATATTTAATTTTTCATCATTCTCTTTATGTAAAATTGCATTTCCAGTTGAGTGGAATGTTGTAATAGGACAATCTATATTTAGTTGCTTCTGAATTCTTTCTTTTAATTCGCCAACAGCCTTATTTGTAAATGAAACAACAAGGATTTCTCCCGGTTTGATATTTTTCTTTTCTACAAGATATTTTACTTTAGCTGCAACTGTGGTTGTTTTTCCAGCTCCAGCACCAGCAATAACAAGACAGTAATCTTCATCTGTAAGTACAACTTTTCGCTGATCCTCATCAAGCATAATGTTTGGATCAATTTCTTTTAAGATATTATCCAGATATGTTTTTTCAGAAACAAGTTTTGATTCAATAAAGTTTTTATTGTGTTGAGAAACAAGATTTTTTAAGTTATCAAGTTTTTCAATTGTATCAAGAACTAATTCTGTTGTTATATGATTATTTGTACAAAAGTTTTTTAATAGATTGTCTTTATGTAATTGTTTAAAATATGATACAGCCTCTTTTCTTGCTTCTATAAATTTGAGATATTCACTTTTGGCAATGTATGAATCAGATGAAAGAAGATTTGATATATGCTTATTAAGTTCAATTATTGCTTTTACAGATGGATTATCTGATTGAATTGAATCAAATTTCTGTTTAGAAGTTGTAATATTATCTTTTTTTCCAAACAAACGACTTCTTAAAGACATATCTTTTATATTTTAGTACAAAAGAATTCAATTCTCAAGATAAATTAATTATTGGATTAATTACTTATTATTAATCACAAGTGCACCGATTACACCTGGTATCCAACCACAGCATGTAAGTATTGTAACAATAACAATTGATCCACACCCTTTATCAAGTACGGCAAGAGGCGGAAAAATAATACATAATATAACTCGTAATAAACTCATATCTAATATTTCTTAATCTAAAAATGATGATCAATACCACTTTGTTTCATAATGGCATTTGCTGTATGTCGTGATTTTATTTTTGAATCTACAGTGAAGTTTCGGTTTGTAATAGGACTGTAATAAATATCATGGTCACCTTTTCCATGACGAACAAATCGGCAATTATTTTGAAGAAGAATTTCACGAACCTTTTTCTCGTATTCAGCCATTATGCAAAAACCTTTTCGTGGCGTTCAACATTAAAATATAAAGAATTTAGTGCAGGCGATTTATTAAGTTCAATTAATTCTGGAGCTGCAAAACGAACACGCTCAAATAGTGCATCAAGAGAACCGCCTTCAAGTACGAGACCAGGAATATCATCACTCTGAGCAATCCAAACGCTTGCTTCTTCATCCCATGTAAAATTTACTCTGTATTCCATGTTATATCTCCTTTTTCTTGGTTTTCACTATTTAGTATATTATATCATACTTTTTAAAGAAAAAGCCATAATATCCTCTCTAAATTCAAAGATACTATGGCTTATGCACTTTTTCAACCAGTCTTATTTAGTTGAATCTTACCTACATTATCTATACTTTATCATAAAGTAAATAACATAAACCCAGCCCATGAGACCGTGGATTATGGCCCAGCCTACTGATTTCCAGGTGGCAAAGCTTATTACCATGGCAAGGACTGAACCAAAGGTAACGCCTTTTTCTACGGAACGCTTTACGATTTTTTTGGAGCCGTCCGGGCGTTCTTCGATTTCTTCGATAATTTCTTTTCCCATTGTTTTATTCCCTATTCAAATCTCTTATCTTCAATACGCTTTGTCTTCTTTTCGCTTCTTGGGAGCTCGCCTACGCCGACAACCTTTACGATTGGGGTCATATTGTACTTCTGCTTGAAGTTGTAGGTCATGGTGAGGGCTGCTTCTGTGCGGTCGGTGCCGCCTTCTACTTCCATCATTACTGTCATCTGGTCTTTGCCGTCTACGTGTTCGATGATGGCGCGGTATTCACTTGAAGCGCCTGGAACTGTGCGGATTACATCTTCGATTGTGCTTGGGAAGATGATATTGCCCTTTACCTTTACCATGTCGTCGCTGCGACCCATGATCGGTGTGATTCTTGGGTACTTGCAGCCGCATTTACATTCACCAGGAACAAAGGCTGCCAGGTCGTGTGTGCGGAAGCGGAACAATGGAGCGCCTTCCTTTACAAAGGTTGTGAGTGTTACTTCACCAAGGGTTCCTTCAGGAACAGGCTCGCCTGTCACAGGGTCAAGGATTTCTACATAAACGTAATCGTCGAATACGTGGATTCCCTCTTCGCCTGGACAGTTGATGCCGATTCCAGGACCATAACATTCTGTAAGTCCGTAAATGTCAAAAAGTTCAATTCCTAAAATATTCTTGATGCGGTTGCGCATTTTTTCGCCCCAGCGTTCAGAACCAATTACGCCTTTTTTAAGGCAGATTTTATCTTTAAGTCCGCGTGCTTCTACCTGTTCTGCAAGGAGGAGAGCATAAGAGGAAGTTGCACACAATACTGTAGACTTCAAATCCTGCATCATCTGCAGCTGCTTTTCTGTGTTACCAGGTCCCATTGGAATTGCCATGGCACCAAGGCGTTCACAACCAGCCTGAAAGCCGATACCTGCAGTCCACAGGCCGTAGCCCGGTGTGATGTGGATGCGATCTTTATTTGTAATGCCTGCCATTTCGTAGCAGCGTGCAAACATGATTGCCCAGTCTTCTACGTCTTTTTTTGTATATGGAATGATTACCGGTGAACCTGTAGTTCCGCTTGATGAGTGGATGCGCACAATTTCTTCCTCCGGAACAGTTGCAAGTCCAAGAGGGTATGCATCGCGAAGGTCCTGCTTTGAGCAGAATGGCACCAGCTTTTCAAAATCTTCCTGGGTTTTAATATCATCCGGATTTACATTCTTAAAACGTTCTGTATAAAAAGGATTTCCGCATGCCTTTACACGGCGTACCTGAGCGCGGATTTGTTCAAGTTGAAGTTCTGTAAGTTTCATATATTTCTCCTTATGTTTCTACCAATAGAAACAATATAACATGGAGAAATATATTTGTCAACATGTTTCTACAAAAAGAAACAAATATTTATAATATTTTTTTGAAAAAAAAGGGAGGGGAAAGTCTTCCCCTCGTTCCAGCACACTCCGCGGTCTTCCACTACCCCTTCGCCTAGGGGCTCCGCCCCTAAAACCCCGACTATTCTTTTACACTAACATTAAATGTAATAGTAATGTCTTGACTATTATATAAGGATTGTGTAGTATGCCAATAATGATTTTTGGAATTACATTTTTTACATTTGCTTTTTTCTCATTTTTTGCCTTTTTCTTTTTTGGAAGAAATTGCAAGATCCGAAAAGCATAGAATGTAAAATTAAGCTGATATTGAAAAAGCGGTTCTATCTTTTTGGGTAGAACCGCTTTTTTTATATGCGGTAGTTGAATTCGGGGTCCCTGAGGCTCTCGAAGGGTCCCACAAAAAGGAGTGTCATAAATGAAAATTGCCTATAGCGGAATAGAAGGTGCATTCGCATACATTGCAGCAAAACGTATTTTTCCAGAGGACGAGCTTGTTTCTTTTGGAGATTTTCATTCTGCATACAAAGCCATAGAAAATGATGAGTGCGATTACGCTGTGCTTCCTATCGAAAACAGTTACGCTGGAGACGTTGGACAGGTAACAGATTTAATGTTCCAGGGGGAGCTTTTTGTAAACGGAGTGTATACTCTGAATGTTGTTCAGAATCTTCTTGGTGTAAAGGGATCAACCCTTCAGACAATCTGTAAGGTTATAAGTCATCCGCAGGCGCTGGAACAGTGTGCAGATTTTTTACGCGTACACAATTATGAAAGCATAGAGGCCATAAACACAGCACGCGCCGCAAAACAAGTTGCCCTGAACGACGACCCAACAGTTGCCGCAATTGCAAGTGAAGAAACTGCAGCGCTTTATGGTTTACAGGTGCTAGCCCAAGGCATAAACGAACAGCAGGATAATTCCACAAGATTTGTAGTGCTTTCTAAAAATCAGAATCAAAAGGTTTGCAAGGACAGTGGCACTTTTATAATGATGTTTGCGGTAAAAAATGAAGCCGGCGCTCTTGTTAAAGTTTTGAACAGACTTGGTGAGTTTGGATATAACATGGTGGCAATTCACAGCCGTCCGTTAAAGTCTCATGCATGGGAATATTATTTTTACATCGAAGTTGAAGGCAATTCCAGCCAGAAGGATTTTGAACAGATGGTTCATGAAATACAATACAGATGTGATAAATTAAAGATTTTCAAATAAGGGGAAATAATATGAACATGGAATTTGAACGAAGACTTGCAATACCAGCAGAAGTAAAAGAACAGTATCCGCTTTCGGGTAAGCTTGGAAAAATTGTAGAAGAAAAACGCGCAGAGCTTAAGGCAGTTTTTGAAGGTCGCCTGAACCGTCTGCTTTTGATAATTGGTCCCTGCTCTGCCGATAACGAAGATGCAGTACTTGATTACATGAATCGGCTTGTACCAGTGCAGGAAAAAGTGCGCGACAAAATTCTTATGGTACCACGCATTTACACCAACAAACCGCGAACAACAGGTGCCGGCTACAAGGGAATGTTACATCAGCCAAACCCGAACGAGAAACCGGATCTTTATAAGGGAATAGTTGCCTGCCGCCACATGCACATGCGAGCAGTAGAAGAAACTGGTTTTATTTTTGCAGACGAAATGCTTTACCCCGAAAACTATCAGTACCTTGATGACCTGCTTGGTTATGTTGCAGTTGGTGCCCGTTCTGTAGAAGATCAGCAGCATCGGCTTACAGCCAGCGGAATTGAAGTTCCGGTTGGTATGAAAAATCCAACCAGCGGTGACTACGCAGTTATGATGAACGCAATTTCTGCAGCCCAGCATTCCCATACTTTTATTTACAGAGGCTGGGAAGTTCATTCAGAAGGCAACCCCCACTGTCATGCAATTTTGCGAGGTTCTACAAACAAACACGGAAACCATCTGCAAAACTATCACTACGAAGACCTGGAACGCCTTTGCGATGTTTACGACGAAATGGAGCTAAAAAATCCTGCCGCAATTATTGACACAAACCATTCCAATTCAAACAAAAATCCTTTTGAACAGCCACGAATTGTTATGGATGTACTCAATTCCTGCCGCCACAATGAGCGGATAGCCGGTCTTGTAAAAGGCTTTATGATTGAAAGTTACATTGAGGACGGCTGCCAGAAAATCGGCGATGGTGTTTACGGAAAGTCTATTACAGACCCGTGTCTTGGCTGGGAAAAAACTGAGCAGCTGATTTACGATATTGCGGATAAGATTTAGGAAGAAGCAAGACTTACTTTACCTTCATTATGCCGTAGCCGACAATCTTGGAATCTGTTTTTGCATAATGTCGTTCGCTTACACACTTGCCTTTGCCCTGATCTGTGGCATCTATAAAATAAACCTGATTTCCCTCAAAACGATCAAAAATGCCTACGTGCGAAACTGTGGAGTTATTGTAAGTCATAAAAACAAGATCGCCTGTCCGTGGAGTTGTTGTCGGAATAGAAGCGTGCTGGTAGATATAAGAAGAAGACATATCATTCTGCATAAGTGAATAATCTGTATTTTGAAGTGCATAATTGTAACATCTGATTACAAGGCCTGAGCAGTCAATCTTAATGGCACGAAGCGGATCCTGGGCACCATATTTATATTCTGTGTCAGCAGCGGCATATTTTCTGGCATATTCAAAAGCAGATGCGGCAAGCTCGGTTGGGCAGCCACCGGAAGGAACAGAAGAATCATCATAAGAATCTTCTGAAGAGGTTTCGTAACTTAAAATATCATCAAGGATTTGAAAAGCCAGAGAACAGGAAGAAAAACAAAATAAACAAAAAAAAGCCGGAACAAGCAAGCGCATTTTATGAGCAATATTTTGAATCGTATTCATAAAAACCTCCAGCGTTGATTTCAGAGCTTTCTACTATATAACAATTGTGTCACTTATTTAGTAACGTAATATCAGGGATGAATTTAAATCGATTCCGTTGCTTATTTTTGCAGCTTCATGCCTGTAAAGGTTGCGAGCGCTACTTTGGTTCCAAGCTCGTCGGTAATGTCAATTTCGTAAACGCAGGTTGAACGACCGTCCTTTATCTGCCTTGATGAAGAAACAAGCTTTTTGCCCTTTGCCATTCCCAGAAAATTGATGCTGCAGTTGAGCGAAACCGTATGCGGCTGATTAAAATTTGAACATACCGCAAAGGTAAAATCTGCAAGCGTACAGATAACGCCTCCCATCACTCCGCCATATGCGTTCTGATGGTTACGCGTTATTTCCAGAGAACAGCGTGCAAAATGCTCGCCAACTTCATCGATTACAATTCCCGTAGCACTGGTGGCATACATGTCGCCGCCAAAAAACTCCCGGGCTTTTTCAAGATCAGACATAATCTACCGCCTTTACATTTAATTCATAAAAATCGGGTTTGACAAGCTGTTTGATTGAAGCCTTTAGTTCTTCACCGTCAATTAAACCTGCACGGCTGGCGGCTCCGAGCAAAACCATATTTGCAACCTTGCTGCTTCCAAGCTCCTGACAGGCCTGATCTGTATCTACAGCCACAACCTTCTGGGCGCGTTTTTCCAGATACGAAATCATTTCATCGGCCTCAAAGGCTTTTCCGCTAAGGCTTGCAGTTACCGGCTGAACAACCTTTTTGTTTACGATTACAGTTCCGCCTTCTTTAAGATAATCGATATTTCTTACGGCTTCGGCAGCTTCAAAAGCAATAAGCACGTCTGCCTGACCCTGAGGTACAAGCGGAGAAAATGCGTCATCGCCGATACGTACGTGACTTACAACAGAACCGCCTCTTTGAGCCATTCCGATTGTTTCTGCACTAAGTACGTGCTCGCCGTTTGAAATTGCAGATTGAGAAAGAACCTTTGCTGCGAGAACAGTTCCCTGCCCGCCTACGCCACAGATGATTATATTTTTACTCATTTAATTGCTCCTGTCGGGCAGACCTGACTACAAAGTCCACAGCCTGTACAAAGGGATTTATCTATTTCTACAAGTTTTTTAACCGAATCAACAAGGCTGACACTGAGTGCCGGGCAGCCAAGCTCTTTTATACATTTCTGGCAGCCGATACATTTTGCAGTATCCACTCCTTTTGGCCCCGGAAGCTTGCAGCCAACCTTAGCGGCAATGCTTATACATGGAGCCTTAAAAATTACAGCGCTTACTCCAGGTGCTTCGCTGGCCTGTTTTACGGCGGCAACCGACTCTTCCTGATTAAACGGATCTACTGTAATGATTGGAGAAACTCCGATTGCTTCCAGAATTTTCTGAATGCTTATTTTGTCTACAACCTGCCCCATCATTGTCATACCGGTTCCCGGGTGAGGCTGATGGCCTGTCATGGCTGTAGTTGAATTGTCCAGAATACAGATTGTCTGCTTTGCCTGATTGTATACGCCGTTTACAACGCCTGTGATTCCGCTCGCGAAGAAGGTTGAATCCCCTATAAAGCTGAAGCAGTAACGGTCCGGCTCGTTATGATAAAAGCCCTGTGCCATAGTGATGTCTGCACCCATACAAAGACAGGTATCGGTCATATCAAGAGGCTGAGCATTTCCCAATGTATAGCAGCCGATGTCTCCACAATAAACAGTTTTCTTGCCTTTCATTGCCTGCTTTACAGCGTAGAAAGCCCCGCGGTGAGGACAGCCTGCACAGAGGACTGGAGGGCGGACTGGGAGTGATGGAGCGTCTTGTTTGGATGGCCCTTCGAGAGCCTCAGGGACCACAGACTCATTCGCAAAGACATCGTGGTGCCTGAGGCCCTCGAAGGCCCCTTTAATAACCGACTTAATAATTTCTACACTCAATTCCCCTGCATTTGGCACGGTTTTATCCAACTTACCGCTGATTTTACATTCTATATGCTGGCGGCCGGCTACCTTAAGAAGAGCTTCCTCCAAAACCGGATCCAGCTCTTCAAATACAATGAGTTGGTTATGTTCGCGCATAAAGTCTGCGGCAAGGTCTGCTGGGAATGGATATGGGGTGCCTATTTTCAGGACTGGGATATCCTTAATTCCGAGAATTGAAAGAGCTTCCATTAAATAGCAGTAGCTTATACCTCCGGCAACAAAGGCAATGCTTTTGCAACCTGAGTTGGCATCGGGGTCCCTGAGGCTCTCGAAGGGCCCTTCACCAATATGCTCTACCACCTTATTCCACTTGCTCTCACTAAACACCTTAGGCAGTTCACTTTCATTGCGTTCAAAAATGCGCTGATGGTTCAAATAAGACGCCTTTGGAAAAATTACCCAGCGCCTGGAATCTTTTTCAAAAACACCCGGGGTGCGACATGGCCCAAGCTCAGGAAAATCCATGCTTTCGTAGGCGTGGTCAACTCTTGTTGTCGGACGCAGAAGCACCGGTGTATTATATTTTTCAGAAAGCTCAAAGGCCTCTTGTACCATTTGATAGGCTTCGCTCGGAGTAGAAGGATCAAAGCACGGCAGCTTGGAATACTGCGCGTAGTTACGGGTATCCTGCTCGGTCTGGCTTGAAATTGGACCCGGATCATCGGCAACAACTATAACCATACCGCCTTTTACGCCGACATAAGAAAGACACATTACAGGGTCGCTTGCAACATTAAGCCCCACCTGCTTCATTGTAATCATTGTGCGGCTGCCTGCATAACTTGCGCCTGCAGCAATCTCGGCAGCGGCCTTTTCGTTTACCGACCATTCTACATAAGTTCCGGTTTTGTCCTTATACTTAGAGATAAATTCAATAATTTCGCTGGAAGGAGTGCCAGGATATCCTGCAACAAGATTAACTCCAGCCTTTAAGGCACCAAGCGCAATTGCCTGATTACCCATTATCATTTGTTTAGCCATGTCCCTATTATAGCAGTAATCCGTGTTTCTATCAATAAGAACATGTATATATGCCATCCGCCCTACTTCCGCAATTTTGGTTTTACCCGATTTTTTTATATCTTTATCACTACTTGTATGTTATAATTTTACATCAGAGGAATAGTGTATGAGCAAGAACATATTTTCATTCAACAAGAGCAAAAATATAGATGAAATTCTAAGTAACATTTTTCCTAATAAAGGTAATTCGCAGGTTTTATTTTTTATTCTTGCAATTCTTTACACAGCAGCTAGTGTTCTGGTTGCAAAAACCGCAGGAAGTCATGCTATTATCAATTTTCTAGGAATAAAAATTCCGTTTTCTGCATTTACAGGAGTTTTTTCAACTCTGGCCAATATTTTCCTCATATTTCTGGCTGTACTTTACTTTAAAATTGGTTATTTTACTTCGCTTGTGTTTTTGTTCTTACAGCTTCCACTGCTTTTTATGGGAATGATGAAGAGACAGAATCCTAATAATATTGCAGGTCTCTTTAACAATATTTCTACGTTACTTGTTATTACAATTATTTATATTAATAACCTGCGTATTAACCGATATCAGGAAAAAATGCGCAAGATTGCCATTACAGATGCCCTTACCGAACTGCCTAACCGCTATGCCTGCACAGAGTTAATTTCCGAACTTATAAACAAGCGTGAACGTTTTGCCGTAGTTTCCATAGATTTAGTGAACTTTAAAAACATCAACGACACTCTGGGCCACGAATTTGGCGACAAGGTTCTGATTGAAATTTCAAACCGATGGAAAAATCTTGCTAACTCTCGAAAAACCGGCACCATAGAATTTGTTTCCCGTCTTGGCGGTGATGAATATTCCCTTATCATCCGCGGTTATAATTCCTGCCTCGACATTATGAATACGGTAAACACTTACGAAACCGAGCTTGAACGCAAAATTACTATTGATGACTGCGACTGCTTTGTTACCGCCTGCTTTGGTTATGCTGAATATCCTGATGATGCTTCTACAAACACTGCACTCTTCTCCTGTTCAGATGCGGCATTGCATCAGGCACAAAAATCCAATAACAGCAGCAGGATTCTCCGCTATAATTCTGATCTTTTGCAGTCAGAAAAAATGATGGAAATTGAACGCAAACTCCGTATTGCCCTGGATAATGATAATATTCTGTGCTATCTTCAGCCGCTGTACAGCATCTCTCATCAATTATGCGGTTTTGAAGCGCTTGCACGCCTTAAGGATATAGACGGAACTCTTGTACATCCTTCATCATTCATTCCTGTTGCAGAAAAAACCGGACTCATAGACAAGGTTGATATTATGGTTTTCAAAAAGGCAGCTGCATTCCTTGCCCAAATCTTAAAAACCGGTAAAACCGATATTGTCATAAGCGTGAACGTTTCTGTGCGCCATCTGATGAAAAACAATTGTGTAGAAGAAATCAAAGAAATACTTAAAAAGAGCGGAGTTCCTGCAAAGCACTTTAAGATTGAAATTACAGAATCAATAATGATAGATTCCGACGAAAAAGCTCTTAACCGTATCAACGAAATTAAGAACCTTGGAATGCAGATTGCAATTGATGATTTTGGAACCGGTTATTCTTCTCTCAGTTATCTGCAGAAGTTCCCGGCCGACATGCTCAAAATAGACAAATCTTTTATCGACGTAATGAATTCCAGCGAAGCTTCGCAAAAGTATGTTGCGTCAATTATTTCTATAGGTCATATCTTGAATCTGGAAGTTATTTCCGAAGGTGTAGAATCCACCGACCAGCTCGAAACCCTCCAGAACATTGGCTGCGATTACATCCAGGGCTATATCTGGGGCAAGCCGATGCCTCTCGAAGAAGCCGGCAAACTTTTTAATGCATAAAAAAACACCCGACGATATGCCGGGTGTTTGAAAGATTGTCGGATCAAGTCCGACAATGACATGCTCGGGCTTGACCCCTGCAATAACATGTCATGCTCGGGCTTGACCCGGGCATGTCGCACGCTTACGCGTGCTTACCTAGTTTGCGCAAGCGCAAACTAGCAAATTATTTCTTAAGAAGCTTAGCAAGATTCTTAGCTGTGAAACCAAGATATTCTGCTACCTTGTTTGCAGGGCCTGAAGTACCGAATGTGTCGATACAGAAGCAGTTTTCTTTAGAAGTGAACTGGAGCCATTCCATAGAAATACCGGCTTCGGTACAAACGATGCGCTTTGCAGGTCCAATGATTGCTTCCTGCTTTGCCTTAGGAAGGTTTTCGAACTTCTTAAGATCTGGAACAGAAACAACGCGGATCTTCTTTTCTGGAACAAGAGCAGCTGCCTGCAATGCCATATTAACTTCTGAACCGCTTGCAAGAATTGTAATATCAGGCTTGTCTGCACCAGACTTAACAATGTAAGCACCGCAGCTAGCCATGTTCTTTTTCCAAGACTTGTCTTCCTTTTCGTAAACAGCAAGTGCCTGGCGTGTGAATGCCATACAAACAGGATGATCTTTAGAAGCATAAGCAATCTTCCAAGCTTCCATAGATTCTTCTGGGTCACCTGGGCGGATTGCCTGAACACCAGGAATTGCACGCAAAGAAGTCATTGTTTCAATTGGCTGGTGAGTTGGACCATCTTCACCTACGTAGATTGAGTCGTGTGTGAATACGTAGATTACAGGCTGCTTCATCAAAGAAACAACGCGGAGTGATGGGCGGAGGTAATCTGCAAATACAAGGAATGTAGCACAGAATGGACGCAGCCCTCCATGCAAAGAAATACCTGCACAAACAGCAGACATTGCAAACTCGCGGATACCGTATTCAATTGTACGACCTGCGCGGTTAGCAGGGCTGAATGTTCCGTTATCTGTTGCCTTGAATGCAGTCTTGTTTGGACCCATAAGGTCTGCAGAACCACCAACAAGGTTAGCATAACGTGCAGCAATTACGTTCAATGCTTTACCAGAAGCATCGCGAGTAGCACATGCATCGCCTACCTTATATTTAACGTCCTTAACAGTTTCGTCAGTTACAGCGTCAGAGAAGTAAGCATCCCATTCCTTCTTGAGCTTTGGATTTTCCTTTGCCCATGCAGCAAAATCAGCTTTCCAGTCAGCTTCTGCCTTAGCAAATGCAGCCTTCTTCTTTTCAAAATATTTGTAAGCATCAGGAACAACGTAGAAGTCTTTATCTACAGGAAGTCCCAGCTTTTTCTTAGCAGCCTTAATTCCTTCTGCACCAAGTGGAGCACCATGAACATCAGCAGTTCCCTGCTTTGGAGCACCCTTACCAATTACAGACTTGAGCATAATCAATGTTGGCTGATCCTTGCACTTCTTAGCTTCTTTAACAAGGTTTACAATGCCTTCTACATCGTACATGCTACCCTTAAGTACCTGCCAGCCGTATGCCTTGTAACGTGCAGCAATATTATCTGTGAAAGTAATATCTGTATTACCATCAATAGAAATCTTGTTCTGATCGTAGAATACAATCAGCTTACCAAGCTTAAGATTTCCTGCAAGAGAACAAGCTTCAGAAGCAACACCTTCCTGAAGACATCCTTCTCCTACGAGAGAGTATGTGTAATGGTCAACAATCTTATGATTTTTTGTGTTGAACTTTGCAGCAAGCATCTGTTCTGCAACAGCCATACCAACAGCCATAGAAACGCCCTGTCCAAGTGGACCACCAGTACATTCAACACCGTCTGTGTCACCAAATTCAGGGTGACCAGGACACTTAGAACCAACCTGACGGAAGTTCTTAATGTCATCCATGCTTACCTTGTAACCGGCAAGATGAAGAATGCTGTAAAGAAGCATAGAACCATGACCTGCTGAAAGTACAAAACGGTCTCTGTCTGCCCATTTTGAATCTGCAGGGTTGTGCTTCATTACTTCACCGTACAAAACTGCAGCAGCTTCTGCAGCACCAAGTGGAAGGCCTGGGTGACCAGAGTTTGCCTTCTGAATTGCGTCCATTGACAAGCTGCGGATAGAAAGTGCAACTGCCTCAACACCTTTTTTGTCCATAAAATATTCTCCTAATTTATTATTATTTCTTCAATTAAAATCTTATTTATCAAGCTCGCGGATAAGGCTCAAAAGCTCAGCCTCTCCTGCATGAGACTCCAATGCCTTGCGGAACCTTAAGTTGCGGAACAAGCCTGCAAGGTCGGTCAAAACCTTAAGATGTACCTGTGAATTATGTGTAAGCAGGACAAACATTACAAAAACTTCCCTTTCATCAGGAGCCTGCATGTCAATCGGGTTCTTAAGATAAACAACACAAATCTGCTGCTGATCTTCTTCTTTTATAATAGAAGCTCTTGCGTGAGGCAAAGCGATGCCGTTACCTACAGCAGTACTCAAAACCTGTTCACGTGCACACAAAGCCTGACATATCTGTTCAGAAGTCAATCCTTCCGGAACCTTAATAATTTTGCTGATTTTGTCATAGATTTCTTCGGGGGTCTTTCCTTCAACATCAAAAAACACTCCACCGCGATGGATTAATGATGCAAGGTCAGCTCCACTATTCAAATCCAAATCCATTTTATCTTCTCCAATATTTAATTAACAATTTTAATACTGTCATACGTGATTGTTTCCAGTGAATTATGAAGGATACTTCCAACATCTTCAAAAGTTTCTTCCATACCATCCAGTGAAAGCTGAATGTCATCATATGGAAAAATATCCCTAAGATAATCACTTTCCATTTCTTCAACTATCCGTGCAACATGACTGAACAGCTGAACAAGTATGACAAGCTCCTGCTGAGGAAAATCCTCCAGCTTAAGACCCGAACAACCGATGGAACAAAGCAGCATGCTTACCTGCGAAAATAATTCCATAGTCCTCTGTCTTATAGGGGCAAGCTTATAATCTGCAAACTGATTATAAACCTTATCTAGTATATCATGTCGCTTTTCTAAGTTCAATAATACAAGCTTACGTTCAGAAGGAGTCATTCTTAAAACAGAAGGAAAAATTTCGTCCAGAAGTTCATCCAGTGTTTTATCGCTGTTGCGTTCCCTCTGTTCAAAAATATAGTTTTCCAGATAGGCATCAATTACATCCGTAGAAAAAATCATCGTAATATCTGTAAACAGGGAATCAGCAGATTTGTTTTTATTCCAGTTGCCGATATATGGAACCGTAGTATTTGCATACCATATTCGTGATTCTACGCCGTAAGGTGAAAAGCCTATTTTTTTGGTGTGCTTAAGAAATTCTTCTGTACTGCCGCAGGTTCTCTTGCACAATTCATTCTGATTTTCCAGGAACAAAAATGCCAGCTGCTGTTCGATTGAATGCTCAGGGCCGTTTTCTTCAAAGCTCTTGATAAGCTCTTTTTCAAAAATTGAATACCACTCTTCCCTTTCAATATCGTCGCTTGAAATTTCGGAAGAAGAATTTGCCGGGAGCACAGAAAGTTCTACAACATCTGCGGCCCAGTCCACAACCCTACCCAGGATTCTGTCGCCAAGCCTTATTCCGCGTCCGCCTATGATTTTGGACAGTGGCCAGGCTGTAAGCTCTATGGAAGCAGGCATGCCATACTGCACAGAGGACAACGGCAGCTTTGTATTTGAATGATCATTAAAAATGCATGGAATTACGTAACCATCGCCAAAAAGCGCATAGGTATCAAGTGCCAGGTTCATGGAAAAAGAAACTGCCTTGGGCTGAATCATATATCTGCCGTTGGTAACATTGATTTTATCCGGCTGAACATTCGGATTTACAAAAGGAAGGCAGCGGTGACCAAGCAGAACATAACCCTTTTGAATTTCTTCTGCAGTAGGCATAAAGCTGAACCATCTTCCAAGAAAAACACCTGCGCGGGTAATGTATTCATCATTAACAAGGGCAAAAACCATCTCCGAAGAATCCAGAAGCATACGTGCATTAGCCTTGGTAATTTTTACGCCGTTTGATTTAAGGAATTTCCAGAAAAAATCTACGGTAAAAATATCGTGGTAAGAGGAAAAGAACTGTTCTACTACATAAGAATCATCAAAATTCATCATTTGCTATATTGTTCTATTATATATATTAAATTTAATAAAATATTGTGTTTTTGTGCAATTTTTTTTAAATATTCAGTTCAAGCCCGTCATAAGAAGGAGCTGCTGTTCCTGTAATGCCCGGGTATTCTGCCTTGTGCTCGTTCATATAGGCGGCATATTCTGAGTGGCTTGATTCGTGTGTAAGATGTGTCATCCAGACATTCTGCGCCCCAATCTGCGAAGCTGCCTCCATGGCCTCCTGTATGCAAAAATGAGTTGAATGCTTTTTTATGCGGAGGCCGTCTATTACAAGCTCTTTTATTACACCACCCTCTTTAATTCCGGCAGCCGACTGAACAAGTTCAATAGATTGGGGTGATATATAATTGCAGTCTGTAAGATAACCGGCCGAAACCTTTTTTCCGTTTTCATCGGTGCGGGTAAAAAGCCAGCCTACAGTCTGCAAATGTCCGTGCATCATTGGAACCGGAGTTATGGTAACTTCATCAATTACAAAAGGTTTTACTGCTTCTTTAAGCTCCACACGTGCATGACCGCCGCCTTCCTTTACCGGAATAAAAAAATAGGCAAAGCGGCACGACAAATCATTCAGTGTATTTTTATTTGTATAAATAGGAACAGGAGGAGCTTCATACTGCTTGAGTGCTTTAGGATTTTCGGGCTTTTTCCACATATCACAGCTGAAAATCCTAAGGTCGTCAATTCCGTGAAGATGGTCGGCATGACTATGAGTAAGGAGCACGGCATCAAGACTGTTTATATGATGTTCAAGAGCCTGCATGCGAAAGTCAGGTCCTACATCAATAAGGATATTTGTTCCACGCTCAGTAGTTAATAAAGCGGCAGAACGCAATCTTTTATCATGTTTATCGTTTGACTTACAGACCTTGCAGTCGCAGCCTATTACAGGAACTCCGTGACTTGTACCGGTTCCTAAAAGAAGAAGTTTCATAGGACCTCATAAAAGATTCCCGGATCAAGCCCGAGAATTACGAAAAAAAAAAGCCGCCCTGTCCGAGCGACTTTTCAACATTATTTTGCAGACAAATTAGTTCTGAGCAACAGCTTCAGCCTTTGGAACCTTTACTTTCTTGTCAACAAAACCAGCCTTAAGACATCTTGTACAGATATTGATAGTCCTAGCAGTACCGCCAAACTGAGCCTTAATCTTAAGAAGATTTGGTCTCCATGTTCTGCGTGTGTGATTATAAGACTTACTAACCTTGTTACCTGACATTACGCCCTTTCCACAGATATCACAACATCTAGACATTTTCGTATCCTTCCTTATATTAAAACAAATTTCCAACTGATAAATAGATAGTTTAGAAAATATATAGGAAATCAAGAAAAAAGTCAATTGGGGAAGAAGGGAATAGTAAATAGGGAATAGTGTTATTTCCCGTATTGAGATTCTATTTCCCTTATCTGATCTCTATACACAGCTGCCTGCTCGTATTCCATGCGTTCGGCACAGGCAGACATTTCTTCGGTAAGACGTTTGATAAGCTTTTTGCGGTCGGCAGCACGGAACAGGTTTACCCCCTGCTTTAGTACTTCAAGGTCCATGGTTGCTTCGTCGCGGGCATCTTTCTGCTCGTGAACTAAAATATCTTCCACAGCCTTTCTGATTGTTGTAGGTGTAATGCCGTGTTCCTTGTTGTAGGCTTCCTGAACCTCACGGCGGTGCTTTGTTTCGCGAACTGCCGCATCCATTGCAGGACTCATATGGTCTGCATACATTACAACCTTACCTTCGGCGTTTCGGGCTGCACGACCAATAATCTGAATAAGAGAAGTTTCACTGCGCAAAAATCCGATTTTATCTGCATCAAGAATTGCAATAAAGCTAACCTCAGGCAGGTCAATTCCTTCTCGCAAAAGGTTAATTCCAATCAAAACGTCAATTTCGCCGGTTCGCAGCGATTTTAATATTTCTACACGTTCAAAGGTGTCAATTTCTGAGTGAATGTATTTTACCTTAAGACTCAGGCCCGTAAGATAATCGGTCAAATCCTCTGCCATTTTTTTTGTCAAAGTCAAAATAAGACTGCGTTCCTTGCGGTCAATTCGTTCGCGCACTTCCTTGTATATGTCTTCCATCTGACCTTCGCTCGGGCGGATTTCTACAATCGGGTCCAGCAAGCCTGTAGGACGAATGAGCTGTTCAACAATCTGAGTACTCTGCTTTACTTCTTCCGGGCGCGGTGTAGCAGTAACATAAATAATCTGATTCATCTTGGCGTCAAACTCAGCCTTTTTGAGCGGACGGTTATCAAAGGCACTTGGCAGACGAAATCCAAAATCTATAAGGTTCTGCTTGCGGCTGCGGTCTCCTTCGTACATGGCTCCAATCTGAGGCACTGTAACATGCGCTTCGTCAATCATGCACAAAAAATCATCCGGAAAATAATGAAGCAGAGTTGCAGGCGGTTCTCCTCTCTCGCGCCCGGAAATAGGTCCTGAATAATTTTCAATTCCCGGGCAGGTTCCCATTTCCTTGAGCATTTCTATATCATAGGTTGTTCGTGTTTTAAGGCGTTCGGCTTCTATCATTTTGCCAAGGCTGCGGAGCTCTTCTACCCGCTCTTCCATTTCTGTCTGAATGCGGTCTGTGGCACTTAAAAGCTGTTCCCGGCTTGCAACAAAGTGTTTGGCCGGATAGAACACGGTTTCGTCAAGTTCGCCTGTTACACTGTGATCAAAAACATTTATACGTCTGATTCGTACAACTTCTTCCCAGTCAAGCTCTATGCGGTAGCCTTCGTCTGTTTCCATGTACGGCGGAAAAACTTCTATAACATCACCCTTTATACGGAAATTGCCTCGTTCAAGAACATCATCGTTCCGGTTATACTGCAGCTGTGCCAATTGTGCCGCAAACTTTTTGACATCCAGCTGCTGGCCAACCTCTACATGCACGCGCATACCCTTGTAAACATCCGGCATACCAAGACCATAAATACAAGAAACCGTAGCAACTACAATTACATCGCGGCGCTCCATAAGGCTGTAAGTTGCCTTAAGACGCAGCTGGTCAATTTCACGGTTGATATCGCAGTCTTTTTCTATATACAAGTCACGGGCAGCAACATAGGCTTCCGGCTGGTAGTAGTCATAATAAGAAACAAAATATTCAACTGCATTTTCAGGAAAAAAAGTTTTGAATTCGCGGTAAAGCTGGGCAGACAAGGTTTTGTTATGAGAGATGATAAGAGTGGGCCGCTGAACCTTTTCAATAATCTTGGCCATTGTAAAGGTTTTTCCGGAACCGGTAACACCCTTGAGAGTCTGAAACTTATCGCCGCGCAGAAAACCTTCGCTAAGCTTTTGAATTGCCTGCCCCTGGTCTCCACTCGGCTCAAACGGGGATACGACCTTAAACTCACGCATATAATGACACTCTGCTTACTCTGCCAATGTTATCTTTAACGTAACATCCTTTTTGTTTCTGTGAACAACCACGCTTACAACATCGCCCGGCTTTTTGCTTTCGAGCGCAGAATAATATTCGGCTAAAGATGTAATGCTTATTCCGTCAATCTTTGTAATAATGTCACCGCCAAGATACAGAATATTGTTGCGGTTTCCGTAGTAAACGCCTTTTGTACCACCGCGCAGACCTGCCTTTTCTGCATTGCTTCCTTCTTCAACCTCGGAAACAAGCATACCGGTAGATATATCAAGTCCTGCATACTGGGCAATACGGGTAGTAAGCTGAACAATACTTGCATTAATAACACCGCGCTGAACCTTACCATACTTAAGAAGATCATTTACAACACGGACAGCAATTTCGCTTGGAACGGCAAAGCCTACACCTGACGACGAGCCCGAAGAAGACATAATCATTGTGTTAATGCCCACCATGCGTCCCGAAGTATCAAGCAAAGGTCCGCCCGAATTTCCGGGGTTAATGGCTGCATCAGTCTGAATCATATTGCGGATAATGCGGTTATTTGAATTCTGGATAGGACGACCAAGACCTGAAACAATACCGGTAGTCATTGTTCGTTCCATACCAAACGGATTACCAATTGCAATAACCTTCTGGCCTACAACAAGCTTTGAAGAATCTCCAAAAGGAATTGTCTTGAGTGTAACACCGGCCGGCGGATCAAATTTAATTACGGCAAGGTCGCTGTCTATATCTTCGCCTACAACAGTTGCCTCGTATTGAGTTCCATCATAAAGGGAAACAAAAATCTTGGTTGCCCCGGAAATAACATGAACGTTTGTAAGGATGTAGCCGCGCTTATCAATAATTGAACCAGAACCGCTGCCACCGTCGGTAACATAAGGATCCCAGAACCAGTCGTAAGAAGTAACCTTAGTATTGATATTGACTACAGCTTCGTTACAGTTTTTATATACGCTTATATTTTCGTTTTCATCCTGGGTATATACAGAAGTTGAACCCGCAACAGGAAGCACAAATTCCTCGGCAGGAACAGTTTCCATTTCTGCAGGTTCTGAGTTCTGCTCTTCTTCCAGAGCCAGTGAATCTTTGGGAGCGGCCGCCTTCTTTCCAAGATTATAAAAAACAACCGCCGTTAATACAAACACGGCTGCCACACCGTAAAAAATCCGTCTGGCAACCTGTCCTCTTGAATAAAGTTTCATACTATAAATTTAATAAATCAGAACAAATATGACAAGCCAATTTGTGCATTAAGCACCATATTTTTTCCGACTGTACTCAAATCCTTGAGCATCCAGGCCTTTACATCAATACTAAAGGCAGAAGCAGCAGGCATGGAAATAATTTCTACACCGGCTTCGGCAACCTCAGCATTATACAAGGCACCCCAGACGCTGGCGCGCACAACCTTTACAGGCATGAACGAAACAACAGCACCGCACTTAAGCATGTTTCTGTCTTTTATTCCGATTGTATATTCTGCAGAAGCACCAGCATAAAGCATATCACTCTCAACACCGGTTGTAGCACCGAGTGTTACACCGCTTCTCATATCTATGCTGCCATAACCTGTGCCCTTGTTTTTGCAGTAATTGTAATTACACAAGCCTGCAAAATTCAACTTGAGTGAAGGGAACATATTTACGCCGCCGGTTACCTTAAGGCTTGCACCACCACGAAGCGGAGTTTCAACCTGGCTAGAAATAGAAGGACTTACCGAGAAGGAACCTCCAAGCTCAACGTGACTTCCAATATCAATGAGCATGCCCGCAGTAATCGGGAAGCCTGTTACACTTACGCTGTTTTCACCAATATTCATGGTTGCACCAAACGAAGCGGCAAGCTTTACGTAATCAACATTGTTTCCAAAAGCACAAGGCAAGGTTCCTACACCACTACCGCCTGTAGTAAAGGCAACAGCAGGATAGCTCAGACTGCGGTCAACCTTTATGGTTTCTGAAAATTCGTATCCAAGACCATAAACTGTTACGGTGTAAGTTCCGTCCGGAATGCGTTCTCCATCGTTACCGTTTCCATCCCAGGAAACACTCTGTTCCCAGGTAGAAAAGCTTGAATATTTATGAGTCCAGACACTGTTTCCATATCTGTCGTTTACGCTTACAATAGCCGAACCGTCATTTGTTACATGGAAAGAAATAGTTACCTTACCAATGCTTGATTTATAATCAGGATTGATTACATTCTTTGAAATCTTAAAATTGCTGATAGAAAAAGGCGCAACATCCATGTAGGCGTTTACCCTTACGGTACTGTGATTTTCTACATAAATCTGCTCGCTAAAATCATGGTATCCGAATTTTCTAACCTTAACGGTATGATTTCCCGGGCTTACTTCTATAGGGAAAGAATTATGGCTGGAGCCGTCTACATAAACAGTACTGCCCGACGGATAATTGCGTACTTCAATATAACCGCAGGTTTTTACCATCGTAAAATTATAAACATAAGTATAGTATCTTTTTGGATGGATTCTGCACTTGATTGTATCGTAACCGCTCTTACGGATTTCGAGAGTATAGGTTGTAGCAGAAAGGTCTACAGTTGCAACAGGAGTTTCGCCAAAGGATTCGCCGTTGATATAAACTTCTGCACCCTCAACGTTTGTCTTGATGATTACACCAACATAATCATCATCACGTCGTTTTTTAGAATCCGGTTCCCTAAGCTCGTAATCATAAGATGATGCACAGAGCATAGCCAATGCAAAGAGAAAAATTGAAAGGTTGGAAATAATCTTTTTCATAGTCATAAATTAATAATATATTACTGTTCATCAACAGGCAATAGTCCATGTTCCATAAAACTATAGTAGCTGTTGCAATCTATAATAATATGATCCAGAATCGGAATGCCCACCAGCTTGGACGCCTTTAGCAGAATATCTGTTGTCGCAATATCTTCTTCGGAAGGTTCTGCCCTGCCCGAAGGATGATTATGACACAGAATAATTGCCGTGGCATTTTCCCTTATCGCTTCGCCAAACACTTCGCGCGGATTTACAACAGTCCGGTTAGTTGTTCCTACCGAAACGACATGAATCTGAATTATATTATGTCCGCCATTTAAGGTTACTGCCAGAAAATGTTCCTTTTCGCTCATTGCATAATGATTAACAAAAGGAATAAGATCATCGGGACTTACAATATGCGCCCCAAGATGGCAGGTCCGCCTTTTACCCAGCTCCAAAGCCGCCGCAATGGCAAGTGCCTTTCCCTGTCCAACGCCTTTCATTTTCAAAAGCCGTTCGACAACATCATTGGAATTTGCAGTATCAAGAACTTCAACAATCCTTCTGGACATCGTTTTTACAGACATCTGCCTGTTTCCCGACCCAAGAATGAGCATTATGAGTTCCTGATCCACAGGATAGCCAAGCCCGTACTTCAAAGCCTTTTCTCTTATATCAGGTTTATTATTCACATATATAATATTCCTAAAAAAGAGGGGTTTGTACAAAAAAATCCTAAAAAAAAGTAAAAATTCTGCATTTTTTTTTAGAATTCTTCTTTTTTTCCGATTTTATATATATGAAACAACCAGAAATCAATTTTGTTACACAAGCAAGTCTTTTAATCCTTCTTTCACTCTTTGTTTTATTTTCCTGTAAGTCTGTTCCGACCAAACCCAAAGAAATTCTTTCACGCAGGCTTTTAGATACAGGTAAGCTTTCTGCCGTACAGCTTGCAGACTTTTTCCTTACAGGCAACCCTGACATAGATTATGAAGAAATCCTTGATTTTGCAGATATATATATTACCGAAGCTGCCGCCGAAAACATAAACTCCGACATAGCCTTTGCCCAGATGTGCCTGGAAACCGGATTTTTAAGGTTCGGCGGCCTTGTCCAGCCCGAATGGCACAACTACTGCGGCCTTGGCGCCATAAACACAGAACAACCCGGCTGTATTTTTGAAACCCCTCAGCTTGGAGTAAGGGCTCACATCCAGCATCTGCAGGCCTACGCCACAACCGCAGAAATTGAATTGAATAATGAACTGGTAGATCCGCGCTACAGCTGGGTCCACAAAACCAAATTTGCCCGCACCGTTGGAGACATGGCACTTTCGTGGGCCGCAGACCCTGAGTACGCGTGTAAATTAGAAAAGCTTCTTGAAAGAATGGAAGAAAGTATTAACCGATAGTTGTTCCGATATATTCCTTGTCCTCAAGAATTGCCTTGATGTTAGGAATATTCTTTCCGCCGGCGCAGATAACCTTCATGCCAAGCTCGCTTGCTTTTTTAGAGGCAATCGGATCAAACGGACAGTTTTTACCAGGTGTCCATTCATCCCCTACCATCTTGCGGAAGTCTGCCCACGAAATTGTATCAAGCGGCTTTGCATCCGGGTTCTTGCGAGGGTCATCGGTATAAACCTTTTCAATATTACTAAGATTTACGATTGTCTTTGCATCAAATTTTTCGCCAAGGTAAACGGCATCTGTATCTGTAGAAAAGCCAGGTTTCCAGCCGGAAGCTACAAGCACCTGACCGTCAAACTTCAGGTCTTCAAGAGTAGGATTATATACAACATCGTTTTTGCAGTATGGTCCAAAGCTTGCCTTTAAAAGCTGTGCATTAATGCGGGTAGCCATAATTCCAATCCAGTCAGCAGCATCATTTTCGGCAGCAAGTCCTGTGGCACCGGCAACATCCTTATAGGCATTCTGATAAACACGGGCAGGAGCACCACCACCTGCAACAAGAATCAAACGACGGCTTTTATCCTGATCAAGCCAGGCAGTACACATTTTTACAAATGCAGTAAGAAATTCTGTATCAGGTTTTTCCGGAACAATAATTGAACCACCAACGCTTAAAACTTTAGTCATAATTTCCTCCTAGTAAACACCCTTTATTGCAGGTACGCTCCAGTACGAGCTGTATTTTGCAGTATTGCTGCTTGCTTCTTCCCAGATGCTCTGCAATGCAAAGCTCTTAGGATATTTTACAGTTTTATTGTCCTGTGCAAAAGGCTTTAAGTCATTATATCCGCGGGAAAAAGTAATGTGATGCGAATCCAGGTTTCCAAAATAATAATCCTGGGTAATGGAATTTTCAGTCCATTTTTTGTAATCAAGATCTGCTCCAAGAGCAACATCAACAGGGAACCAGCCGAATCCCGCAAAATAAATTTCGTTCCACCAATGAGCCTGGGTCGTCAGATCCTGACCAATAAGAATGCCGCTGTCTACAACTGCAGGAATACCGGCAGCCCGTGCAAGAGCCGCAAAAACTACAGCAAAATCATAAGCATCGCAGGTTTTCCCCTTAAGCAGATCCAGAGGGTCGGCCTCATTCTTCCTTATCTTATTATCAAGCTTAAAGTGCTCAATCATATAGGAATATATAAGCTTTGCCTTTTTGCAGGCATTGGTTTCCTTACCCGTTATTTCAAGCGCAAGCTCCTTAATCTTTTCGTCATCGCTTTTTACGATGGAATCCGGAGCAGTAAATCTTTCATAAAGCGCCTGGTTCATATTCTTATAAGCAGTAATGCCTGCTTCCTTAATATCACAGTTAATTTCATAAACCGGAACCGCAAAGCTCTGGCGGAAAACACTCTTTGGAGAATTATTTCTATTCTTGGTTATCTGATGAATAAGACAGCCCTGATAATTCTGAAGGATAGGAGCCGGTGTAACCTCTGTAAGCTCAAGCGAAGGCTGAGACGGAATAACATAAGGCACAGGACATCTTAAGGTAATTGTAGAAACATCGTTTGTCATTACATCCGAAATATCTGCGGTATACTGTACAAGGTAAATTTTCTTTCCGTTGTAAGATTTGGTACCTGCAGCAGGAAGCACTGTAAAATCCAGAGGGTCAGATTTTTCTCTTCCGGTATCTACAAAAACAACTCCCGAATAAGCTCCGTCCGGTACCCTTACCCTTATTTCGTTATTGTTCCAGTATTCATAATCTTCGTCAAAGTCGCTGGCTTCTACAGTATTAGACATAAGCAGCAGGGTGCTTACATAACTTGCAGTAGAAACAGCCTTTTCGTAATCGCTGGTAAAGCAGACCTTAGACTGACCGCGAGAAGCACCAAAATTATTACCATAAATTGTAAGCAGGGAACCAACCGCCAGCTTGGTAGCCGAAAGCGAAGAAATTACAGGCTTGGTTATGGTAAAGGTTTCGGTAACAGGAACCGGAATATCAACCTCATTTGCAAAAAGTACAGGCTTGGAACGCTGATTCTTAACACCTACAACTACAAGTCCATCCTGAACATTAGACGGAAGCACCAGCTTAATTGAATCATCCTGCCACGAAATATAAGAGCTTGCAGTAAGCTTTGAGCCTGCAAATTCAACATAGCTCATGTCGCGCACATCACCAAAGTTTTTACCCTTGATTACAACAACATCTCCCGGTGAACCAACCGGCGGATTAAGGGATTCAATTTCCGGAACAGCCTTAGTCTTGGCACCCGTAATAAAGATAACAGTTAAAATAATACCGATAACGGCTAGAGCACACAAAACTCTGACAAGAGAATATTTACGGAAAAAATAACTGAACTTACTGGAGTATTCCACTAATACTGACCTGTTACATCCAACGGAACTTCTATTTCTGTTGTAACAGGAACATCATCATTTCCAGGGATTGTAATCCTTATAGAAATTGTTTTTTCTTCACCATCACTTTCGAATTTAGGGCGGAATACCTCAACATCCTTAATAAGTCTGGAAGCAGCACCGGAAGCATTTGAAACGTTATTTACGTTCTTTACGGTAGAAGGCATAACCTGCTGAACGGCATTGCTAAAGGCAAATCCGTTTTCACCGCCAAAGGCAACGTCGGCCATCTGCTCCGAAACCTGAGAAGGAATCTGAGAATAAATACTTGAGGTAGCAGACATAGTTTTTACACCATGACGGCCTGCACCAAGACCAAAAGGAATAACCAGAGCCAGAACAGCCGCAGCGGCTAAAGCAGGCACTGCAAACTTCCATACACGGCCACGTGGAGAATTCATGTGCATACGGGAAGTTGTCTTGGTATATTTCATCTTGAGCATAAGGCGCTCAAAGCTTGCATCCATAAATGCCTTGTCCGGATTGATGTCAGCAGCATCCTTGGCAAAAACATCACGAAGGGCACGCAGCTTTTCCAGTTCAGCCCTGCACTTTTCGCAGGAAGCAATATGAGCTTCGTACTCAGCCTTGTGATTCTGAGGCAATTCGTTATCTAAATACAGAGAGTGAATCTCATTAGTTGGACAAGTAAACATCGTCTTCTCCTAACAATTTAAGTAATTGTTCGCGTGCTCTAAAAACCCTAACTTTTACGTTACCTTCAGTTATGCCAAGAACCTTACCGATTTCCTTGTAATTTAAGTCACCATATTCCTTAAGTACAAGAACCTCGCGCAGATTCTCCGGAAGCTTATTAAGTGCTTCCTTTGCTTTTTTCATTGCATCAGCTTTAAGCAAATCAACTTCGCCGGATTCTGACTTACGGTGATCTTCGTACAAAACCTTTTCGTAAGCCTTGCGCTCCCTGTCCTTTCGTTTTACATAATTAAGGGAAGCGTTTTTCACAACCCTGATGAGCCAGTATTTACAGTCATTCAGAGAAGGAAAAACCAGGCATTTTTCATTTGCCTTAATCAACGAGTCATGAACTAAATCTTCTGCGGCTTCTTCATCATTTACAATTCTGTATGATATTTTGAAGAGCATCTGCATGCAAGCGTCATAAATCGTCTTAAAGTCAGCAGGGTTCCCGGCATTTATTGCCACCTGAATCCCATTCTGACCGTCTGCTATATTATCAAACACAGTATTCTCCAAAAAGTTACACTCTCTTCTTATATTTTATACCATTTTTGGGTAAAAATCTATCCGCGAGACCAAACCGGACCATTTGGCGTATCAGTAACAACAATACCCTTCTTTGTCAGAATATCGCGAATCTCATCAGCGCGGGCAAAGTTTTTATCTTTTTTAGCCTGAGTGCGTTCTGCAACAAGTGCGTCAATTTCGGCAGCTTCAGGGTCTCCGGCGTGGGCATTGGCTGTAGCGGCCTCCTGCTTTTCAAGCTCTGCAAAACCACCTTTGATTACGTCCAGGCTCAGAACACTGTCCATCTTAAGGAGTGCTGCCAGAGAAACGCTTGCCTTTGTTGTACCCTTGCCTGCAGCTTCTTTTTGCATTGCAGCCATGGCAACAGGAGTAGCCAGATCGTTTTCAAGGCCTTCGCGGAACTTTGCAAGGCTTTCTGTTTCGCAGTCAATGCCTGCAAGAACTGTGGCAAAATTGTCGCGTGTCAGGCCAAGATTTTCTTCTTTGTTGGCACGGGTTATAAGCTTTGCAACGCGGCCATACAAGGCTGCACGTCCGTTTTTAGCACTTTCCAAAGCATCAAGATTAAATACAAGCTGTCTGCGGTAGTGGCCGCCCAAAAGGAAGAAGCGGTAATCCAGAGGCTCAAACCCCTTAGACTTTAAAGAAAAACCGCGCTCCGGTGGCAGGTCTGTCTGCAGGGTAATAAAGTTACCGCTTGACTTACTCATCTTGCCGCCTTCGAGGATAAGGAACTCGTTATGCATCCAGTAGTTTACCCAAGGTCCCTTAGCGCGTTCTGCTGCGTCAAAGCTTCCTTCACTCTGAGCAATTTCGTTTGTATGATGAACAGGCACGTGGTCAATACCGCCTGTGTGAATATCAAAATGCTTGCCAAGATATTTCATGCTCATTGCAGAACATTCAATATGCCAGCCAGGATAACCGCGGCCCCAAGGGCTGTCCCAGGTCATAGCCTGATCTTCAAACTTAGATTTAGTGAACCAAAGAACAAAGTCACCAGGGTTACGCTTGTTTTCGTCAATTACAACAACCTTGCGCTTTCCGGCACCTGCCTTAAGTTCATCAAGATTCAGGTTTGCAAGCTTACCGTAGTCAGGGTATGTGGAAATATCGTAATAAAGGTTACCACCTGCCATGTAGGTGTGGCCGTTTTCTTCAATCTTTTTAATGAGCTCAATCATGTCCTGGATATGCTCGGTTGCACGGCAGATAACATCAGGGTGGCGGATATTCATTGCATCAATATCCTTCATAAAGGCGTCTGTATAAAAGTTTGCTACTTCGAGTACACTCTGATGGCGCTCTGCAGCAGATTTTTTCATTTTGTCTTCGCCGTTGTCGCCGTCATCTGTAAGGTGTCCAACGTCGGTAATATTCATAACATGCTTGATTTTGTAGCCGAGCAGGCTCAATGTCTTATCCAGCACATCAAGGAAAACATAAGCTCTAAGGTTTCCGATATGCGCATAATTATAAACAGTAGGTCCACAACCATAAAAACCAACCTGTCCCTGAACAAGCGGCTTAAACTCTTCCATTTTGTGTCCCATTGTATTATATAATTTTAGTGCCATATCGTTACCTCCATTTGCGATCCCTGAGTTTGTCGAAGGGTAATCCGAAAACTTTGAGATAAATTATACCTTTTTACAAAAGCTTTAACAACATAAAAAAACCTCCGGCTCAAACAAAAGCACGGAGGTTATAACCTTATCAAAGTATAATTAATTAGTGACAGGCTAAATAGAATTCATAGAATTTTTCTTTTTTATTACCTGACTTTATGTAATATGCGGAGCCTGCGCTTATTGAAACAGACTCACCGGCTTTAACCTCAAATCCAGCGCCAGGATTCTCTACTGTTGTAGCTCCAACCCAGATAGTTGAATAAGAATCTCCATGAAAAAACTTTTCTGAATACTTACAGCTTACAGTAGATCCTGTATTATTTATAAATTTCCAACCGGCACCACTTCCACTACTATAAGTACTTAAATAACCAAATCCATGATACTTTTTATCAGGAGCAATTTCATAAGGTTCTTGTAAGTAATTATCATTCTGCTCGATTTTAGTGTAATCCCATGGATTTCCCTCTGGAGCAAAGTTACATCCAGTAAGACATACAAGTGCGAAACAGGTAACAAGACCTGCAAGCATCAGCTTTTTAAACATTTTTTCCTCCAAATATTTTTATTTTTCTTCCATAATACCCCCCCCAATTCCCTTTGTCAATCTTTTTTTTTCCACAGGCCAAGAAAGCGCACAGGCGTATCAATGACAAAAGAGCGGTAACGTGCTATAATAAATTTGTGGCCGATTACGAAAAAATTGTTCAAATATTAAAAAATCACGAAGCTTTTAAAGGCGACATTGTCCGCGACCAGCTGCTTGCTCAAAAAACCACGTTCAAAGTAGGTGGACCTGCAGATCTTTTTATTTCACCTCAAAATTATTATTCTTTTCAAATTGCCATGGACGCACTTTTGCAGAACAATGTACGTTTTTTCATAATGGGCGGCGGAAGTAACCTTGTTTTTGCAGACGAAGGCTTTCGCGGTGCCGTAGTCTGTACTTCTCAATTCAGCGACACAGCTTATTATCAGCCTTCAAACATTTCTGAACAGTTTGGCAAGATCGAACTTAAAAAAAGACAGACATTAATCACTTGCTTTTGCGGAACCCCTATGGCGTCACTCGTAAAATTCTGTACGGAAAACAATATAAGCGGTCTAGAACAGTTTGCAGGACTTCCGGGCTCTGTTGGCGGGGCTGTTTACATGAACGCACGCTGCTTTGACCTTTCCATAAGCGACAGGCTTTTTTCGGTAAGCTGGATGGACTATTCCCAGAAAAAAACAACGCTGCACCAGGACCTTTTTGACGCTTCACAGTGGGCATATAAAAAGTCTCCGTACCAGACAGGCAGCAGGTTTATTACTACGGCAACCTTCCTGCTTACACAAAAAAATGCCTCGGACAACGAACAGATAGCCTCAGAATGCAAAAAATACATAGCAGAACGTGTAAACAAGGGGCATTTTAAGTTTCCGAGCGCAGGTTCTGTATTCAAAAACAACCGTGATTTTGGTAAGCCAAGCGGCCAGATAATTGACGAAGCAGGACTTAGAGGTTATACGGTGGGCGGGGCTAAAATTGCAGATTTTCATGGAAATTTCATCATAAATACGGGCAATGCAAAAGCCAGCGAAATTAAACAGATAGTTCAATACACTCAGGAAAAAATCAAACAAAAATATGGTTTTATGCTTGAGCCGGAGATAATTTTTGTCGAAAATTAACTAGACAAATTTGATTTGTAAATTTATACTTATATAATAACAGTTTAAGGTGAATAACATGTTACAATTGCAGATTACTACATTCAAACAAGGATCATACATGGTAGTAGAAGGCAAGGCCGACAGCGACCGCTTCTACATTATCCAGAAAGGTATGGTTCAATGTTTTAAATCTTCAGGCTCAGGAATCCAGCCGTTCAAGCTGGGACCAGGAGACTTCGTAGGCGTTGTACCATGTATGGCATCTCACCTTCAGATTGAAACTGCAATTGCAATCACAGATGTTCAGGCTATTGCCGTACGCAAGGAACAGTATCCTGAGCTCATCGTAAAAAATACACCTGTTGCTCTTAAAATCATTAAAACCTTTGCCGCACGCATGCGCCAGATGAACGAGATGCTTACAAAAGCTACCCTCAATACTGTTGTTTCTGATACTTCGGAACAGATTCTGCGTGTTGCACAGTATTACGAAAAAGCAAGCCGCAACAATATTGCAGTATACGCTTACTACCAGTATCTTAAGACAAAGCCGGTGGGACCAAATGCCGACGTTGCAAAACAGAAATTTGTTGGACTTAAGGCACGCACAAGAGCACCTTATTTTGAGCCTTCAAAAGAACTTAGCCGCGAATATCCTCAGGATACAATGATTTTCTCCGAGGCACAGAGCGGTTCAGATATGTTTATTATCCAGAGCGGAGAAGTTACCATTTCCAAGGTAGTAGACGGCAACGAAGTAACACTTGCCCTGCTCCACAAAGGAGACATGTTCGGCGAGATGGCACTTTTGGAAAACAAGCCTCGTTCTGCAAATGCAATTGCACATTCAGACTGCCGCCTTATGGTTGTAAACCATGACAACTTTAACCAGATGGTAACAACTCAACCACAGCTTATTTCTCGCCTTACAACAACTCTTGCTGAACGCCTGTGGTCTATGTACCGTCAGCTGGATAATGCAAACCTCCGCGATCCATTCCACAAGATGATAGATATGCTTTCGCTTCAGCTTGAAAAACAACGCATCAATATAGACAGACTTACAAGCAAAGCAATGCAGACAGAATTTACACCAAAGGATATTGCAAACATGTGTGGTCTGCCACAGGAAGCACAGCACAAGGCAATATTCGACTTCTCATCTTCTGCACACGTTAAGATTGTAGATAACAAGATTTACATCAAGGACGTTCCTGAGCTTGTAAAACAGGCCGCCTTCTACAGAAAACAGAGTAATGAAGAATAAAATTCTTCCGATAAACTCTATATGAGTGTAAAAAGAATTTTTATCAGTTTAGCCGCCGCATTTTTAGGTTTTTCACTGGCCGCAGAAAATTTACCCGATGGTTATGGCAACATTCACCTGGGCATGTCGCTTGACGAAACAAAACAGCAGCTCATTAAAAATTCAGACTTTGGCTATACAGGCGACAGAGATGTTTCCCTTTTACCGGGCGACGCACGCATCCTTATAGAAACAAACGCTTCGGGCGGACGCGGCTCTCCATTTTTGACACAATGCTGGTTCCAGTTTTACAACGAGCAGCTTTATATAATCACAATCAACATCAATACTCAAAAAACTGATTATTATTCCATGTTTACAACACTTTGCAAAAAATATGGTGAACCTGACACATTGGACCCTCAAAAGGCTGTATGGCAGGACAAAGAAGTTACAATGATGCTTGAAAAACCGCTTTCGGTTAAGTATATAGACAACGAAACCTTTGACATGCTCAAAAACGCTTCGACAATCGAAAAATCCTTTGAAGAAAAAAATCAGCAGGCATTCCTGGACGAATTCTAATATGAAAAAAACAGCGCTTATATTATTACTGGCAGTTATTATTGTTCCCTTTGCAAGCTGCAAATCTAAAAAGCTTCCTGTAAAGGATGTTTTGATTACCAAGGCAGACGGCACTACTCTTACCGTAAAAGCCGAAATTGCAGAAAAAGAAGAAGAACGCAACCATGGTTTTATGGAGCGCAAGAATATTCCGGATGGAACCGGCATGCTTTTTATTTTTGACCGTGACCAGATTTTGTCCTTCTGGATGAAAAACACCCCTCACCCGCTTTCAATAGCCTACATAGATTACAACGGCAAAATCCGTAACATTTACGACATGACACCGTTCAGCCTTACCCCAATAAAAAGCACCAGCTCCTGCCGCTATGCCCTTGAGGTTCCGCAGGGTTGGTTTGACAAGAATAATGTAAATGTCGGGGACAAGGTTTCCTGGTAACTATTTTTCCAGCTTTAACAATTCTGCTGCGGCAATTGTATCTTTTGGATCCAGCTCAAGAACAATAGAAAAATACTTTCTGGCCTCTTCGTTGTTGCCCTGTGCAAGTGCAATATAACCAAGATTAGAAACTATCTTTGTGCTGTCAGGATCTATAGCCATGGCCTTCTGGAGCGCACTCTTGGCTTCGTCAAAATTCTTTTCTGCAACAAGACAAAGTGAAAGTTCATTGTAAGTGTCAGGGTTTTTATCTCCGCCGTATTTAAGTGCTTCCAAAAAAGCCTGCTTGGCATCTTCAAAGCGTTCAATCTTGCGCAGTCCCCAGCCCAAAAGGAACCAGGCATTCCATACCTTTGGATTGTTCTGCAAAAACAGACGGATTTCTTCAAGGCCCTTTTCTTCCTGACCGCTTGAAATAAGGTCGTAGGCATTCTTAAAGCGCTCGTCGTCCATGTTCTGGTTGTTTATGTTTTCAATAATTTCCTGGGCACGGCCAAGCTTGTACTGACCGTTTTCTCCAAGGTCTTCATCTGAAGCACCTGCATTAAGCGCTACAAAGGTTTCAAAATTATCTTTGGCTTCTCTATATTTATGCTGTTTAAGATAGAAAAATCCTGCATTAAAGAAAGCATCGGGCAGCGGTGGTTCTGCTTCCATTGCCTGAATGTAATAAGACTCGGCGTCGGCATCGTAGGCGTCGGCATCTTCAAAAAGGCCTGCACGTCTGTAGCTGTCGGCACGCTGGTCAAGGAACAAAGCCATATTAAGAACAATTGCAGTATCTTCAGGGTCAAAGCCATACAGCGCCATAAAGATTTCTTCTGCAAGGTCAAAGTCTTCGTTTTTAGTTTTAAGGATTGCAGCCTCGCAAAGCTCCTGTTTAATATTAGGCTTGGCCTTTTTTAGGATGGAACGGTAATAGTCCAGATGAGGATTCTTTTTATCGTAAGCAAGGACAGTCAGAATACCTGCAAGAATCTGTTCCATTGTAATTTCTTTTGGATTAAAAACGCCGGGCGCATCGCTATCCTTCTGCTGGACAGGAAGCTGTATGGTCTTATCAATCTGGAATGCTGCATCTGAAAGAGAAAAATTTTCCGGCAGGTCAATAAAATAAATTGAATCAAGAGGATTTTTTGGATTCATAATAATTCCTACTGTTCTTCAGGATTTTTTTTGGTAACTGTATCAACAACAGGTGCGCTTGCATTTTCTGCGGCAGTACTGATTGTAGGCTGATTAACTGCAGAATTTGCATTTGACTGCTGATTGTTAAGAATTGTTTTCTGGTATGTTGTAATAAAGCTGTTGATATGAATTTTATATACCATAGGAACTGCATCTGCATTAAAGGCAATGTGAGCAGAAGTAATATCCTTTCTTCCTTCCAGGAATTCTGCACGAGGAATAATGCCTGGTACAAGCACAGATTCGTTTGTATCTATAAAATCAATCTTAAGTCCAATGTTTTTTCCAACCAGGAATTTTGGAACACCAACAAGCATTACCTTTGCACCACTGAAAGAAAGGTCCTTTAAGATACAGCGGCGTGGAACGTTTTCTACATAGATGATAGATTCTTCTTTTTCCAGACCAAGCTTGCGGATTGAGTTTTTATTGATATCAATACGCTCTTCCTTGCGGTGATAAAAGTTTTCGTTTGCTTCAAGGAACTCACCGATTTTGAAAATCAAATCATCAGGCGGACGCTGTGTAAAATTAAGGGTTACAATTGCGAGCTCTTCTGTATTCTGATATTTATTAATTTCGCCTACTGTACAGTTTACAAAGAAATGAATTGGAGCACCGTTAGCATCAATAAAGCAGTAACGCAGCTGTATAGAAATATTCTTATCCTTCTGAATAGCAAGAAAAGCTCCGCTGTTGGTACCGATAATAATTTTAGCAGACTGAAGAGAAGAAGAGTTAATTAAGCATGGCCACTGACCGCCTGCACACTTAACATAAATCTGGCGAGGGTCCATCTTAAGAATCTGCAAATTTGATTTTGTAAAAACTATTTCCTTATCTCTGAAAAAATCATAATATCTGGAAATCTGATGACTATTAGCAATACCCATATTATTTATATTTTATAGCAAACTGCATTTTCAAGCAAGATAATATAGAGTAATTTTTGAAAAAGATTGTCGGGTCAAGCCCGACAATGACAGTTATTACAAGGTCAAGCCCGACAATGACTGTCATTACCTGGCTTGACCCGATAATCTAAAAAAAAACCGCCGGCAATTATGTCCGACGGTTTGCAATGTAAATAATAAGGGCTAATTATGCATTAGCTTCTTCTGCTGGAGCTTCAGCTGGTGCTTCTGCAGGAGCTTCTGCTGCTTCTGCCGGTGCTTCAGCTGCTGGTTCTGCAGCCTGTTCAGCTGGTGCTTCTTCTGCAGCAGGTGCTGGAGCCGGAGCATTTCTTGCTTCATTCTTCAAATGAGCATTGCAGAACTTACAAATATTTACATTCTGACCATTAATCTCCTTTTCATAGAGAACCTTGATATCTGTCTTTCCACAGATTGCACAAGTTCCTCTTCCATGATTAGGAAGTGATCTGATACCTGATCCACGATGGTTCTTAGACATACGAACTCCTTAATATACAGAACCTGGGGCTTACTCAGCCTTTGGCTCTTCCTTCTTTTCAGAAGCCTTTTTAGAAGCCGGTTTCTTTGCAGGAGCAGCTTCCTTTGACTTAGCTGTTGTTTTCTTTTCTTTTGCTGAATCATCCTTTGCAGGAGCCTTTTTTGCAGCTTTCTTTTCTGCTTTGTCAGCCTTATCTGCTTCAGATTCAAGTTTATAGTCAACAAGTTCCAAGATTACAACATCTGCAGCATCACCCTGGCGGAAACCAAGTTTAAGAACGCGTGTATAACCACCGTTTCTTTCCTTCATGCGTGGTCCGATTTCTGTGAACAACTTATTAAGGATCTTTTCATCCGAAATAAATTTTGCTGCTTCACGGCGATTATGAACTGTATCTTCCTTAGCTCTTGTAATAAGCTTTTCAGCCGATTTTCTTACTTCCAGAGCCTTTGATTTAGTTGTAGTAATACGCTCATATCTGAAAAGCGACGTTACCATATTACGAGACATGGCACGACGATGCGCTGTTGTGCGTGAAAGCGGATTAAAACCATTTCTATGATTCATCTGTTTCTTCCTTCTGCTTATTTAAGTTGGCAGCATTCTTCAGATGGCTATAGTCTGTCATACCAAGAGTAAGGTTCCATTCCTGGAGCTTTTCCTTAATCTCTGCAAGACTCTTCTTTCCGAAGTTTCTTGTCTTAGCTATATCATCTTCTGTTTTTTTAGTTAATTCGCCAATTGTACGAATATTTGCATTTTTCAAACAATTTGATGAACGAACAGAAAGTTCAAGCTCTTCTACAGGAGTGCTGAGAAGTTTAGCAATGCTTTCATCACCTTCATCATTGTCATCGCTTCCGATTACGTCTTTGTCATTAAAGTTGATAAAGATTACAAAGTGTTCTTTTGCAATCTTAGCAGCTTCGCCCAAAGCATCTTCAGGAGTGATTGTTCCGTCAGTCCAAATCTCAAGAACAAGCTTGTCATAGTCATTGCGCTGACCTACACGACAAGGTTCAATGGCATATTTAACCTTTTCAACCGGAGTGAAAATTGCATCCATTGCAATTGTACCAACAACTTCAATGTAATGCTCATTTGTTTCCGCAGGTACATAACCACGTCCCAGATCAACCTGAATTTCAACATCAAGATGGGCACCTTCCATCATAGTGAAGATAACCTTATCTTTAGTCATAACCTCAAGCTGGCCTTCCTTAGCAAAGTCGTCGCTCTTAACAACTCCAGGACCCTTGAACTCATACATAATTGTATCCTGTTCAACATCCTCAGGAAGACGAAGGCGGATCATTTTGAGACTGTTGATTATTTCGAGAGTATCTTCTGAAACATTTGGAATAGCTTCAAACTCACTCGAAATAACATGCGGTATTCCATTATCATCGTAAGAAGTTATGCGAATTGAAGAAATTGCATAACCCTGAATAGATGACAACAACACTCTTCTGAGCGTGTTTCCGACAGTTGTACCAAATCCAGGTTCGAATGGATACGCGGTGAACTTTCCGTAGTTCGGATTTGTACTAATATGTTCAAATGTAATGCCTTTAGGTTTTTTAAAGCCTTTAAGCAAGTTTTTACGAGCCATCTGAACTCCTTATTTTTATTTAGAATAATACTCAACTACGAGCTGTTCTTTTATCTGATAATCAATATCACTTCTTGCAGCAACCGCAGTAACCTTTCCAGTAAAGTTTTCACTGTCAACTTCCAGCCATGACGGAATTGTCTTTTCAGGATTTCTAGTAAGAATTAACTTGATTCCTGACTTTGCACGACTTCCATCCTTAACGGAAATAACATCGCCCACCTTCACGAGATATGAAGGAATATCAACTTTCTTACCATTTACACAAATGTGTCCATGGTTAATAAGCTGTTTTGCTTCGTTTCTTGTTTTCGCAAAATTCATGCGGAACAGAACGTTATCCAGTCTGGATTCGAGCAGCTGAAGAAGAACTTCACCTGTTACACCAGATTTCTTTGCAGCCTTTTCATAATACTTTCTGAACTGCTTTTCCATAACACCATAGATAAAACGAAGCTTCTGTTTTTCCTGGAGCTGAATACCATATTCAGATTTCTTACCACGGCGAACCTCTTTCAGATTCCTCTTAGATTCCTTGCTATAACCCATAACAAGAGGATTAATACCCAAGGCTTTGCATCTTTTTAACAAAGGTTGTGTGCTTTTACCCATTTATAAATCTCCCTGTTACATTCTACGTGTTTTACGTGGACGGCATCCATTGTGAGGAATTGGAGTAACATCAGAAATAGATTTTACTTTCAAGCCCATGGCGCCCAAAGAACGGATAGCGCTTTCACGACCCATTCCAGGTCCTTTAATAAATACGTGAACTTCACGCAAACCATAACTCTGTGCCTTCTGTACAGCAGTTTCTGCTACAGACTGCGCAGCAAACGGAGTAGATTTCTTTGCTCCGCGGAAACCAAGTCCACCTGAAGAAGCCCATGAAAGAGCATTTCCCTTCAGGTCTGTAATAGTAACGATAGTATTATTGAACGTAGCCTGAATGTAAACATTACCTTCGTATACGCTCTTCTTTTCCTTTCGCTTTTTAACGGTAGCCATTAATTATTCCTCCGCCTTATGCTTTCTTCTTATTAGCAACTGTCTTCTTCTTACCCTTACGAGTACGAGAGTTTGTACGTGTTCTCTGTCCGCGAACAGGAAGACCTCTCTTATGACGAAGACCACGATAGCAGCCAATATCCATAAGACGTTTAAGGTTAAGACCGATTTCTGAACGAAGACGACCTTCTACCTTATAATCTCTGTCAATTATTTCACGAATCTTTGTGAGTTCATCCTGAGAAAGATCATTCATCATCTTGAGTGGATCAATCTTGGCTTCTTCACAAATCTTTTTAGCCGAAGAACGGCCAATACCGTAGATATAAGTCAATGCTGTATCTACATGTTTATTAGGGATATCTACTCCCGCAATTCGAGCCATCTGTTTCTCCTTAAGCCTTAGCCCTGTCTCTGTTTATGTTTTGGGTTTGTACAAATGATACGGATTATACCATTTCGTTTAATAACCTTGCACTTATCACAGATAGGTTTTACACTGGTTCGTACTTTCATATAAAGCCCCCATGAGAATATACTTACCGAATTTTGGCACCTCGCAATGAGAGCAATTCGGTAACAAATAATATACCATATATTCCCATATCTTTTCTATAGCTAATTCACAAAATCTTTACTTTTTTTTAGAGACTTCGTGACCTGATTTTGCCCTTCTTTGTAAGTCCTTCATGGTGATGCATCTTAAGAAGAGCTTCAACCTGACTCATTGTATCCAGATCTACACCTACCAGAATGATAAGTGATGTACCACCCATCAACTGTGCAGCTGACTGTGGGAAATGGAATGCATACTGAATTACTGTTGGAACAACCGCAATCAGAGCAAGGAACAATGAACCTGGTAATATAAGCCTGTTCAAAATTTTTGTAAGATATTCTTCTGTCTTATCTGTACGAACACCCGGAATGGAGCCGCCGTTCTCGCGAATGTTCTTTGCAATTTCTGTAGGGTTCAGGGTTACCTGAGTGTAGAAGTATGCGAAGAAGATAATGAGAAGTACCAACAAAACATTGTATCCCCAGCCGTTAGGAGTAAGGAACCGAGAAATAGCTCCAACCCAAGGCTTGGCATTATTACCTCTTGCAAAGAGAGAAACTGCAGAAAGAGGAAGAGTAAGAAGTGAGTTAGCGAAAATCAGAGGAATTACGTTTGAAGGATTAACCTTAAACGGAATATATGTGCTCTGTCCGCCGTACATTTTTCTTCCTACTACGCGCTTAGCATAGTGTACAGGAATCTTTCTCTGTCCGGATTCTTCGTAAATTACAAGAGCAATAATTGCAATGAACAAGATCAAAATAAGGATGACAAATACAAGCTGAACATCGCCGTTCTTAACTGCCTGTGCAAGTTCTACACAAGCGTTTGGAAGACGTGCAACAATACCTGCAAAAATCATCATAGAAATACCGTTTCCAATACCGTTAGCAGTAATCTGATCTCCGAGCCATACTGTAATCATGGAACCGGTTGTAACTGTAAGAATTGTAAGTGCACGGAAAGCAACAGGATTTTCTATAAGTATACAACCAGGTATGCTCTGAGCATAAACGGTGACACCCCAAGCCTGCACGAGACAAACAACAATCGTACCGATTCTTGAATACTGTGCAATCTTGCGCTGTCCACCATCTTCCTGAGAAATACGTTTAAGACCAGGGAAAATAATTACAGCAAGCTGCATTATAATCTGCATAGAGATATAAGGCATAACACCAAGCATGAAAACAGAGAAGTTAGAGAATGCACCTCCAACGAAGAAGTCCATGTAGCTGGCAAACGCATTGTTATTCTGCGCAGCCAGATCGTCAAAGTACTTAATAAGAACGTTTGCATCAATGCCAGGCATTGTAAGGGTACAACCCAATCTGTACACTGCCAGAATGAGCAATGTAAAGAACAGACGGTCCCTAAGTTCTTTAACTTTAAACATATTTACTATTGGATTGCTTGCCATGTCCTACTCCGAATTACTCTTTGTTTTCTGCTGCTTCTTCAATAGTCTTAACAGTACCACCAGCCTTTACAATCTTTGCTTTTGCTGATTCAGATACTTTATCAACTACTACATTAAGCTTCTTTGTAATGTCTCCATCACCAAGGATCTTAACAAGTGTAGAAGCCTTTGAAGAAATAAATCCCTTTTCAATAAGAGCTTTTTTATCTACTGTTGCACCATCCTCAAACTTAGCTTCAAGAATGCCTACATTGATACAATAGTATTCTTTCTTGAATGGATAGTTTGAGAAACCTTTGTGTGCAATACGTCTGTACAAAGGCATCTGTCCACCTTCAAAACCTACGTAAGGACCTGCCTTACCAGATCTTGACTGCTGACCTTTATTACCTTTACCTGCTGTAGTACCGAGTCCACTAGATGAACCGCGTCCTACACGCTTTGGTTTTTTATTAGCACCCTGAGGAGCGCTAAGAATTGGATTATATTCTGCCATTTTAGATCTCCTCTACCTTTACAAGGTGTGATACAGAAGCAACCATTCCTCTGGAAGATTCATTATCTGGAAGAATGTTTGAAGAACTGATTTTCTTAAGTCCAAGTGAACGTACAGTTGCCTTCTTGTCCGGCTTCTGGCCGATAACGCTTCTAATTAATGTAACTTTTATCTGTTTTGCCTTAGCCATACATTAACCCCACAATTCATCCAGAGTTTTACCTCTGTTAGCGGCTACTTTCTTTGCATCCATAATCTTTGAGATTGCATCAAAAGTTGCACGAACTACGTTTACTGCAGCATTTGAGCCCAAAGACTTAGACTGAATGTCTGTAGCACCAGCTGCTTCCATAATAGCACGAACTGTACCACCAGCGATGATACCAGTACCGGAACAAGCCGGCTTAAGCAAAACTTCTGAACTCTTATATTTACCTGTCATTTCGTGTGGCAGGGTTCCGTTTTTCATTGGAACAACAACAAGATTTCTCTTTGCTTTATCAATGCTCTTTTTAATTGCTTCAGAAACGTCGTTGGCTTTACCAAGTCCGTATCCTACGCGACCTTTTCCATCACCTACTACTGTAAGTGCAGAGAAAGACATGCGGCGTCCACCCTTTACTGTTTTACAGGTTCTGTTAAGAGTAACGAGCTTTTCTACAAATTCCTTCTCTTTTGGTTCTTTATCAAAGTTTTTCTGATGTTCCATAATATCTCCTAGAATTCGATACCTGCTTTGCGGGCACCGTCAGCGAGAGCTTTAACAACACCATGGTACAAGTAACCATTTCTGTCGAAAACAACCTTAGTGATTTTCTTATCCTTAAGGCGTGCACCTAAAGCTTCACCAAGTTTTGCAGCATCTTCAACATTTGGTTTAAGAGCAGCAAATTCTTTTTCCATAGTAGAAATAGAAGCTAAAGTCTTTCCTTCATCGTCATTAATAACCTGTGCAGAAAGATTTTTGTTGCTGCGTGTAACAGTCAAACGAGGTCTGTCAGCAGTACCGTAAATTGACTTACGGATATGAATCTTTCTGTGCAAGCGCTTTCTGTCTTTATCGTTCAGTTTCTTAAACATATAGCTTCACCTTATTTAACACCAGTCTTACCAACCTTGCGGCGGATAACTTCGTCTTCGTAGCGAATACCCTTTCCTTTGTAAGGTTCAGGCTTGCGCAACTTGCGAATCTGAGAACTAAATTCACCAACCAACTGCTTGTCGATACCGGCAATTGTAACCTTTCCATCTGGAGTAGCAGTTACTGTAAGTCCGTCCGGGATCATAGCAATAAAATCTGTTGAATATCCAAGGTTCATTACCAGTTCCTTACCCTTAACTTCTGCACGGAAACCTACACCGTTTACAACCAGAGTCTTAGAGAATCCGTCTGTAACACCTTTTACCATGTTGTTGATAAGGCTTCTGTAAAGTCCATGATAAGCGTTTGTCTGCTTTGAATTGTCCTTTGTTGTAAGAACAACTTCTGAACCTTCTACTTTGATGTCGATTTCGTCATGAAATGTCTGCTTAAGTTCTCCCTTAGGTCCCTTTACAGAAATAACTCCACCGGCAACATTTACTGTTACACCTGCTGGAATAGCAACAGGAAGTTTACCTACTTTTGACATACTTTCTGCCCCCTATTACCAGATTGTGCAAACTAATTCACCGCCAACCATTTTTTCAGCAGCTTTCTTACCGGTTGTTACACCAGAAGAAGTTGAAACAATGATTGTACCGTAACCGTTGAATACGCGCGGTAAATCTTTATAACCAGAATAAACGCGGCGACCTGGTGTAGAAATCTTTTTAACACCGTGGATTACCGGATTATTATCATCATCATATTTCAAGAAAATACGAAGAACGTTCTTTCCATCTTCCTGAACCTTTTTAAAGTTCTTGATGTATCCTTCAGTTTTCAAAATCTTTACGATTTCGAGTTTAAGTTTAGAAGCAGGAACATCTACTTTCTCGTGGCGGGCCATAGCCGCATTACGAACCTTTGTGAGCATGTCTGCTACTGGATCTGATGCACTCATTTCTATCTCCTACCAACTTGATTTTGTAATGCCAGGAAGCTGGCCTTCACTTGCTAATTTACGGAAGCAGATACGACACATCTTAAACTTACGCAAATATCCTCTTGGACGTCCGCAAATCTGACAGCGGTTATACTGTCTTGTTGAATACTTAGGTTTACGGGCTGCTTT
>JAFZOJ010000036.1 GCA_017550685.1 Treponema sp. | reverse complement strand
TTTGCGGGGCTTCCATGTCTTTTTAGGAATAGACTGGAACCATTTCTCAAACGCTGCCTTTACTTCTGCAGAAGGCAGACAATTATCCCTGTCGCGTTCATCTGCATAAAACTGTCCGAGAGAACCATCTGTCCGTATTTCTGCAGTTGCTATAGGAATTCCGTCTTTCTGTATAAAGACAATGTTGTCTTTGCCGTCTATCATCCTTTCGTAATATCCGGCTCCAACAATGCACTGCGACAGAACTTTTGCCTGATGTTTCCATTCGTCATAATCTGTAGTCACAAATATGGAATATCCATCAATGTTTCCGTTGAGCTCCTGGAAACGGCGCTTTATTGCCCTTATAGCGTTCTTTTTGACCTTAAGAGCTTCGAGCTTTGCCTGTTCCTTAATTCGCTCAATTTCGTCTTTTACCTGATTGTGTTTATCAATAAGGTCTTTGGGATGCCGCCAGTATTCGTCTTTTCTGTCATGATTTGTTTGTGCCAGCATCCTCATGTAGTCCTGCCATATGCTGACCTTACGGTCCAGAGCAGTTTGAAAGCAGTCTTTTTTAATGCCCCTTAACTTTTTGAGATAGACATAATCGGAAAACTGTAAACCATCTACTCCTGTGCGCCTCCATGATGAAACATCAATAAGGTAGCGCGCATAAAGTTCGGGATTGCCGCTTTTTATAGCGCCCTGAACTTCACGGAATCGCAGATCAGAAAGCTTTGGATTCTTTTTCATAAAAGATGCCATTTCCCAACGTTTCTTTTCTGAAAGTCTCCAGAACCCTTTACTTAACCCGACCTCTTCATAACCTGCTGCAAGGATATACTCAAGTTCCGGATGCTGTTTCCATACCGAAAGCTTTTTCATTACATCCCAACGGCCTTTGTCTCTGCATTTATTTGGCGCAAAATACCATTTTTTGCAAAGGTACTCAAAAGACGGATGCAGGGAATAGACAAGTTCAAAATCGACAGGCGTCATATAGTCGCCGCCAATATCCATAGGCTTGCCTAAAAGCTGCCAGCCTTCTTCTTCTGCAGGTCTTTTGTCATAATACCAACTGTACGGGTTCTCATTCAGTGGAAGCCCCGGAAATGCAACGCAATAACTACCCCAGCAAGAATGATATATATTCTGTTTCCATGCATTGCCATCCTCATCTTCTTTGTAGATGTCGCATTCATACCAGATTGGTGTGTTCTTTCTTTCTGAATTCTTTTTGTCATACCACTTTGCCGTTACGATGCGTACAATCTTCCCATTCTCAATAGCAAGTCTGTCCGTATAATCTGTAGGAAAATGCATACACCCTCCTACTCAGAATCAAACAGCAGACCGTTGCCGTTTTCGTCATAATGGACCGGTTCAGATGCAGCTTCTTTTGGTTCTGCTTCGCGTGGATTCGAGCTTCCCTCGTTTTCGTTGTCGGCCTTTTCAGGTTCCGTTTCTGCCTTGGTTTCCACAGCCCCGCAAGATTGTGCATCGTTTTCCGTTTCCCCAAATACTTCAAAACCGTATTCGTCGGTTTTGAGCCCACCCTGTTCTTCTGCCTGATTAGACATGACACTTGAGTTTTCGTTGTCGGCCTCTGTGGGTTCTGTTTCTGCCTCTGTATCATTCTGCAAGTTTTCGTTTTCTGGAGATGCGTCGCAGTCTGTTTCTGCCTCTGTTGTAGAGTTTTCGTTTTCCAGTTCTGCATCATCCGGGGTTTCTGCCTTGCAGTCCTCACATGCTTTTGAAACTTCCGGCGGAGTTTCCGCCAGCTTTGGCAATATCTCT
>JAFZOJ010000035.1 GCA_017550685.1 Treponema sp. | reverse complement strand
TCGGTTTATCACCACCAGCAAGAATATTTTTAGCAATTTCTGGCAATCTACACCAAGCCCATCCCTCCGGAACCTCAAACGGAATTTCATCTTCAATATCCTTTACAGTTCCATCAAAGAACTGCTCATAATGCCGTTTATGTAATTATTCATTTATTTTAGTTTTCCATAGCGGCTATAATAGAAAATTCCCTATATTGCCAATCCCTCAAAATTATGATAATATGCTAATCATTCGGGCTATTAGCTCAGCGGTTAGAGCAGAGGACTCATAATCCTTTGGTCGTTTGTTCAAATCAAACATGGCCCATGTAACAATTAAGGAAAAAACTGTTTTGCATCGCAAGACAGTTTTTTTTACTTTATATCAAATACATTTGATTTTGCTAAACAAAAAATGTTAAGCAAAATGTTAAGTGGTTTGATTTGTGTAGATGTTAAGTCAAATATTAAGTGTGTAAATAGCGATAATTAGTGTTGATTAATAACTAAAAGTGCTTTATTATACACTAAGTAACACTTAATATTGCTAATGAATTGGGTCTATCTGGTTCAAGTCTTAGATGGCCCATGTGTAGACCAAAAATCGCGAGCAGTGCGCAGTAATTTTTGGTCGGTGTTCAATAAGAAAAAAACTGTTTTGGTTTTCCAAAACAGTTTTTTTATCTTTATTGTTTTGTAAAACACATTTTTGCAAAAGGGAAAGTAACATCTATGGGTAAAACACTTAAAGAACTGTATGGAAAATATCTGGCAGAATTTGCTCAGATTTCGCATGCGGCAGAAAAGATTGATGAAACTGAAATTTATGAAGAAGCAAATCCTCAGACCAGAAAATATCTGAGCCTTATTACTAAGGACAATCTTCTTCCTGATTCTCATATCAATAATATAGAAAACTTTAAGGAATTCTATGATGCTGTCGTATCCGGCGGTAAATCCGGTGTTGTAATGATGGATCATTATTCCAACATGGACCTGCCTTGCTTCCTTGATCTTCTGGAAAACAGTGGTCAGGAATGGGCCAAGGATTTTGCGCATCGTATTGTTGCCATTGCCGGAATGAAGCTGAACGAAGCTGATCCTATTGTCCGCGCCCTTACCGAAAGCTTTACCCGTGTTGTTATTTATCCGACCCGCAGTCTTAATGCTGTTGAACAGAGTGATGCCTCCGAAGAAGAAAAAGAAGCAGAGCGTCTTCGTGCAAGAAAAATTAATTTTGCTGCAATGCGTGCCATGGACGGCTGTAAAAAGCGCGGTCAGATTATTCTTGTTTTCCCTAGTGGTACCCGTTACCGCCCGGGCAAGCCTGAAACAAAACGCGGGCTTCGTGAAATTGACAGCTACCTGCGTCTGTTTGATCTTCTACTTCCTGTTTCAATCAACGGAAGTGTTCTTCGCTTTAATCCTGAAAATCCTGAAAACATGATTATGGATATTGTTGTTCCAGACGTAGTAACTTTGACTGCCGGTAAGATGATCGAATGTAAACCTTTCCGCAATAAGATTCTGGAAACTGTTCCTGCAGATCATCCTGATCCAAAGCAGGTTACTGTTGATGCTGTAATGAATATTCTTGAAGACCTTCATAATTCGGAGGAAAAATAATATGACTAATTTATTTGAAGAAGCTGCCCGCGTTTCTTATCCGGGTCGTGGTATTGTTGCCGGCCGCACTCAGGACGGAAAATATGCTGTTTCTGCATACTGGACAATGGGCCGCAGTGCAGGCAGCCGTAACCGCATTTTTGTTACAAATCAGGAAGAGGGTAGCGAAGTTGTACGTACCAAGGCTTTTGATGAATCGCTCATTGCCGGTGACCCTAGTCTTATCATTTATGCTGCAGTTCGTACACTCGGCAATAAAACAATCGTAACAAACGGCGACCAGACTGATACAATTTACCAGGGATTTAAATCCGGAAAAACTTTTGAACAGGCTTTGCGCACACGTAAATACGAGCACGATGGTCCTAACTGGACTCCACGTATTTCTTCTGTTCTTGATATCGAAGGCGGCAGTCTTAACTACACACTTTCTATCCTCAAAAGTGATGATGGAAACGGTGACTGCATCCTGCGCCAGACCTTTGATTACGAAGCTCCTTTTGCCGGAGAAGGCCGCTATATTCACACTTACGAAGGCGACGGAAATCCACTCCCAAGCTTTAAGGGTGAACCTGTAAAAGTAAGCATCAGCGGTAACATTGATGAATTTACAGACAAGCTCTGGAACTCGCTCAATGCCGACAACAAGGTTTCTCTTTTTGTACGCTTTATCGAAATTGCCACCGGTAAATACGAAGAAAGAATTATCAACAAAAATAAATAATGGCTGATTTAAAAGACATTTCCAAACAGAAAATCTCGCAGGTCATGACACCCCTCAAAGCTGGTCAGTTTCTTCTTCTGGGGTTGCTGTGGCTTTTGGGCTGCATTCCTGTAATAACTGCGGGTGCTTCTACCTGTGCTGTCTTTTATGTCGGAATCAAAATCCTGAACGATGAACCGGGCCTTAAAATCTGCCGCCTTTTTTTTAAGGGCATAAAACAGAATTTTGTCCAGGGTCTTTTGATGTTCTTAATTTCCATCATAACTCTGGGTGGTCTTGGCGCTCTTATTGTCTGGGCAATCATAAGTGAACAAAGCCTGTTTATCATTGTTCTTGCTGCCTGCTGTGGTTTTGTTGCCTTTGTCTTTAATGTTTTTGCATACCCTCTTATTGCCCGCTACGAAAATTCTTTTGTCAACGTTCTTCGTAATGTTATTGCGCTTATGTTTACCTATCTTACAGAAGCCGTTAAGCTTTGCGTCATCTTAGCCGTTTATATTGCCATTGATGTTCTGCTTTTCCGCCTTAATCTTATTGCAGGTTTTGTGTCTCTTTTATTCTGGCCTTCTGTTATCTTCTATACTATATGCTATCGTCTTTTTGCAATTTTCTACAAGGTTGAACATCCAATTAAATATGATGAAAACGGCGACCCTATTTCTGAGTAAAATCATATTCCCTTTTTTATAAATATATTCTATTATACTACCCATGAACGAATTACAACTTAAATATGGATGCAACCCTAACCAGAAACCGGCAAGGGTTTTTATGGAAAACGGCGATCTGCCAATTACAGTTTTGAACGGCAGACCAGGATATATCAACCTGCTTGATGCTCTCAACGGATGGCAGCTTGTAAAGGAACTTAAGGAAGCAACAGGTCTTCCGGCAGCTACAAGCTTTAAGCACGTATCTCCTGCAGGTGCCGCAGTTGGTCTTCCTCTTTCGGATACCCTCAAAAAAATCTATTTTACAGACAATGTAGAACTTACTCCTCTTGCCTGTGCTTATGCCCGCGCCCGTGGTGCAGACCGCATGTCTTCTTTTGGAGATTTTATTTCTCTCAGTGATGAGTGTGATGAAGCAACTGCTCTCCTTATCAAAAAAGAAGTTTCTGACGGTGTGATTGCACCTTCTTATTCTGCCGCTGCTCTTGATATCCTCAAGGCTAAGAAAAACGGCAACTACTGTGTAATTCAGATTGATCCTGCTTACGTTCCTGCAGACCTTGAACGCAAGCAGGTATTCGGCGTTACCTTTGAACAGGGTCACAACTTCCTCAAGATTGATGAACAGTCGGCTCTTTCCAACATCGTTACAAAAAACAAAACTATGAGTGAAGATGACAAGCGCAACCTTATCATTTCCCTCATCGTTCTTAAATACACTCAGTCTAACAGCGTTTGCTTTGTAAAAGACGGTCAGGCAATTGGTATTGGGGCAGGGCAGCAGAGCCGTGTTCACTGTACCCGTCTTGCCGGCCAGAAAGCAGACAACTGGTGGCTCCGTCAGTGCCCTAAGGTTTTAGACCTCCAGTTTGTAGACGGCATCAAACGCGCCGACCGCGACAACGCCATTGACGTATACATTGGCGAAGAATACATGGACGTCCTTGCCGAAGGCAAATGGCAGAACATCTTCAAAGTAAAACCGGAAGTTTTCACCCGCGAAGAAAAAGCCGCCTGGATCGCCCAGAACACAAACGTAGCACTCGGTTCCGACGCCTTCTTCCCATTCGGCGACAACATCGACCGCGCCAAAAAATCCGGCGTAACCGTAATCGCCCAGCCAGGCGGCTCCGTTCGCGACGACCTAGTCATCCAGGCCGCCGACTCCTACAACATGGTCATGGCCTTCAACGGAATCCGTTTGTTCCACCATTAATTTTTTATTGAATCATGTAGAAAAAAAAATGGCTACCGGTCACAAAAACGGGGGTCAAAAGCGCGGGCTAGCCCGCTTGACGCTGTTTGTTGTAGTGGAACTATTAAATGCCGCTCCCGCGGCATCAACAAACAGAGTCATTTTGCCCCCCGTTTTTGTTCCCTCCCGCCATTTTTTTTTCTCGATGTATACATGTAAAACCAAAAAAAATCCGTGAAAAGAAGGATTGCATTGAAAACCCATTTCTTTAAAACGGAATATACAACCTAAAGAAAATAAAAGAATCAATAGGTGAGCATGATTACACCTGGAAAAAAAATGGCGGTAGGGCGGCGAGCGGGTTTCAAAAACACTCTGAAGTGCGGCCGCAAGGCGGCCACGTATATAATTACAAGGCACTTCAGCGTGTAGCGGGCTAGCCCGCGGTTTTGCAAACCCGCTCGCCAACCGGTAGCCATTTTTTTTCCCACAAGAATTCATACCCACCCTATTGAATTCATTTAAAATTTTCATTATTATTGTAAAACCCATCTAAAAATGGGTTTATTCTATGCAAATTCTTCCGGGGTGCTGACCGGAATATAAAATAGGAGAATAGGCGATGCCTACAATTAATCAATTAATCCGTCAGGGTCGTAAGTCTGTGGCTAACAGAACCAAGTCTCCCGCGCTTGAGTCTTGTCCACAGAAACGTGGTGTTTGTACACGTGTAATGACTCAGACACCTAAGAAACCAAACTCAGCTCTTCGTAAGATTGCTCGTGTTCGTTTGTCAAATGGTATTGAAGTTACTGCATATATTCCAGGTATTGGACACAACTTGCAGGAACACTCAGTTGTTTTGGTACGCGGTGGTCGTGTAAAGGACCTTCCTGGTGTACGTTACCATATCATCCGCGGTACAAAAGATACTCTCGGCGTAGAAGATCGCAAGCGCGGTCGTTCTAAGTACGGTGCTAAGAAACCTAAGGCTTAATGGAGGACTAAGATGGGAAGACATAAGAAATCAATCGAACGTCCACTTATGCCGGATGTTAAATACAATTCAAAGGTTGTTTCTAAGTTCGTATGCCGCATGATGCTCGACGGTAAAAAGGCTACATGCCAGAAGATTGTTTACGAAGCTATGGACAATCTTAAGGCCAAAACAGAAAAAGATCCTTTGGAAGTAATGCTCAAGGCTATCGACAACGTTAAGCCTATGGTAGAAGTTAAGTCACGCCGCGTTGGTGGTGCTACTTACCAGGTTCCAATGGAAATCCGCGAATCACGTCGCGAAGCTCTGGCAATGCGCTGGATTATCGAAGCTGCAAGAAGCAGAAACGGTCACGGAATGGCTGACACTCTTTCTGCAGAACTTCTTGATGCTTACAATAATACAGGTACTGCTTACAAGAAGCGCGAAGATGTTCATAAGATGGCCGAAGCCAACAAGGCTTTTGCTCACTACCGCTGGTAGTTTTTCTACAATAAAATCTGTTTTTACAAAGGGAGGCTCCAGAGCCTCTCTTTTTTTATTTGTCATTGTCGGGCTTGACCCGACAATCTTTTTTTTTCAAAAAAAGGGTTCTCCCTATTGAACAAACTTTCTATAAGTAGTATATTTTTAGAACTTGCCCTCTTTTAAATTTACAGAGGGTTATGGGTTCTTTGAGATTCAGACAGGTTTTGTTTGGTTCGCCTTCAAAATCTGGTATATCCGTAAAGATTACCGTTTGCGCGGTTTTCAGGACGTACGACCCATAATCGGTTGGTTGCTGTCGTTGGCAGTAATCAGGACGGCTGGCTTTGGGTTTCTGAGGTCTTTCCTAACAAAAGACCAAAACTCGTAAATACCAGACCAGTTGTCAGGTGTCGCGATAACGATAGGTGGTGCCGGGTTTAGATGTTTTCGATAAGATGGAACATCAAGAAAGTTAATTCTTTTTCCCTCAAACCTTCTTTTCGTTATTAACCTCAAAAAAAATTGTGTCTGCGAATACTGCGATTCCTTAGTAAAAGGTGCGTATGTATTCTGGCTTAAAGTGCAGCACATAAAAATAAGTATGCCGGACGTAATAAGGATAGTTTCCGGCAAGGAGAAAAACATGGCTAAGGAGAAGTTCGAACGAACTAAACCTCACATGAACGTTGGTACTATTGGTCACGTAGACCATGGTAAGACTACACTTTCAGCAGCTATCACTACATACTGTGGTAACAAGTATGGTGATAAGGTACTCAAGTACGATGAAATTGATAACGCTCCAGAAGAGAAGGAACGTGGTATTACAATCAATACTCGTCACTTGGAATATCAGTCAGACAAGAGACACTATGCTCACATTGACTGTCCTGGACACGCTGACTACATTAAGAACATGATTACTGGTGCCGCTCAGATGGATGGTGCTGTTCTCGTAGTTTCTGCTCCAGACTCAGTTATGCCTCAGACACGCGAGCACTTGCTTCTTGCTCGTCAGGTAGGTGTACCAAAGATTATCGTATTCTTGAACAAGGTTGATATGCTCGACGGCGACGAAGAGATGTTGATGCTCGTTGAAGAAGAAGTAAAAGATACTCTTAAGGAATATGGTTTCTCTGAAGACACACCAATCATTAAGGGATCTGCATTCAAGGCTTTGAATGAACCAACTCCAGAAAATACAAAGTGTATCGAAGAGCTCCTTACAGCTATGGATACATGGTTTGATGATCCAGTTCGCGATTCTGATAAGCCATTCCTTATGCCAATCGAAGACATCTTCACAATCTCTGGTCGTGGTACTGTAGTAACTGGTAAGATCGAACGTGGTGTTATCAACATGAACGATCCAGTAGAAATCGTAGGTATTCGCCCAACAGCTCAGTCAACTGTAACTGGTATCGAAATGTTCCAGAAGACTCTTGATCAGGGTATGGCTGGTGATAACGTTGGTATCCTCCTCCGTGGTGTTGAAAAGAAGGACGTTGTTCGTGGACAGGTATTGGCAAAGCCAGCATCTATCACACCTCACACAAAGTTCGAAGCTCAGCTCTACGTTCTTTCAAAGGAAGAAGGTGGACGTCACTCTCCATTCTTCACTGGATATCGCCCACAGTTCTACTTCAGAACTACAGATATCACAGGTACTATCGAGCTTGAAGCTGGTACAGACATGGTTAAACCAGGTGACAACGCTAAGGTTATCGGTGAACTCATCCACCCAATCGCTATGGATGAAGGTCTTAAACTTGCTATCCGTGAAGGCGGTCACACAATCGCTTCTGGTCAGGTTGTAAAAATTATTCAGTAGTTTTTAATTTTTCAGACAAAAGGGCTGGTTTTCAAAATCAGTCCTTTTGTCATGAAATAGGAGTTATTTGAAATGGCTAATGGAAAGATTCGTGTCAGACTTCGTGCATTTGATGTAGAGCTGATCGACCAGAGTGCTAAATCCATTGTGCAGACTGTTCAGAAGGCTGGCGCTAAGGTTTCAGGACCTATCCCACTTCCGACAAAAATCAACAAGATTACAGTTTTGCGCTCACCTCACGTAAATAAAAAGTCACGTGAACAGTTTGAAATGCGCACACACAAACGTCTTATTGATATTATGAACCCATCACAGGATGTTATGGATTCATTGATGAAGCTTGAGCTTCCTGCCGGTGTTGATGTAGTAATTACACAGTAGTGTAATTTAAACACAGTAGTACAAAACCCCTTTTGTATAGGGGTAGCCCTTCGGGGAATAACCTTCGGGTAAAACGAGCATTAATGCTCGAAAAAATAAACGGTACGGTCCCTCTGGATTTGGGATGACGGCCATGAGGAGATATCAGAATGAAAGGTCTGATTGCTAAGAAAATTGGCATGACACAAGTTTTCGACGAAAGCGGGAATCTGACACCAGTAACCGTAATCCAGGTCGAGCCAAATGTTGTTGTTGCCAAGAAAACAAAGGAAAATTGCGGTTATGATGCAGT